>NZ_JBVIGA010000041.1:0-49356 GCF_055571035.1 Streptomyces malachitofuscus | reverse complement strand
ACCAGCTCGGCCTTCGGCCGTCCCGTCCTCGCCACCCGGCCATCATGCCGAACCAGCACTGACTTACGAAGCGAATTCCCGACTCAGGACACTAGTCTTCCGAGTCAAAAATTCTATTCAGATAGCCGGCGAGGCGTTCAAGGATCTCGTCTGCGGTCTTCGTCCAGACGTAAGGCTTGGGGTCGGTGTTCCATGCGGCGATCCAGGCGCGGATGTCCTTCTCCAGCGCCTGGACGCTCTTGTGGACCCCGCGTCGTATCTGCTTGCTCGTCAGCTCTGCAAACCAGCGTTCCACCAGATTGAGCCAGGACGATCCGGTGGGCGTGAAGTGCAGGTAGAAGCGGGGATGAGCTACCAGCCAGGTCTTGATCGCCGGGGTCTTGTGGGTGGCGTAGTTGTCCAGCACCAGGTGCACGTCCAGGTCTGCCGGTATCTCCTGGTCGAGTTTGATCAGGAACTTCTTGAACTCCTCGGCCCGGTGCCGGCGGTGCAAGGAGCCGATCACCTTGCCGGTGGTCACCTCGAGAGCGGCGAACAGCGTGGTGGTGCCCGCGCGCACGTAGTCGTAGGTGAGGCGCTGCGGGACGCCGGGCATCATCGGCAGCACCGGCTGGGAGCGGTCCAGAGCCTGGATCTGCGACTTTTCGTCGACGCAGAACACCAGAGCGCGTTCGGGCGGGTCCAGATACAGGCCGACGACGTCGTGGACCTCGTCGACGAAGTAAGGGTCCGTGGACAGCTTGAAGGTCTCTGTGCGGTGCGGCTGCAGGCCGAAGGCCCGCCAGATCCGTGACACGGTCGACTGCGACAGGCCCATCTCCTGGGCCATGGCCCGCGTCGACCAGTGCGTGGGGTTCTTCGGCGTCGACTCCAGCGTCCGCTTCACCACCGCAGCGACCTGCTCGTCGGTGACCATCCGGGGGCCGCCCGGGCGCGTCACCCAGGCCGGCGATCCGGTGCTCGACGAACCGCTTCCGCCAGCGGTCCACCGCATGCGGCGTGGAGCCCAACTGCGCGGCCACGTCTTTGTTCGACGCGCCTGTAACGCAGGCCAGGATGATCCGACACCGCAAAGCCCACGCCTGCGGGGTGGAACGGCGCCGCACCCATCCCGCCAGCGCAGCCCGTTCCGCATCCGACAGGATCAACTCGGCCTTCGGCTGCCCAGTACGTGCCACCAGGCAACCCTACACATCTGAACAGGATTCCTGACTCAGAAGACTAGTAGGACTCCGATAGGTCTTCGGGTTCGGCCTGTTCCTGGGCATGTTGGGGGGGGATGGACGCACATGAAGTGAACCGTGCCCGGGCGAAGTTGGCGTTGTACGTGGCGGATGTGTTCGCGTCGGTGCCGCGCAAGGACCAGCGGGCCAAGGGTGACTGTTACCTGCGGGGCTTAATGCTGGACGGCCGCCGCAAGTCGATCCAGGCCATGGCCTCGAGGCTGCCGGACGGCAACGAGCAGAACCTGCAGCAGTTCGTGAACCAGCGCGGGCCTGGATGGCCACGATGAGGGTGTGTACCTCAGCCGGGCTCGTGCCCGCGGCGCCGAGAAGCTCGGTCACACGCTGCTCGGCGTTCGCGGCCGTCTCTGGGTACACGGCGATCAGCGGTGAGTTCCGCCATTGAGGAGGTGGTTCATTCTGTGGATTCCCGCGCTGCGACGGCTGGTTCGACTGCTGCGTGCCTGCTACTACCGGACTTCGACGGAGTACGACGCGCCGGGGAACTCCCATCCGTCGGTGCCTTCGCCGATGTCCTCGACGATGACGTCGTCGATGAAGTGGTACTCGAACTCGTCGTCGGTGAGTTCGCCAGCGAGCCAGAGTTCGTCGATCGCGTCCCAGTTGCCCCGGCTGCCGTCGATACGCAGAGGCGCGGCGTTCGGGGTGCCGCGCGTACGTTCGTCGTCCCCGGTTTTGACGATGCCGCTGATAGCGTACTGGCCGTCCGTGATGTGGTCGGGGATCGGTTCGGCGGGAACGATGGCGGCGTTCTCGTACGCGGTGTGGATGATGTCCAGGTAGCTGCGGCGGACGTTGTACTCGGAGTCGGACAGCCAGTTGACCAGAGTCTTGGTCGTCACGTGGAGACCGGCGTCCTCCAGGACCTGCTGCCCGCGGTGGGTCGCGGTGAGCTGGCTGAGCTGGGCGTGCCAGTGCTTGGCGTTGTACGACGACAGCCGGTGGTGGGGGGTGGCTTGGGAGCGCAGGAGGTCGTTGAGGGCTGCGCCCAGAGAGTCGCCGCGTCCGGTGGGGCCAGCCATCAGTCGTCACCTTCGGGGATGATCTCGCCGGGCTGGACGAACTTGGCCTTCACTTCGCCGAAGCCGGTCCCGATCCGGTAGGTGGCGGGCGCGGTGCCGTCGGAAGCCCAGAAGACGGCCGCGTCGACGTTGCGAAGCGCGAGGAGCTGGTGGCCTTCCTGGACAGCCCTGAAGGCCACGCTCCAGTGCCGGACGGATGCCTCGGCGACCATGCTCATGCGCCAGTCCGGCCGCCAGAACGGGGACCTCTGTGCGGGACGCTTGGGCCACAGCAGGCGCAGCGCGATGGACAGCCGGGTCTTGTACGCCTTGTAGGGGGCGCCGCCGACCTGGACGAGCTCGGTGCGTGCCTTGCGGGTGGCCTCGTAGAAGGGCTTGAAGAGAGACTCATTGGCCTTCCCGGTCCAAGAGTCGTGAATCGTCGGCATGGCGGCGAGGTGGCCCGCCCGGACGAGTTTCTCCAGCTGCTTGATGTGGGGGGTGGTGACCCAGACGCGGCCGTTCTCGTCGGGTCGGTCGATGATCCGCCCCAGGGGGTGCGGCATGTCGGTGCGGTTCCACTCCGGGATGTCGATGAGGTAGATGCCGGCTCCGGCTTTGTCGTACGCGTCGAGCGAGCCGGTGTGCAGGAGCTTGTTCGGGGCAAGGGGGACGGCCGAACAGGCGGAGGGGAAGCTGCCGTTGCGGTCGATCAGGCACAGCACGCCGTCTCCGAAGGAGTCGGGCACGTCGAGTTGGTCGCGCCGGGCGCGCTTTCCGCTCGCCCGGATGTGGGGAACACGGGTGGCGGTGACGTCGGGGTGAACCCAGCGGGGCTCTCCGTCCATGTGCTCACTGATCAGAGTCCACGGGGCGCTGTCGCGGGCCTCGGTGCGGATGACGGGGATCGGGTGCATCTTCGAGCGGCCGACCGAGTCTTTGAGGATCTTCAAGGCGGGGAAGACGTGGCCCTCGGGCTCGTCCTCCTCGTCCCCCGGCGCCAGACCGTCCTCGCCGTCTTCCGTTACGTCATCCTGTCCCTGGCCGCTGTCTGCCGGAGCGTGCACAGGGGCACCGGCAGCAGTGGCCTGACCGGCGCTTCCGGCAGTGTCGGCGGACATGGGCGTGGTGAAGAGCCGCAGTGCGGCGGCGAGGCGGTGCCCTTCGTGAGTATCCGGCATCTCCGATACCGCTGTGGCGGCCTGGAGCAGCGACGGCAGGATCTCCTTGAGGGCGTCCTGGTCGCCGACTGCGACTGCCGTGCGCCATGCCGCCAGCTCGTGGGTGAGGGCGGCGGGGATCCCCTGGTGTCCGCCGGATGTGTAGGGAAGGGCGGCTTCTGCCAGTTCCAGCGCCGCGGTTCCCGTTCCGCCGGTGCCGGGCGCGAGACCTGGGCCTGCCGGGCTGTGGGCGCGGTCGGTGGGTCCGGTTCCTGCGTCGAGGAAGCGGGCGTGGAGCAGGTCGGGCTGCAGGTATGCCGAGCCGATCGTACCGAAGTCGCGTTCAATGACCGTCACTTGGACCTTGCCCAGGTCGGCGGCCGCGGTAAGCGTCAAGACGACGTCGGCGTCCAGGAGTGCCAGGATCGCGGGGTCGTCGCTGTCCACGACGGCGATGACCGGTACATGCAGGGTGCGTGCGAGGCCGGTCAGGACCTGGGAGGCATCGGGGAGACGCTCTCCGGACAGCGGGAGGCGGGCGCTGTGGGCGGCCTGGAGGCGGTCCACGATCACGAGGGCCAGGCCCTCCATATGCGGCGCGGTTTCCGCGATGTCCTCGGCGCTCAGGTTGGTGCCGTCATCGATCATCAGCAGATCGCCCGCCTGGACCAACTGCCGGGCGACCTGCTGCTCCTGCTCGGTGAGGCGGCCCTGCTTCAGGCGCGGGTAGTCGCCGCCGGTCTCGGCGGAGATGATCCGGCGGAAGATGTCGTCCCTGTTGGGTCCGGACGCCGCGTAAAGGACCGTATGGCGGTCGACGAGCGCGGTCTGCCGTGCGGCGGCAAGGCCCAGCAGGCTCCCGCCGACGTTCGGGGCGGCCGCCACGAGCGTCAGCCGGCCCGGCTGCAGACCGCCCGTCGCGGCGTCCAGGCCGGGCAGCCCGAACCGGGCTCCGCCGACCGGGCCGTCGGTGAGTACGGAACCGATGGCGTCGCCCAGCGTGGCGAGCCTGCGCGGCGCCCTGCTGCGGTCTTGGTTGCCTTGGCTGTTCACCGCACCTCCTGCGGTCGCCGCGCCGGGGTGCGCGGCCGTGTCGGATGAGAGGGCACCTGAAGCAGGGTCGGCGGGGAGCAGCACCGCAACCGGCGTGGTGTTGCGAAGGAGGACCTGCGGTTTGCCCTGCGCTGCCAGCGTCACGAGGTCACCGAGGTCTTTCTGTGCCGAGCTCAGCACGTGGGCCGGGAAGACATCGGCCTTCCGGGCTGCCGGGAACCGGTCCAGCGGAGCAAGCAGAGCGCGCACCTTGTGCTTGGTGATCACCGTGGCGCGCCCCTCCTCTTCGACGAGCTTGACCAGCGAGTACAGGCTGTTCCGCGCTGCGGTCGCGCTGATCGCCCGCTCTCCCTGCGGCGACTGACTCACTCACCCTCCCAAAACACACACCTCCCCAGCATGATATCAGGAATCCATCATTTAGTCGGCAAAAGTCACTATGTTCTTCGAAAACATCACTCATTATTTGGCGGCCTTGTGGGTGTGAGTTAACTGGCCGGGTTGCCGCAGGGGCAATCGGCAGCCGACAGCACGGAGGCCGGGACCCGGGACCCGGCTTCCGCTCCACACCGTCCGCAGACGATCGCACCCGCCGAACCGGCGGGCCTTGTACGCAAGGTCAGCGAGTTACTTGCTCCCCGGTGTCCGAGCTAGGACTACAGGGCCGATCCGGAAGGCGCCAGGCGACAGCTCGGGCTCGATGGCGCATGACACCGGGTAGTTACCCTCGGACACCAAACAGGAGCAGGCGGGCGTGACGACAGCGACGGAAGCGACCGACCCGGACGACGTCATCTACGACGCCGAGATCGTCGACGACGGCGAACGGCTCCTGCCCGCGGCCCCGGCCAGCACCCCGGTCGCCTACCGCATCACCCGGCACACGATTCTCGCAGGGGGGGAGGCACCTCCGCGCGCCGACGAGGAACCGCCTTTCACCGAGAAGGACTTTTCACCGTCCCGCCACGCGTGAAGAAGCGGATCGCCGAACGTGGCGCCCGCAACACCCGGGTCAACCGCGACTCCACGCGCACACGCTTCGAGCAGTGGTGCGTGAAGGAAGGACGGATCGCCCAGCCCACAATCACCACGGCGAACGTCGCCACCTACTTCGGCTACCTCATGGAGACGGGGAAGCCGGACGGCAGCAAGTACAGCCCAGAGAGTCTGCTCGCCTGCTGCTCCCGGATCGTCTCCTGGTACGCGAAGAGACCGGCCACACGTCTCCCTCGTCCGCGAGATGATCGAGGACTACCCCCTGGAGGACTTCATCCCGGCCGGAGGAGAGAAGGAGCAGTCCGCCGGCCTCACCTTGAAGTACCTGGTCAAGATGCCGCCAAGATCGACGAGAGCACCCGGATCGGGCGCCGCGACGCCGCCACGCTCGTCCTGCAATACGGGATGCTCTACCGCTACATCGAGGTCACGAACCTGCTGATCAAGCAGATCCGCGTGGACACCGACGGCGTATGGGTGTGGACCGCGAAGAGCAAGACCAGGCGCAAGGGAAAGGGCCGGTGGCGCTTCATCCGCGACCGGGCCGACCTGCAGATCGTTGCCCGCGTCCGGGCCTGGCTCGCTGATCTTCGCGAGCTGCGCGAGCCCACCGAGCACGGCCAGAATCCCGTCGACGGCGAGTCCGCTACCTGCCAGCCAAGCCGCTCTTCCGGGCCCTGGCCACCACCGGCAACCTGAAGCAGAGGAAGAACGCGACCGTGCGGGGCCTCTTCCTCACCGGCCCGGCCGTCAACGAGATGGTCAAGGCCCGCGCCGAGATCGTCGGCGTCGCGCTGATCAATGGCCTCAAGGTCACCTCCCACAGCTTGCGCGCGGGCCCGAACACCGACATGGCCGAGGCCCTGGTCCCGCTCGCCGACCGCACACCGCCGGCGCCTGGACCGCGGACTCCACCCTCGCCGACGACGTATACAACCGGCCCGACGGCACCATCGACACCAGCAAGGACGACCCACTGGACGCCGTGCCGCTCTGGGGCGCTTTCGAGGACCAGGCCGCGTTGGATAAACCATAAACGCGCAGGTCAGCGCCATATTTTCAGGTCGCTGGCCCTAGTGCGGTCTCAGGCGGCATACTCGATGCATGGCTGGCATCGAGATCGACGACACCACTGTGGCCACACTGCAGGCTCTGGCGGACGACGCTGGGCTCCCCCTGGAGACCTACCTCACCCGGGTAGCCGAGGAGAAGCAGCGCGAGCGCGCGCTGGCCAAGGGCGCCGAAGCATTCCGCCGGGTGATCTCCGACCCGGAGACCGTCGCCGCGTTCGACGCCGAGTACGGCGGTCCCGCGCAGGTCGCGCACACCCCCCGGGCGGCCTGACCTGTGCCTGCCGAGTACTACGTCGACTACCGGTGGTTCCTGGAGCGTCAAGAAGAACTGCTGGATGACCTCGCGGTCAACGACTACTCCGTGTTCGTCGGCTTGGCGGCCCGCCACAAGGTCGACCCGCCCCGACACGACCAGCACCGCCCTGACGCGTTCTGGCGGGCGGCGGTGATGCTGGAGGAGTGCGTGATGCTGCGGCCGCTGCCGACCCGCAACGAGCTGTACGGGTACACCGTGGCTCTCGCCTACCTGTCCATGCACGACGAGCAGGTGAACACGAAGTTCGAAGTGTGGCGCGAGCTGATCGCCGACATCCGCGCGCTGCGCCTCGACTCGTACGGCATCGCCGAGCGGCTGCGCTCCCTGCGGCTGTCGTAGATCAGGCGGCCGCCGCGCGCTCCAGCAGCGCGTCGAGCTGCGCGGCCGTCCCTTCGGGGTCCGTCGTGTGGTGGATGGTCCGGATTCCCAGCGCTTCGGCCGGCGGCAAATTCTCGGCGTGGTCATCGACGAACACACACTCCGGCCCCTCCAGCCCCAGCGCATCGAGCGCCCGCTGGTAGATGAACGCTGACGGTTTCCGGACACCTTCCCGCTCGGACAGGATCACCGCGTCGAACGCGTCCTCCCACATCCCCAGCGCCTCGTACGGGTTGTAGGGCTCCAGGCCGAAGCTGTTGGAGAGCATCGCCACCTTGATCCCGGCAGCGCGAGCGCGGTCCGCAGCCGCCACGATGGCCGGCTCAGGGCGGAGGTTGGCCAGCGCCCTGCGCATCAGGTCGGTGGGGTCGACACCGAGGATGCCGCCGATCACCTGGTTCCAGTCCTCCTGTGTGGCCTCGCCGACTTCCAGCTTCGAGTACACGGCCACGCCTTCGGGGTTCTCGTTAAGGGCGTGGAAGTAGGCGCCAGGCTCAAGCCCCTCAGACCGTTCGAAGGCCTGGCCGTTCAGCCGCATACGTGTGGTGAGGACTCCGCCGAAGTCGAGGATCAGGCCGCGGTAGGAGGAGGACAAGAGGGGCTCCTTGCGAGACGCGCGTCGTAAGGGCGGTCCCCCGCCGATTCCAGCAGAAGACCTTTGAGGGCCCTCCCGCAGGGGGAGAGACAACCAGTATCCCCCCTCTGGAGGGTCAACCGGCCTACGCTGGTTTCGAGCGCCCTACCCCTGCGGAGAACAGGCTAAATGATGTTAAATGCACGGGATTTGTTCACTATCGGCCAACGGGTCAAGTACTACCGTGAGCGGCGCGGACTGGCCCAAAAGGGTCTGGGTGAGCTGATCGGTCGTTCGGAGAACTGGGTCTACAAGGTAGAGCACGAGCAAATCCCGATCGACAAGCTGTCCCTGCTCTTCGACCTGGCAAGGGTCCTGCGCTGCTCCCTCGAAGACCTCACGGGCGGGTTCCTGTCCGGGGTTGGTACCGGCCTGGACACGGAGCACGAGCACGTCCCCGAGATCCGCAGTGCACTGTCGATGCCCTCGTCGCTGCTGCCCACCGCTGTCGGTTCAGTCGCCGTCGACGACTTCAAGAAGGATGTCTCCGACGCGTGGAAGGTGTACGAGACCCAGTCCAAGGGCCGGTACCAAGACGTGGGAGCCCGCCTCCCCGTACTCCTCCGTCAGGGGCATGCGGCCCTGCGTGACGCATCAGGTCCCGACGAGCACGTGGCGCTGCGCCAGCTCGTCAGCCTGTACGGGCTCCATCAGATTTGGCTTCGCCGCGTGGGGGAACCAATCCTCGCCCGCATCGCCGCCGACCGAGGCCTGTCGCTCGCCGACAACTCCGGCGACCCCGCCCTCATCGCGGCCGCCGCCTGGAACCTGTCCTGCGTCCTCACCTCCGCCGGCGAAGTCCACGACAGCGTCGAACTCGCGCGGGCGACGATCGCCAACTGCGCCCCCAACGACGACTCGCACACAGCGCACTGGTCCGCGTACGGGGCACTGCATCTGCAGGCAGCCGTCGCCGCGGTGCGTGCCACAAAGGGGCCTGCCGCCTGGGATCTCTACCGGGGGGCGAATTCCGCAGCCGAACGCGTCGGCTCGGACCGCAACGACTGGCATACCTGCTTCGGCCCCACCAACGTGGCCATGCACGAGGTGCACTTGACCGCTGAAGAGGGCAACGCGAGCGAGGCTCTGCGCTTGGCGGACACGGTGGAGATCAATCCCGAGCTGCCGTTGGAGCGTCGTACGCGATACCTGATCGAGGTCATGAACTGCAACCGCATCCAGCGTGACGACTACGCCACCGTGCACGTGCTCACCAAGCTGATGGAGCAGTCGCCCGAGGAGATCGTCTTCTCGCCGCTGGTCAGGGAGGCCGTGACCGACCTGCTCAAGCGGGAGCGCCCCCTGTTCCGCGACGACCTACGCAAAGTGGCCACCCACATGGGCATCGCGGCCTGACCCTGAACAAGCCGTTCCGACCCTGAACCCCAGTCAGCCCTGAATTGGATTCAGGGTTGAGCTGGGTAAATGGCCCTAAGTTGTTGAGCCATGACGAAAGGTCACCCCGCGGATGAGGCCCCCGCCGCGTCCTTACCCGCCCTGCGGGTAGAGCGCGCGGAGGGCACTCCGCTCCACCACACCCAGGCCGGCCGAATCGCCGTCCCGCTCAGCCTGATGCGGGGAACGCAGCGAGTCGAAGACCTGGAGCTCGTCCTCACCGCCGATCAGATGGAAGCCTTTTACGAGGAGATCGGCGCGATCCTCTATCCGCGCCGCGTGGCCGACCCGGCCCCGGCGGCGGAGGCCGCGTCATGACCGGCCCGCGCCGTACGGCCAGCGACCGCTTCCGGCGTCTTGCCTTGGCCGATGCGGCTGCGGCCCCCGGGTTCCCGGAGGCTCCGCCTCTGCATTGCCTCCCCCTGCAGCGGAGTCGTCGCGGGCAGCTCTTCGCCTCCATCAGCGAGCCGGAGGCCGGGAGGCAACGCAGATGACTGCCCCCACCCAAACTCTCGCCGAGCGGATTACCGCCTTCCTGGACGACATCCCCTCCCCCCACTGGCCGGCCCTCGCAGACAGCCGCCTCAACGACTCCTGGTGGGACTTCACCAAACCGCCGCAGACCCCGGCGAACCGACAGACGCGCCTCGTTCAGCTCTGCCGCTCGACGCTCGACGCCGCCATCGCGCTCCCGGAGGCTCCCTACAAGGTCCTCCTGTACGCCAACACGGCGGTGGACGAACCGGCCCGCGCCCTCGCCGCTGCGGAGACATACGCACACGACCGTGGGTGGCGCGTGGTCGGTCGCTTCGTCGACGCCACCACGGACACGCAGCCGTGGACACGCGAGGAGTGGCCGAAGGTCCTCGGCCAGCTCCGCGGAGGCTTCGCCCAGGGCGTCGTGACCGACGGCCGGTCCGCAGTGTCGGCCGCGGATGAGCCGTACGAACAGACCTTGCGCTGGCTCTCCGACCACTTCAGTTTCATCGCGCACGCCAGGATCTCCCCACTCGCTTCGGCGGTAGCGCGATGACCACTTCCCCGCCCCTCGAAGGAACTGTCCTCATGCCGCCTGCCGCGACAACCACAGAGTGCATCGCCATCCGCGAACCTGGCACGAGCTGGCGCCGACCGTCCTGGACGCAGCGAGAGGAGGTCCTACAGCGCATTGCCGCGCTGCTCCGCGCAGGCCTCCCCATCGACCGAGCGTTCGACGACGTCGCGACCGTCGTCGGGGACGGCTCCACCCTCGACGAGGAGACGATCCCGGCCCTCATCGAACGTTTCCGGGGCTCTGCCACCTCGCCTGGCCACCTCGCCATCTTGCTCGACGCGGTCGAAAGGGAGCAGTCCGGTAACGACCACCGCGAGCGAGAACGGCTCATCTCCCGAGCGCGACAGGTCAGGGCTCAGCCAGTGTCCGACATCGCCGGAGCTTCGCTTGGGTACCTCCGACGCCTGGCTTCCGCCGCCGAGGACCTGCTGGAAATCCTCCTGCCCGACGACGAGGCGGAGGCGGCCACGTGTCCCTCGTGACAACGGTGACGGAGCCGACTATCACCGTGATGCCGCCGGCCGAGGCCTATGACTACGACTACTTCCGGGCCCGCGTCGACGCCGAGCTGCTTTCGGCCAGCATCGCCATCCGCGTGTTCCGCATACCGCTCCTCGCCGTGCCGGCGGGCCGAACCCGGCGCGGCGGATGGTTCGGCGTTGACAACCTTGCCATCGCGCTCGCTGTCTGGGACATCCTGGCGCCCCTCTGCGGGTTCCCCGACCTGCGCATCACCTGGCATGAGACGCCCCGCAAGTCGTACGTCGTCGAGTGGGGTGACCGCCCACCCACCACATGGCAAGACGAAACCGCGCGCTTGGCCTTCTACGGCCTGACGTAGCACAGCCCCGGCCGCCACCACACTCCCTCTTCGGCTGGCGCCAACCGTTCCCCCACGGCTCCGTAAGTCGACCGAAGAGGCCCCCCCCCCAGTCCTGTCCTGCACACCCGGAAGGAAGACGTCCATGTGTCGGCACCAACACCCCTGTCCCACCGCGCACGCGGCTGATCGTGATGCGGCCGCCATAGTGGCCCGCCACGACGAACAGGGGTGGGCGCTGCTGTGCAACGGTGTCGTCCGTTTCGACGACACCGGCGAGGTCCTGCCGAACGGCCGCGTTATCGCCCCGCACCGGCCTGTTCCTACGGGCGTGAACGCATGAGCTCCGCCGTCCCGACCCAGTTCACCTGGAGAGGCATACGGGTGCCGTACATCGCGCCATGGACCAGTGAGATCCGGGAACAGCCCCGGCTCGAGAGACGCCCGCTCAACAGGGGCGGCGGCATAGCCTACGTCGACGAGCACCGACTGTACGACCGACACGCCGACATTCTGTGGCTGCGGATGGGTGCCGTGCGAGGCGTCGGCACGCCGATCCTCGCCGGGGTCAACTCGCAGCGCCAGCGCCAGGCCATGGACCGCCAGCTCTGCCAGGTCTGCGGAACAACGACCTACGGCCGCGCGGACGGGACCCACCTCTACCTCCTGGCCGAACGGGAAGGCAGGCCCATCACCGAAGGCGAACAGACCTCTTCCCCGCCCATCCATGAGGACTGTGCCGCGGAGGCCCTGCGGGACTGCCCGCACCTGCGCGAAGGTGCTGTCGCCGCCCGCGTGGAACGCCCGGAGCCATGGGGCATTGCCGGGATGCTGCACGACCCGGTAACCCTCGCGCCCCGCCCGTCCGCCAGGCGCGGAGGACTGACCTTCCTGCCGTACACGTCTCTCAAGCTGCTGTGGACGGTGGCCCACCTCGACGTGGTCTCCCTGCACGGCTGCACGCCCGTGAACCTGGACGAGCTCCTGGCGCTCACGGCATAGACCGCCGGCGGTCCGGCGCCTCCCCCCGTAGCCCGGACCGTCGGCCTACACACCCCCGCCCCCTTCCAGATCAGGAGAGTGCCTTGCCCACAGCTTCAAAGGCTTCGTGCGCCGTTCTCGTCGCCGCGGCGGTCGGGATCGGGGTTGTGCGGATCCTGCAGGCCGAGCGTTACCACCAGCGGAAACTGACGTTGCACGCTGCAGAGATGCACCAGGCGTGGCTGTCAGAGGTCGCGGCGGACGAGACGCTGCGGGCGGCCTGGGCGCCACCGGGCGAGAAGCTATCGTCCGAGGACTACGCATTGCTGGTGCACTGCAACCGGCAAGTCTCCCTGCTGTCCGCCAAGTTCCGCACCGGGCTGCTGGACCGGCACACGTTGCGCGTTCAGGCCCGGTGGCTGATGGAACGCGAGCTGGGCCGCACGTACTGGCGCCAGTTCGGCGCGTTCCGGGAGTCCGAGGCCAAGGACCGTATCGATCGGGCGTTCAACCGCGTTCTGGCGGACGAGTACGTCGCCGTCGCCCCTGCGGACACGGTCGCCGCATGAGACCCGTCGGCAGTCCGGTGCCCTCACGGCCCGGACCGTCGGCGCTCCAACCACCCACCGTCCCACCGTCCCCCGATCAGGAGGGTGTCTTGCTCACCGCACCGGCCTTTCCCAGCGTGGAAGGCGCGTACGTCGCCTTACTGCAGCTCGCCACGAAGGAACCCGAGCACCAGATCGACGCGCGCGGCAACGCCGCCCGCGAGGTACTCGGCGTCAGTTTCCGTCTGCCCGACCCCCGGCAGCGGCTGCCGTACCTGGCTCAGCGCAAGACCAACCCGGTCTTCCAGTTCGCCGAAGCACTCTGGTACCTCGCGGGGCGCCGGGACCTGGAGATGATCGGCTACTACGCGCCGTCCATGCGCGCGAGCAGCGCGGACGGCGTCCACCTCGGCGGATCCGCGTACGGCTACACCCTCTTCCACCCGGCCGACAGGGATCAGTCTCCCTTTGACCTCGTCGCCGAGCTGCTGCTGAACGAGCCGGACAGCAAGCGCGGCTACCTGCCCGTGTTCTCGGCGTCCGAGCTCGCCGACCGAGCCAACCCGGACGTCGCCTGCCTGGCCGGCCTGCACCTGCTGCCGCGCGACGGTCACCTGCACATGCTCTGCAACATGCGGGCGAACGATCTCGACTGCGGCCTGCTGTCCGACGTGTTCTCCTTCACGATGGTCCAGGAGTATGCGGCCATCCGACTCGGCCTGCGTCTGGGCACCTACACCCACACGATCGGCTCCGCCCACGTCAACGACCACAACGCCGACCACGTCCGTCGAGTCCTAGAGGAGGCCGCCGCCGGCCCCGCGGTCAGCTTCGCCTTCCCGGCGATGCCCGAGGACGCCACCGCGGCGACGCTCGAAAGCCTCCTGGTCCACGAAGAGGCGCTGCGCACCAACGAGCTGCGCTACACCGCCTCGCACATCCAGAACCGTCTCGGCCTGCATCCTTACTGGCAGCAGGTCGTGATGCTGTTCGAGCTGTACCGGCAGATCCAGCACGACCAGGTCGCGGCCGTCGACCCGACGCTCCTGCAGGCCCTAAACCCGGGCCTGCGCTGGCTGATTGTCCGCAAGTGGCCGGCCTGCGCCGCAGCAGTCGACGAGGGTACGCAGTGAGCGCGGGCAAGCCCATGAGCGGCGCCGTGGTGGAAGGCGTCGACTTCGACCGGTGGGCCGTCATTCTGTGCAAGCCCGACGCCGTGACGCGCGGGCTGGCCTCACGCATCCTGGAGATGATCTCCTTCGCGGGCTTCACCGTCACAGACCGCATGGATGTCATCGCCCAGCCGTGGCAAGCCCACGTCGCCGACCGGGACATGCTCGCCGACACCGGGCGCCGCGAGGTGCGCGACCTCCCTGCGTACATCGACGCCGCCTACGCCGGGAAACCCGTCACGCTGGCCCTGGCGCACGGTGCGCCGGGCATCCACGCCCGGCTGCGTCAGCTCATCGGCCACACCGACCCCACCCGCGCCGTGCCTGGGGCGATCCGCGGCGACCTGGGCGATGACAGCCTCGCCGTCGCCCGCGAGGAGAACCGGCTCGTGCGGAACCTGGTGCATACCTCCGACGACCCCGAAGGGGCTCGCCGCGAGTACGGCACCTGGTACGGGCCGGGGCGCCGCCTGCAGATCAGCGACTTCGACCGCTGCTCGGTCGTCCTGTGCATGCCCGACGCCGTCACGCCGGGCCTGGTCGACTCGGTGCTGGACCGGATCGCGGCCGCCGGCGCCACAATCGCCAACAGGATTGACGTGACCGTGCAACCGTGGCAGGCCCACGTGCACTACTGGGACCTCTTGGTGTTGGCCGACTGGTTCCCCGACCGGGACATCCCCGCGTGCCTGGACGACGCGTATGCGGGCAAGGAGGTCACCGTCGCCCTCCCGTACGGCGAGCCGGGCATTCACGGCCGGCTGCGGCAGCTCATCGAGCACTTCGCCCCCCGCGCCGCCGCCGGCACCACCGCGGCGATCTCGGCAACGACAGCCTCAAGGCGGCGCTCGAGCAGAAGCGTCTCGTGCACAACCTGGTGCACACCTCCGACGACGCGGACGCGGCCCGCCGCGACTTCAACACCTGGTACGGCACTCGCTTTCGCCCTGCACGCCGCCGCCGACCGCCCCCGGCCGATACGCCCGCGCCCTGGACGCCCTCGACCGGTACGTCACGACAGCGATCCGAGGCCTGCTCGTGGACGCCCACGCACGCATGGACCGCGGCGAGATGCCCGCACTGGCCGAGTTCGACGCGATACGCGGCCTTAGCGGGATGAGCGGGCTCCTATTGCACCACGACGTCCACACCGACGTCCTCCGCGAAATTCTGACCTACCTGGTCCAGCTAACCGAGCCAGTCAAGCACGACGGGGAACTTCTGCCCGGCTGGTGGAGCCACCTCGCCCCCGTCGGCACGACCTCCCCGGAGTATCCGGAAGGGCACGCCAACAACGGCGTCGTCCACGGCATCGGCGGCCACCTCGACGCGATCACCCGCAACCTGGCCTGGCTCGACCACTGGCAGCAGAACGGACCCGCCAGCCCGTGGTGGCCGTACTGGATCACCGCGAGCAGCTACGCTCCGGCACGACCGGCCCCGGCCCTTCCCGGCCGTCCGGGTGCTACGGCACCGCCGGATTCGCCCTTCTGCGCGCCATGACCGACCCCGGCCAACTCGACGCGACCGTGGATGTCTCCCTGCGCCACGGCTTCGGAGGTCTGGCACACACGCAACTCAGCGCCGCAGACACCCTCACGCCCGGCCTCACCGAATGCCTGCCCCGGCTCCTGCTCCCGATCACCGACACCGCGCCGGGCACCCTCGCGGACTCCCTGATCAACCCTCCTAGCGGCGGCGACATCGGGCTCCTCGGAGGTGCCGCAGGCACCGCCCTCACCCTGAACGCCTTCCACACCGGAACGCCATCCGCGTCCGGGTGGGACACCTGCTTCCTGACCATATAGCCGAAGAGAAGAGGAGACATGGCAGCGGACGAATCCACCGCACACCTCACAGAGCCCACGGCCGAAAGACAACTGGCCTTCTTGTGCCCTTCACCCAAAACCACCTAGCGCACAGGGAGCAACGCCCGCCCCATGCTGCCCGACAACCCGGCTATGACCAGACCCAATCGCTACACAGCGCTCCTGCCCCACACACCGCATACAGCAGCCCTCGCCCAGGACTTCATCTCCAGCGTCCTGTCGGTCTGGGAAATCGACGACGCAGACAACGACTGCCACAAAAGCCTGTCCGTGCTCCTGGCCCAGGCCGACCACGCCACACACCCGACGGTGCAAGTGAGCGTCGAACGACAGCCAGATCGCCGCGTACGAATCGAGATCACACACGGGGCGACGCCGATGGGACGCAGAGACCTATTGCCGCCAGGTGCAACGGGTACCGGGTCGCGGTAACGGGCATCGAGGAAGATTGTTGCCAAGCCGAAGTGATGATTTCTCGTGACTGGGTCATGTCGTCGTGGCAGCGGGGCGGCACGTGCCTCGAAGCTCTGGTGGTCGCGTATGGCCGCCGGTCAAGGCAGCAGCGGGAGTGCTGCTGGCCGATGAGTTGGGCTCCGAGCGCGACATGGCCAAGACCGTGACACGTCGCCAGGAGCAGGCGCAGGAAGTGCTCCGATCCTGCCCCGACCAGGCCGTGGCCAGTGACGTAGATGACGAGGGCTTCGTCGTGGTGTTGGGCGGCCAACGTGAGCATCACTGTCAGGCCCGGATGCCGCTCGACGAAGCCGCGGCCTGGGCCGCCCGCCACAGCCCCGAGGGACTAGCCGCCCGCCGCAGACGACTGGACGGCCGAGTGGGACCGAGGGGAGGACAAGAGACTCGGGGCGACCACCGGTGAGCGGCTCGCGACGCTTCCGTACGGGTGGCGGGTCGACGCAGTGCGCCGCATCGCGCTCGGCAAAGACGCGCTCGGCACCGTCGCCGCCGCGGCGCTCAGCATCAACGTGATCTGCGGCTACGGCGTCGACCGCGCTTCGTCCGACACCGGGCCGACCAGCCTGCACCTGTCCTCCGTTCAAGCCGATCCGCAGAAGGCCTAAGGAGAGGGCGACACGGATGATCGTGTGGATCAGTGGTGCGTACGGCGTGGGAAGACGACACTCGCCAATGCTCTCGCCAGTCGCTGGCGCGGCGGTGGCTTACGGAGATGGCCACCATGCGGCAGCGGGTCTCGGCTCAGCCGTACTGCCACTGCTGGCCGGTGCCTCGGTACTCCTCGACGGGGATCGGCAGGACACCGGGGCGCATGCGCTCTCGGTAGAGGACGCCGCAGAGGTGGTCGAGTTCGTGGGCGACGAGGCGGGCCATGCCGTGGGTGAAGCGGGACAGCCGGGTGCTGCCGTCAAGGTCGTCGTGCGCGACAACGATGCTGAGCGCCCGGGGAACGCGGCCGCGGACGTCAAAGAAGCTGAGGCAGCCCTCGAACTGCACGTCCTGGTCGACGGAGCTCTCCTCGATCGTGGCATTCAGCAACACGAGCGGCTTGGCGGCCAGACCCGGGGGGATGACCACGGCGGCGGAGCGGTCGAGGCCGAGCTGGGGGGCCGCGATTCCCATCCCCTTGCCGAAGGTGTGAAGTTCCCGGACTCGGTCGATGGCATCAAGGAGTTCACCGACGATGCGCTCGGCGTCCTCTGCTTCGGCCGGCAGGTCGAACGGGCGCGCTGGGGTGATGAGGACGGGAGCGCCTTCCTGGACGATGCCAGCGTTCGCCATGGCCTGGCTCGTGGAGACAGTGCTCACAGAGGCGTTCTCTTTCGTGTCGGGTGCCGCCTTGAGGCGCCACTCCATGCGGTACCGGGCATGCAGGGGTGGATCCATCGTCGCCCAGCTGAAGACGGTCCGGTCTTCTCTCATGGTGCGTTGTGGCTGGGTGCGCAGTGGCGCGAGGTCCGCGCTCATGGACGTCTCGGTTCCCCAGACAACCGGCTCGGTTGCGGAGGGGAAGGCGAGTTCCACGGTGAGGCGACGCGTCGGCAGCCGGACGGCTCGTTGGAACCAAGGGCCCCATTTGTCGGCACTCACGTTGTAGGCGTAGGTGATCTCCGCTTCCTGCCCCGGGTAGAGGGGGAAGCGGCGGGATGGGCTCTGGAATGTCAACCAGAGTTCCTTGACGGCGTCCCGGTCGTGTTTGACGGTCCACTCCATGGGCTCGTCGCCACAGTTGGCCTGGAAGCCGAGTTCGTCCCAGGTCAGAGGGTTGCTGCGGTACAGGGCGTTGGAGCGGTCCGGTTCGGCGGGGTAGCGGTCCACGGCGATGCGTACGAGGTAGCGCGTGACGGGTTCGGTGCCGTCGTTGCGCAGCAGCCGGCGCATCCGCAGGTGGAAGGTGCTGCCGTCGAGGTCCAGTGCCGCATCGTCCTCCAGGACCAGCAGGCCCGTGCTGGCTGTGGAGTCGCTCTGTTCGGCCGCCGACGGCGAGGAGTCGGTGCCCTGCCATGCCGTCCACAGGGCGCCGCCGGCGTCAAGTTCCGTGTCTGCCCGGCGGGCGAGGGCGGGACTGCCGCGCTCGCGGCCGGCCTCAAGATGGCTGATGTACGAGCGGTCGACGTTGAGCCGGTCCGCCAACGCCTTCTTGGACAGCCCGCGATCGGTGCGCCAACGCGTGAGTTCCGCGGCAAACACTCCGCGCTTGCTCTCCAACGCCTGTTCCCCCTCATGGAGTTGAACTCGATCGTGAGTGAGTGTTCCTCACCCTTACCTCATCCTGCCCGGCGGGAGCTCAATGGTGCCAGGCGGCGGTCATGGTCGCGATCGTCACCGCGGCCGCCGCCCATTACCTGTTGTGCGGTGAACGTCAGGCTGCCGGCCTTTCGAGTTAAGCGGGCTCGACTCACCGTTCGAGCGCCTATTGGTCGGGAGGATCTACGGCGAGCGCATGGACCGGCCATGACGTCCCGTTGGTGGTCCGCGACGCTCGAGCCACCACATTGATTGGCGAGTCTGGGCGGTCGGCGAGTCACGGGCGTATCCGGAGCGAACGGTTTAAATTCAGATAGCTGTCTATTTTTCGGCAAGGTCTCACCCTCTCGGGAGGACTCGCTGTGGCCAACTGCGCGATTCTGGAACGCTATGAGTGAGCGCTCGACGTCTGTTCGTCGAAATGAAAGATTGTGGTGGTGGATTCACCGAACCGGCTTGAGTTACGCCGCATTAGCACGCGAATTATGGATGACTGCGGAGTTGAATGGGCGTTCCGACCTCCGGCCGGATCGGACACGCATAGGCCACTGGGTCAACGACGGACAGACGCCGCAGCATCCGATGCCGGACTATCTCGCGCAGACACTTTCGCGCCTGTCCGGCTGCACCGTGACCTTGGCCGACCTAGGGCTCTCACACGGCCCGCAGCCTGGAGCCGAGCACCTCGGAGTCGTCGATGTGGCGACTGCCTTCTCACGAAGCGTCGTCTCCACGGACCTGTCGCCCTTGGAGATCGACGAGCTTGAGTCGGGCATCGACGAGTTGGCCATCGCCTACCCGACTCGTAGGCCGGAGGAGCTGTGGGATGAGGCGATGGGACACCGTCAGCACGCCCACGCATTACTGCATCATCGGCGGCACACCCTCCGGGAGGGCCGTGAGATCGCCCGGTGTGCGGGAATGCTGTCCGTCATCCTCGCCTGGCTGTCTCACGACGGGGGCCACCAGCAGGCCGTGGAGGCATGGGCGGTGGACGCTACCGCGCACGGACAACAGGCCGATGCTCCTGAGGTGATCGCGTGGGCCGAGGACGTTCTCGCCACCGACGCGTTGTACGGCAACCGGCCTCTGGACGCGCTGACCGCGGCGACTCGCGGGCTGGCCGTGGCCCCACGTTCGGGTGACGCCTCCATCCGCCTCACCGCGCAGGTGGCCCGTGCGCAGGCCTGCTTAGGGAACGCTGAAGGCTTCGCCGATGCTGCCCGACGCACCGAGGCTCTCTGCTCAAATCTCACAGCGTGTTGGAGCGGTCTCTTCAGAGCCGATAAGGCCCAAATCGGCTCCTTCAGTGCCTCGTCATATCTCTGGCTGGACCGCCCCCGCGAAGCGCAGTCCGCAGCTTTGGACTCCATAAGCCACTACCGCTCGCTGGAGGCGCCCGCAGTCGCGCCCACGCGCCTGGCGGTGGCCGAACTCGACCTCGCGCTGGCGCAGACAGCTCTGGGAGAGCCGGACGAGGCTGTACGGGTCGGTCTGTCCGCGCTCGGCGGCGAGCGTCTTGTCCATGCCATCGTCGGTCGGGCCGAGTACCTTGGCCGCGAATTGCGCCGTCGCCATCCGGCCCGGACGAGCGTCAGAGAATTCCTGGAACGGGTGCACGGCTTGCGGAACACGCTGGAAAGCACCCCGGTTCGGTGACCGAGAACGCGCCTGTCAGCATTCACTGTTTGCGGATACGGCCGCAATTCCGTCCGGTGTTCCATCCGTTTGATGGCATGGGAAGCAGGGACATAGTTGATAAAGCACGCCGCTCAGCGGACCACACCCGGGCCAGGGGCCGCCGTCGTCTTCGATTGTGACGGCTTGCTGATCACAACCGAGGTGGCCTGGGATCTCGCTTACGATGCGATCTTTGCTCAGCATGGTGCCGCGATCGACGAAGCCGACAGGAACCGTCTGAGGGGCCTTGACCTCACCGCGGTCGGACTATTCCTGGCTGAACGGCTACGTCAGCCCGCCCCGTCCTCGGCTCTGGCCGCTCAGGCCCTCGACCTGATGCGCAGCCACGTAGACAGGGTCATCGCGCCCATGCCGGGGGCCACCGAGCTGGTTGCCGAGTTGGCCGGCACCCGTCCCGTTGCCGTGGCGTCCAACGCGCCGACCGACGTCGTCGAGGCTAATCTTCGCAGGTTCTTCGACCTCTCGGGCGTCGTCATCGTCGGAGGCGACATGGTCGCCGCGCCCAAGCCGCAGCCGGACATTTACCTGGCCGCTTGCGCGGCTCTCGCCTCAGATCCGGCGGATACGTGGGCACTTGAAGACTCTGCCACGGGCGCTGCAGCAGCCCTGGCTGCAGGCCTGTGCGTCATAGGGGTGCCGCACACGGAAGGCTCGGTGTTCCCCTGTCACATGCGGGTCGGTTCGCTCGACGACCCTCATCTTCGGCAGGTCCTCCTCGGCGAGACCACCTCCGGTACACGCTGAGCCCGGCACCGGGTCCCGACGGCGATTGGCGCTCCTTCAGACGCCGCTCCCGCGACAGCCCCAACTGGCCGGCCGACGTACACCGTGAGCGGCCCACTCCCCGCGCGACGAGGAATCGTGTCGGTTGTTCCGCTGCGCGCCACAGCGCGCCACAACGGGCCACGGAGCCTCTCCAAACCGCCACAGCGCGCGCCCTACCCAGGCCACAGTTTCCTGAGGTCTCCTACTGGCAGTAAGCAGCTCAGTCGGGACAGGCCGCCCAGTCAGGGCAGGCCACGGACCGCCAATGGCTGTTCACCCGTACCGATGACCCGAGCGTGCCGGGCGGCAGCCCGGCCGAAGGGAGGGCTCGACTCCGTGAAACCGGGTGCCTTGGACACCGTCGTCTGCGACGTGGGCGGCGTGATCATCAGATTCGATACCGGCGTCGCACAGCAGATCGAAGAGCGGCACGGTCTGGACAGCGGGTCGCTCCTGGCCGCTGCCTTGAAGTCTCCTCCTGGCCGACAGGCCATGGCCGGCGAGTTGACCCACGAGGACTGGAAGCAGGCCATGACCGGCCTCGTGGGAGAGTCCGCAATCGACGAGTGGCTCGCCTACCACGGCGAGCTGGACCCGGAAGTGGTGGCGCTGCTGAAGAAATGCAGGGGCGCCGGGAACCGTGTCGTGCTCCTCTCCAACGCGACCGCCCGGCTGCACGACGACTTGGCATTTCACGGACTGTCGGACCTGGCGGATCGGGTCCTCTGCTCGGCCGAGATGGGGCTGGTCAAGCCGGACCCACGTTGCTTTCGTGAGGCCGCGCAGCTAGCGGGGTTCGCTCTGGAGCGGGCGCTGTACGCCGACGACACCGCCTGCTGGGTGGCAGCCGGAGCCCGTCTCGGTATGACCGGCCACGTCTTCAGCACGGCCAAGGCGCTGCGGGACTGTCTGGAGTCGACGGGATTGGTGTCATGACCACGCACCAGTCCCAACCGCCGGAGATCCTGATTAGTGTCATCGTGGCGACAGCCCGCGATAACGGGTGCCGACGTCTTGTACAGGCCGTGCGGCAGCAGTTCGCGGCGGCGGCATGCTTGTACGAGATCGTCCTCGTCCTCGACGGCTGCCCGCGCTACGGCTGGCTCACCGACCATGATCCAGACCTCCGTGTCATCGTCCTCCCCGAGCGGCAGGGCATCGCCCGTGCCCGCAATACGGGGATCGCCGCCAGCCAGGGCCAGCTGCTGGCCTTCCTTGACGACGACTGCGTGCCGGCATCGACCTGGCTGGGTGAGCTGCTGCGCATGAGCAGCGAACATCCCGAGAAGGCGGCGTTCGGCGGACGGGTGATCGGGACCGACCCGTCGAACCTGTACAGCCAGCTGCGGGACGGCATCTACTACTACGAAACGTTCGGCCCCTGGTACACAGACAGCTCCGCGGCCGCGGACGTGATCGGCGCCCCGTACGTGAACGGCGGGAACTGCGCCTACCGGCGTGAGGCGCTCCTGGCCAGCAAGGGGTTCGACGCTCTGCTGCCCGCCTACAGCGACGTGGAGCTCGGCCGGCGCCTGCTGCTGCGGCAGCGGGCGGTGCTCAGCCCGGGCATGGCCATTCACCATGATCATCCCACTGACTTTCGGCAGTACATGCTGCGGTGCTGGCGCAGCGGGCGGGCCCGGGCCTTGTTGTGGTGGCACCGCCAGTATCGGGAGGACTCGCCCTCGGCCATCGGCGTCGCGGTCGCGGCGAATCTCATGTGGCACAACGCCGTCCACCGGCGGCGCCGGATCACTGACTCCCCCTCCCGGGTGGTGGCAGTGCTGACCTGTCAGGAGATTGTTCATGGCATCGGATACGCGTGCGCGCTCTTCGCGAGTCTCGTGGATGGTCGGCGTGCTGGCGGCTTCCCTCGTCACGCGGAGGGTGCTGGAGTCGCGTCAGGTACGCCGTAGCCTGCGTGCCGGCTGCCCCGGAGGGCGCTCCGGGACGGGGTCGGCTCTCTCGGGCGGCGCCCGGGTGGTAGCGGTCGTGCCGATGTACGAGGAGACCGCACTCGCCGAGGACACCGTCCGGTTCTGGCGCCATGCCCTGCGGGCGAAGACCGTCGACGCGGTGGTGCTCGTGACGACCGCCAAGGAAACGGAATCCGGCGGGGCGAGCACGCACACGCTGCTCCGGGAGGTCCTCGCCGCCGGCGGCGAGGACCACGAGGACCTGGTGCTCCTGCACTGCCAGGAGGTCTGCCCCTACCGTGCCGCGCAACTGGACATGGCCGTCGCGTGGGCGCGGGATCGGTTCGCGTCCGCTGACGAGGCGAACGGGCTGTGGATCGGCGTCTACAACGCCGACTCCCGGCCGCACCTGGACACCTTCGACGAGCTGCGCTCTGCGATCGGCGCCGATCCCGGGGTGCGTGTCTTCCAGCAGCTGGTCGACTACGTCGTCCCGGACCGCGAAGGCGCCGGTGCAGTAGCGGCGGGCAATTCGGTGCTCCAGACCTGGTGGACTTTGTCACACTACGTCGCCCGAAACGAGCGAGGGCGCCGCGGCAACTCGCTGTGGTCGCGGACCTCACCGTTCTCGACGTTCGGACACGGAGAGTTCATCCGCGCGGACTTCCTCCAGATGATCGGCGGGTTCCCGCGGTACGCCTACGCCGACGGGCTCCTGCTCGGCTGGGTGGCCCGCCTGGCGCGGGAGCCGATCGGTCTGCTGGTCAACCGCGACGTGGCCGAGGTCCCCCGCACGGGGCGTGACCTCGTCCTGCAGCAGACCGCCTGGTTACGGGGCCTGCTGAACTTCGGCGTCACGGTGGCGTGGTGCCGTGAACAGAACCTGCTGCGACTTCCGGCCAGCGAGGTCCGCCTGCTCAAAGCCCGCCACCTGGCCATTCCCGTGGCGTGGGGGCTGAGTACCGCGGCGGTGGCCACAGGGATTGTGGCCGAAGTGCACCGGGTGATTCACAAGCGAAGCTCTGCGGCCGATCTTGCCGCGATGGCAGCATTGGCCGCCTACCCGGTGATCCCCGGCCTGGTGGCCACGACGCAACAGCAGCGCGCCATGGGCCGTGGTCGGCGGGCCGCCGGAGTGCTGGCATCCTGGCCCATGGAAGGGCTGGCGTTCTGGCCGGCCCTGTACGGACACCTTCGGCACGGCCAGCAGGCCCCGGCCAAGACGCCCCGGTAGGCGGTAGGAGGGATGAACGGCTGTGTCGGCCGAGGAGAGCGAGCGGCTGCTGAGCGACGCCCTGGCGTGCGCGAGGCAGACGTGGCAGCCGTCGGGCTACGGCTTCGAACCGGTGGCCGGCGGCACGATGGCCGCGGTGTGGCGAGGCGTCTCGCCGTCGCCAGCGCTGCCGGATGTCGCCGTGCGGCTGACTCCGAAGCCGGAGGCGCTCACCAGGAGGATTGCCGCACTGGTCGACGGTGTCACGAGCGTCGAATCCCCTCGGACCTTGGCGGTCGGCACGATCACGACCGCGGACGGACCGCGGACCGTGCACGTGTGCACGTGGATCGGCAAGGGCGGCGCGGACCGCAGCAACCCCTACGGGCTTGGCCAGGACCTCGCCCGGCTGCACACCGACCTGGCACGACCCGGCGCCGGCGACTTCACCGACCGCCGCCTGTCCTTCGAGCGCGGCCCGATCCCCGCCTCCGACCAGGACCTGCCGCCCTGGTACGTGGCCCGGCACCTGTGGCGGGACCGGATCCTGCCACAGTTGGCCCAGGACCAGGCGTCCCTGCGGCCCCAGCCCATCCACGGGGACATGCACTGGGACAACGTCGTAGCCGGCAGCAGCGGCGGCGGGTTCGGCTTCATCGACTTCGACAAGGTCATGTGCGCCCCTCCGGTCTTCGATCTCGCCAAACTCCTGGCGACCGGCTTCTTCGTGCACCGCGACGGCCGGGCCCACTACCGGCAGTCGCGGGCCGCGGACCTCCTGGCCGGCTATCGCACCATCCGGCCGCTGAGGCCCGCCGAGGTCGCCGCCATCGAGGGCTTCGCCGTGATCTTGAACGAGGAGATCGCACGCCTCGGCCACGCCTACGGCGTGGACGCCTACCGCCGCCAGGCCGATGCCGTCGGATCCTGGTGGACCTCCCGCCGGCGCCAGCGCCCCCTGGACCCGCTCGGTCTTCGCGAACAGGCAGCCGAGCCCACCGTGCAGCAGCTGTTCCTCCCTGGCATCGACAGCTAGACCCGAGCACCCCACCGGGCGGTACGAGCGCCCCCAGACACGCCCGCCCGCGCCCGGGTGACCGTTCCTTCACACCCCACGCACCCTGTCATGCCCATGCACATCCTCGCGTACGGAGTGTCATGCGATCACTACTCGTAGGAGTCGGCAGTCATGGCGGCGACACGCTGCTGCCTGCTGCCTGCTCCGCCGGAATCCCCTTGTCCGCCCTGGTCGACCGGGACGCCCCGCGCGCCAGCCAGCTCGCCGCGCAATGGATGATCCCCCAGGTCTACGCGACGGCCGACCAGGTCGACAACGGCACCTTCGACACCGCCCTCATCGCGCTTCCCGTCACCGAGCAGGCCGCACACACGGCCTGGGCCCTGAAGGCGGGGCTCCAGACCTTCGTGGAGAAGCCGCCGGCCCCGGACCTACGCGGCTTGCGCTCCTTGATCGAACTGGCGCAGCAGTCCGACGCCGTCTGCTGCGTGGGCATGAACTTCCGCTGGGCCGAGGGCATCCGCAAGCTCATCGAGGCCCTCGAATCCGGGACCTACGGCACCGTCAGCTGCGTACGGGTCGAGCACGTCGCCCGCAAGCCGGTGACGAGCTTCAGTCCGGAACTGTCCCTGGAAGCCAGCCTCTTCGCCGCGCAGGGCATCCACGCCATCGACCTGGCCCAGATACTGATGCCGGGAACCACCGGCACCACCGGCCAGATGATCTCGGTGGACCGCGGGCGCCTGTGCACCATGAGCGCCACAAACCCCCAGGCGGGAACGCGGCTGGAGGTGCTGTTCGGCAGCTGCGCTGCCGCCTTCTACCACTCCGTCCACGTCACCACCTCGCGCGGCGACATGTTCCACCTGCGGGACCTGTCCGAGCTCCAGCTGCGGCCCAGCGGAGACGACCCGCAGGTCGCGGAATACCCGGGCGTGCGCGTCCTGTGGCGCCGCTCCCCCAGCTCGGACGGCTACACCCATGCCGGCTACGGGCCTGAACTGGCCGCCTTCCGGGACCTGTTGAACGGCGAGGCGCCACACCGCCTGGCCCGTCTCGAGGACCTGCTGCCCGTCTACGAGGCGTTCGACGCCCTGCTGACCTCGGAGGGCCTGGGATGGACGGCATAACCGAGAAGTACCTCCACGGCGCCATCGCCGACGGAGGCACCGGCAACGCGGACGTTGTCCGCGCTCTCGAAGCCCGGCTCGGCGCCCTCATCGGCGCCCCGTACACGCTGTGCGTCTCCAGCGGCACCGCAGCCCTGATCAGCGCCCTGTACGCGGTGGGCGTCCGCCCCAGTGCCCGGGTGGCTGTCTCGGCCCTGGGCCCGTCGATGACCGGACTGGCCGTGACGGCCCTCGGGGCAGAGCCGGTGTTCATCGACTGCCGCCCCGGCTCCTTCGGCCTGGCCCCGCAGTCCCTGAGCGAGGCGGCCAAGGCGGGACCGCTCGCCGCCGTGGTCCCGGTTCCGATGTGGGGCTACTGGGACGAGGACCCCCAGGTGCTCGCCGACCTCCGCCAGCGCGGAATCCCGGTGATCGTCGACGCCGCGCAAGCGCCGTTGTTGCGGCTCGAGCCGCAGGCGCTGGCCGACGCAGCCGACGTGATCTGCCTGAGCCTGCACGGCCGCAAGCCGATCAAGGCCGGCGAGGGCGGCGCCTGCCTCACCCGCAGCACGGAACTCGCCGAAAAGATCCTCGCGGTGCGCAACTTCGGCCAGGCTGCGCACTTCTCCGGCACACGGGTGGATCCCACGGGCCCCTTCGGGGACCGACTCGGCACCAACTTCAAGATCAACGGTGTCGGGGCGGCCTGGTGCCTGGGCCAGCTGGAAGAGCCCGGTGCACTGCGCGCCCGCCACGCACAGCTGAGGGTGGCCGCGCGCGCTGTGTTCGACGGCACCGGCATCGCCTGGCACGAGGCCCCGCACGGCAGCGACGTCGTCGAGCACGGCGGGTACGGCCTGGTCGCCCTCTGCGGCGACCCCGAGGACGCGGCCCGCATGGCCCACCGCCTCACGGCTGGCGGCGTGGAGGTCGACACCCTCCGCTACGCCTACGCGCCCATGCACACCAGTGCGTGCTTCACCGCCGACGACGTCCGCACGCCCGCCGCGCACGACCTGACGTCGATCGCGGTGGCCTGCCGCCTCGAAGCGTTCCTCGCCCCATCTGCCGTCGGAGGTTGACATGAAGGTTGGCATCATCGGCATGGGCCACGTGGGGGCCTCCATGCACACCCTCTTCGCGCGCCACGCCGACCTGGTCACCTACGACCAGAAGGACGGCGACGCCTACCCGCAACAGGCCCTGCAGGCATGCGACTTCGCCGTGGTGTGCGTGAACACCCCGGCCGGTCCGGGCGGGGAGTGCGACGTCTCCCACGTCTTCGACGCCGTCAAGCGCGTTCCCACACAGCGGGTGATGCTGAAGTCCACCGTCCCGCCCGGCACCACCGCGCAGCTGGCCGAAGCCACGGGCAAGGAGATCTGCTTCAGCCCCGAGTACGTCGGGGAGAGCACCTACTTCAACCCGGTCTGCGACGACCCGCTGACCATGCCGTTCGTCATTCTCGGCGGCGAGCAGGCGATCCGCAGCTACTTCCTCGACGCGCTCGTGCCCATCCTGGGACCGACGAAGGCCTACTTCCAGTGCACCGCGGCCGAGGCCGAGGTCATCAAGTACATGGAGAACGCGTTCTTCGCCACCAAGGTCACGTTCGTCAACGAGTTCCGAGAGATCGCCGAGGCCTTCGGCGCCGACTGGCACACCGTGCGCGAAGGGTGGCTGCTGGACCCGCGCGTCGAGCCGTCCCACACAGCGGTGTTCGCCAACACCCCCGGATTCGGCGGCAAGTGCCTTCCCAAGGACATGACCGCCATCATCGCCGCGGCGCGCGCGGTCGGTGCGAGCCCCGATCTGCTCAGCCAGGTCGTGCGCAGTAACGAACGGCTCCGCGCCACCCTCTAGCCGCCCCGCTGCCCGGCCGGTCCCGGCCGGGCAGCTGCACCCATAGGAGCCGACCATGCCCGCGCCCGTCATCATCGGCGTCAACTATCACCGGATCGGCGACGTGGATCCCGCCAACCCCTACCACCGACTCCACACCGTGCCGCACGAGGCCTTCGCCCGCCAGCTCGACTGGATGCGTGCTCGCGGCGCGATCGTCTCCCCGGATCAGGCCCGCGCCGCCGACCTACCGGCCGACGTCAACTTCGTGCTGTGCTTCGACGACGTCCCGCACTCCGCACTCACCGGCATCGGACTACTGCGCTCGCAGGGCCTGCCCGTGACGCTCTCGCCCGCCGGGGTGCTTGCCGACGACGGCCTGGGATGGCGCGACAAGGTCTACGCGATCGAGAAGTACGCCGATCCCGAGCACATCGCCCAGCACGTCGCCGACCACCTTCCGGAAGCCGCCCGCCTGGAGAGCACCTTCTACCATCTCACCAAGAGTGCCGACCTCGATCCCGACCAGGTGCGCACCCGCCTGATCGACCCGCTGTACGCGACCGTTCAGGACCGCGCGGCACCGTTCTTCGCCGAACGCGGATACCTCACCTGGCCCCAGCTGCGGGAGCTCGCGCGCGATCCGAAGGTCACGGTGGCCAATCACACTTACCAGCACGACAACCTCGCCGCCCTCGGCCGTGACGCCGTGCGCGCCGAGGTCGAGCGCGCCCACACCCACTTCACCCGCCAGATGGGAGAGCGCGCCCGGTACTTCACCGTGCCCTTCGGCCGCCTGACGCAGCACCTTGCCCTGGACCTGCTCGATCCACTCGTCTTACTGGGCTATGAGGGCATCCTCTGGGTCGGCTCCGGCGGAGTGAGCGTCCACGGCCCCTACAAGCACCAGGTCCTGCACCTGATCCGGGTGCACGCGGCCGAGACCGCGGACGGGTTCGCCGATCAGGTGGAGGCCGCGGTCCGCGGCGCGACCCGCGCGGCCATCTGGCAGGTTCCCGAAGTAGCGCACCACCGGCCGGTACAGATCCTCGAAGGAAGCAGCGCCCGCCGCGCGGGGGTGCTCGAGATGGTGCTGCGCCAGGGCAAGGACCACGCCAGCGACCCGGCTTACTTCCACCACCAGTTCACGGCCAACCCCTACCGCGGCAGCCGCGCCGACTACTGCACCGTCGAAGCCGACGGCTATCCCGAAGCCATCGCGTACCACTTCCACACCCCCTACGCCGTGGACGGACAGCAAGTGCCGGGCATCTACCTGTCCGGCTGGCGCAAACTCCCCCACGCGCACGCAACGGCCGCAGGCCGGCTACTGCGCGCGCTTCTTGACCACGAGCCCGCGGTCGGCGTCTACCGGCCCAACCCGGAGATCCACACCGCCTTCCGGGACTGGCACCGCATCCGCGTCACTCAGCTCGACCTTCCCGCCTCGGCCCACAGCCGCCCGACCGGCCCGTCCGCGTTCAGCGCCACGGAGAGCAGTGCGTTCCCGGCAGACTGCGAAGACCTGTGCGCGGCATCCGTCCAGCGTGCGGGCTTCACAGTGGCCCGCGACGGCTCCTACCACCACTGGCGGCACGCGACCTATCCCGCGGCCCCGGCCACCTTCCTCTCCGTCCGCAGCGCGGGCCGGCCCACCGGCATCGCGGTCACGCTCCATCTGCGCAAGGTCACCCACGTCGTCGACTTCCACCTCGCAGCCGACGAGGACGCGGACCACCTGCTCTCCGCGGTCCGGACGCACGCCGCCGACCACGGCTGCCCGGCCGTCCGCTGGGAAACCACCAACGCCCCGCTCATCCACACCGCCGTCGAGCACTACGGAGCGACCACCACCACCTACGACAACTTCTACCGCTTCAACTCCTCACGGCTCGCCTCCCACGGCGTCGCGCTACCCGGCGAGCGCTGGAGCGACCTGCAACTGCATGAGACCGCCACCACCAGCGACGTCCTACCTCGGTGAGGAGGCTCCCTATGTACACCGTCGCAGATCTCGTCTTGGCCAACGCCCGCACCCGGCCGGACAAGGCAGCCGTCATCGACGGCACCGACACGATCAGCTACGGCCAACTCGCCGACCGTGCCAAGCACTTGGCCAGGCGCCTGCAGGGCCTTCTGACCGCGGGTTCCCGCGTCGTGCTGCTCCTGCCGCGCTCGGCCGACACGCTCGCCGCGTACTTCGCGGCGCACCTGGCCGGCCTCGTCCCGGTGATCGCCCACGAACAGCTCCGTACCCGCCAGCTCGCGCACATCGTCGATCACGCCGAAGCGGGCCTCGCCCTCACCACCGACCGCCTCGCCGGACGGCTGAACACCTGTCTGCCGCCGAACCGCATCCTGACGGTGCCAGACCTCGCTGCCTCGCCACCGGCAGCACAGCCGGTCCGCCCGCGCGTCATCGGCCGGGATCTCGCCGGTCTGATCTACACGTCCGGCTCCACCGGCAGCGCCAAGGGCGTCATGCTCAGCCATGACAACCTCCTCGCCGGTGCCGAGATCGTCGCCGACTACCTCGAGCTGACACCGAAGGACCGAACGCTTGCCCTAATGCCGCTCTCCTTCGACTACGGGCTGAACCAGGTCCTGGCCACGTTCCACGCGGGCGGCACCGTCGTGATCCAGCGCTCCGCGTTCGCCCCGGACATCTGCCAGACGCTCGTTGCCCACGAGGTAACCGGCCTGGCCGGGGTGCCCACCCTGTGGAGCGACCTGCTGCGAGCCAGCTCCCCTTTCGTCACCGCCCGCTACCCCGCACTGCGCTATCTCACCAACACGGGCGGCGCCTTGACGCCCGCCGCCGTCCAGGCGATCCGCTCCGCCCAGCCCCAGCTGGCGGTCTTCGCGATGTACGGACTCACCGAAGCCTTCCGCAGCACCTACATCGACCCGCACCGGCTCAAAGAGAAGCCGACCTCCGTGGGCCGTGCCATCCCCGACTGCCAGGTCGACGTCGTGGACGAAGAAGGCCGGCCCTGTCCCCCGGGCGAGGTCGGCGAGGTGGTGCACCGCGGTCCGACGGTCGCACTGGGCTACTGGCGCGACCCCGAAGCCACCGCCCGCGTCTTCCGACCTCGCCCCGGGTTGCGGCCCCCGCGGCAGGAGACCGTCGTGTACTCCGGCGACCTCGGCTACACCGACGCCGAAGGCGACCTGTACATCACGGGCCGCCGCGACGAACTGACCAAGATCCACGGAATTCGCGTCACCCCCACGGAAGTCGAGACGGAGGTATCGGCTGCCGGTCTGACCGCCGCCGCGATCGCGGTGTTCGTCGCCGATCCCAGTGGCGCCTCGGAGCCGTGCCTCTTCCTCGCCGTTCAGCCCCGGGATGCCTCCTTCAGCATCGACGCCCTGCAGGCGTACTGCGCCGCCGAGCTGCCGCCGCACATGCGTCCCCGGCGTATCGAGGTCCTCGACGAACTCCCGCGCACGCCACATGGAAAGCCCGACCGCCAGCGCATCCTTGCTCTCCTGACGAGCGCGGGAGCCGACCGATGAGACCAACCTCAAGCGAACTCCTCACGCCCCTGGAGGAGTTCACCCAGCTTCACTGGGCCACCGTGCGCCGCTTCGGGCGACGCGCGGTCGATCTGTCCTTCCCCAACCCGCAGTTCCTGGCCGACCCCCGCCCCTATGAGGTGCTCGCCTCCCTCGCCGCCCAGGCGGGCCCGCTCGATCTGCGCTACAGCCCCTTCGGCGGGTTCACTCCCGTGCGCCGCCTACTGGCCGGCGCCCTCGCCAGGGAACACTCGCTGCCCTACACCTGGAGCGACATCATCATGACGCCGGGCGCCACGGCCGCCCTCCGCGTCGCCCTCCACACGCTCTTTGCCACTGGCGACCACATCATCCTGATCAGCCCGTGCTGGATGGACTACCCCCTGTACCTCACGGACCTCGGCCTCTCCTACACCCTGGTCCCCAGCACGCACGACAAGCACCTCAACCCGGACGCCATCGCACAGGCCTGGACGCCCAGCACCCGCGGCGTGATCATCTCCCAGCCGGCCAGTCCTACCGGGGTGATCCACGACCACACCGAACTGCAGCAGCTGGCCGCCGTCCTGGAGCGGCACGCACCAGCGAGACCGCCGCTGCTCGTTGCTGACGAGGCGCACGCTCACCAGGTCTGGGACAACACGCCATGCCCGGCTCCGGCCGCGTACTACGCCCACACCCTCACCGTGCGGTCGTTCGGCAAGGCCTGGGAGATGCAGGGACAGCGCACCGGCTGCCTCGCCGTCTCACCCCGTCTCGAGCCGCGGAGCGAGACCACCGCGGCGCTCCTGCGGCAGATGCGGATCGGCGGGCACTGCGCGCCGACCGCTCTGACCCAGCAGCTCGCAGCGGCCCTGTGCGAGACCGCCCCTGACCTGAAAGGCCTCGCTGATCTGCAGCGTCACGCACGTCAGCAGCTGCACGCCGCTGGCATCACCGTCCTCGACACCCACGCCACGCGATTCCTCTACGCACGCTGTCCCCTCTCCGACGATCGGGTCTTCGTCTCTCAACTGGCCGACCGCGGGGTCCTCGTGATGCCGTCGTCGCTCTTTCACGAGCGCGGCTGGTTCCGCATCGCCCTCAACCTTGGCGCGCCGCACCTCGACCGTGCCCTGGCGACCATCGGCGAGGAGTTCGCCCATGCTTGAAACACACCTACCCGTCACGAACGCATGCTGGACACCAGCTGAGGGAGCACATTCCGGGACTGTGACGCCGGACATGGCGCACGTGCTCCTCGGGCGCTTCGCCGACGTCCGCCAGGACGAAGGCCAGGTGATCGCGCTGCGTGATCCCCTCGGCCTCAACAAGCTGTACGCCGCCTTCCACCCCGACGTCGGCGTCATCGCGGCGAACTACCTGATCGATCTCATCAGGGCCGGCACCAGCTTCACCGACGTCTACGCCATCCCCCCGGGCAGCGTGGTCACGCTCGACCCGCAGCACCGTACGGGTACGGTGCGCCGCTTCTCCGCGCTGCCCGGCCGTGCCGGATCCGATCGCACGGCGGGCGAGCTGGCTGCGGAGATCATCGCGCTCCTCGACCAGGGCATGCAGCACCTCGCTGCCGCGCACCCCAGCCTCCCCGTGGCGGTCTGCCTGTCCGGCGGTGCGGACAGCTCCGTCATCGCCTCCTACACGCGCCGGTATTTTCCCCACGCCGTCGCGTACTCCTACTGCCTCGACGCCGAGCCGCTCAGCGAGGATGCCACCGCAGCCCGGGCCGTCGCCGACCACCTCGGCCTACCGTTCCGTCTGGTGCGCGCCGACCGCCAGGCCCTGCTCGATACGGTTCCTGCCGCCCTGCTCCACGGCCAGGACTGGCGCGACTTCAATGTCCACGCCGCCGTGGTCAACGAGGTCCTGGCCGCGGCCATCGCGACCGACCACCCGGCCGGAGCACTGGTCCTCACCGGCGATCTGATGAACGAGTTCCTCGCCGACTATGCCCCCGTGACCCACGGAGGCATCGACTATTACCGGCTGCCGCGCCTTTCACCGGACCGACTGCGTATCCACCTCGCGCGGGGTCTGCAGACGGGTGACCGCGAGGTCGGAGCGTTCGCCGCGCACGGGCTGACCGTCGTGCAACCCTACGGCTGGGCCGTCTCCCCGCTTCTCGGCCTGCCGGAGCCCGTCAGCAAGCCACAGCTCATGACGGCGCTCGCGCGGGGCACGCTGCCGGCAGAGGTACTTCAGCGGCCCAAACTCCGTGCGCAGATCGGGGATCGCAACGCCGAGACCGGTGTCCTGCCCCAGCTGCTCCGCGCCGGCATCGACCAGCAGAGCCTCGAAGACCACTTCCGGCGGGCACTGGGCATCCGATCGCCGCTGGAGCTGCGCACCACCGTTCGAGGCGGCGTTCACCAGCCTGTCCCCGCACCCCGTATCCCCGCGGAAGGCCCTCATGAGTCCCTCACCAGCTGATACCGCTGCCAGCATCGAAGCGTTCATCCGGCGCGAAGCCGCGGTGGCCGACGACGACCCCTGCTTTGGCCGGCAGGTGAACCTGTTCGACGCCGGATACCTCGACTCCCTGACGGTGGTGGCCCTGACCGTCCACATCGAAGAGGCACTCGGGACGCCGATCAGCGACACCGATCTCTTCGATCCCCGATTCGCCACGATCGACGGCATGGCCGAACTCGTTGCCGAGCGCGCCGGCCGGGCCTCGGACGCAGCGCCCGGCATCACGGCCGACTCGTGATGCCGACCGGAAGCTCGCCCTCCGGCCCGGGCCCCCGAGGGGACTCGGCGTTTCGGCCAAGATCGTTCTCGTCTGGGGCCAGTCCGGGCAAGGGTCGTTGTATCCCCCACGTCCGGCCGCCCCCGCACTTTGGCGGAAGTGAGCGCGTCTTAAAAACGTGCGTTCGAAGAGCTCTCCGCCTCGTTGAGCCAGACGCACTCGAACTATCACGCGACAGGCAGGAGGAGCCGTTGGCCCCGGCACAGGACAGCACACCGGAACCTGTCAGGGGTCCGGCCGATCCCGCCTCGCCCGAAGCAACGGCCCCAGCACTCCCGTCGCAGCGCATCGTCCAGGACCCGGGCACAGCGCGGGAGGCTATGGTCGCCCGGCTGGAGGAGGCTGGCGTTCTGCGGCCCGGCCCGGTGCGCAACGCCCTCCTCGCGATCCGGCGCGAGGTGCTGATTCCCCAGGCCTATGTGCGGCGCAGCCAGCCAGGCGAGGAGCCGCCACGGTGGGAACTGCTGGACTGGGCGGAGCCGGCCCACCGCGACGAGCTGCTCACTGTGCTGTACGGCGGGGAGAGCGTGCTCGTCCAGCACGCCGGCGAACGGCTCCTCGGTCGTGTCCCGGGTCCGAGGTCCGGGGGAGCGATCGCTTCGATGTCGAGTGTGGTGGGCATGACGGCCGGGCTCCTACAGAGCCTGGACCTCCAGCCGGGGCAGCGGGTGCTGGATATCGGCACCGGCGCGGCCGTGACGGCGGCAGCCGCTTGTTGGATCTGCAGCGATCGGACCGTGGTCACGCTGGATCGCGATGTACATCTCACCGAGGCAGCGCAGGCGCGCCTGGCCGGTCTCGGTTACCGGCCGAGGGCGGTGACCGGAGACGGGGCGGACGGCTGGCCAGCCGGCGGACCGTACGAGCGGATCTTCGTCTCGTACGCCGTCCCCAGGGTGCCGCCGGCCTGGGTGGACCAACTCCCCCCGGGCGGACAGGCGATGGCGACCCTCAGCGGCACGTCGCCGTCGTGGCCCGGCCTGGCGATCATCACCGCCACGTCCGGCGGCCGCGTACGAGGGGAACTACGTCCGGTGGAGTTCGGGCATCGGCCCGGTCATGGATTCGAGCGGCTATGCATTTCGCGGGAGTTCCTCGACCGGATCGAGGCCGGGGACGGGAGCCGTGTCGTCCACACCAACACGGCGCCTCCGCCGGACGGGGCCCGCGGATTTTGGCTTGCTCTCGATCACTTGCGGCCCGGGCTGGTCCGCAACTGGTCTGCCGGCCACCTGGTCATCGGGGCCCCGGCCTGTGGTTCATGGCTCACCGCCCGGGCTACTGGAGCCGACCGCTGGAGTCTGACGGCCTGTGGGCCTCGGGACATCTGGGGAGAAATCCAGGACGTCGCCGGTCTCTGGAGGGCCGCCGGCGAGCCGTCCACCTACCGGCTGCACCTCGAGGACACCCAGCAGTGGGTCACCGCTGGCGCTGGCACCGCAGAACTCTCCTGGTTGCTTCCCAACACAGACATCACGGGCGCCGAGGAGGAGCAATGACCGCTCGCGGTACCCGGGCTCCTACTGCCCTGGTTCAGCAGCGAGCTACTGCTCGCGGTCCGGACGACGATCACCACAACTCGGGACCGTGCCCCCGCAGCTACCAGGCCCGTGTGCTCCGAGGACCTCCCGAGTGATCCGAGACGCGAGTTCGTACACCGCGCCCGCCCGTATCCGTTCCCGACCTGCGAGAGGTGCTGACATGCCGCCCGCCCGATCCGACATCAGCGCTCTCGTGCAGATGTACCTAGCGCGCCATCCCTCCGAACACGGCACGGTGGACCCGTTGTTGACGCTGCTCGAAGGGGCGCAGGAACCGACGAGCCGCGCAACGATGCCAGCGCACATCACGTGCAGTGCCGTGGTGATCGACCGGGATCGGCGTGTGCTGCACATCCTTCACAGGGCGAGCGCTCTGGTCCTCGTCCCCGGCGGTCATCCCGAGCCGGAGGATCGCACGTTGCGCGCCGCGGCGGTGCGCGAGGTGGGCGAGGAGACCGGGATCAAGGCAGGCGATCTGTGCCTCACCCCGCTTCTCGGAATCCCGATCGACATTGAATTTCACGACATCGAGGCCCGCCCGGACAAGGGAGAACCGCCGCACCGGCACTACGACGTCCGGTTCGCCTTCTACCTGGTCGGGGAGCATCCCGAGCTCGTTCTGCAGGATGCGGAGGTCGCAGGAGCCGAGTGGCGCCACTTCGACGCGGTCAGCTCCCCGACACTGCGCGCCAAGCTGCTGGATTCGGGGCTCGACGGCCGGCCGGAGGCGGTGAACGCCTCGGCGCTGATCTTCGACGACGCCGGCCGCTATCTGCTTCATCTGCGCGACGACCTGCCGGAAATTTGGGAGCCAGGGTCATTTGCCTTGCTCGGCGGCGGCAGCGAGCCGAAGGACGTGACGCTCGAAGACACAGTCCGCCGCGAACTCCGTGAGGAGGTCCCGGATCTTGTCATCCCGGACCTGGAGCCCTTCGCCGTGGAGAGGACCACCGGCAGCGACGGACTACGCGTGCTGATCCAAGTGTTCGCCGGCCGCTGGAACGGCAACCCCGACCGTCTGCGCCTCACCGAGGGCGTCTTGCTGCGCTGGTTCGCGCCCGAGATGCTGCACCGGCTGCGTCTGAGCCCGGCAACACGCGCCCTGCTGCTCCGGCACGCGGCACAGCGCTGCGCCCTCCTCGGCCAAGACCCCCGCTACGAGCGGCGCAACGACTCCGAGCAAGGCCCTCTCGTCACCGACCACGCGCCCGTGGATGCCACTGTTCCGGGTCCGCGCACGGGGTGAGTTCCGCGTCTGGCAGTTCCGGCCGATGCGGGCGAGATCGCCCGTCTGCGGTCCGAACTCATCTTGTCCGAGCCGCTGGACTGGGACTGGCTGTCCATCTGCCGCGATCATCTCCGCGCGCGCCTTGTCCCGGGCGGGGACGCCCGGGCCTACGTCGTCGACGCCCCGGAGGGCAGGCTTGCCTCCTGTGCTCTCGCCCTTGTCGATGCCGTGCTCCCCGCCCCCCGGTACCCCAAGGGGCTGGCCGCGCGGATCCAAGCCGTCGCCACCGTTCCCGACCACCGCCGCCGCGGCTACGCCAAGGCCGCGCTGACCGCCCTGCTCGCGCACCTGGAAGGGGACGGCGTGACGCTCTACGAACTGCACGCCTCCGACGAGTCCGTCCCGCTGTACGCCGCCCTCGGTTTCACCAGGGACCCGGCCCTGATGCGGATGACCCGGATCCCGTCCTCAGCTCACGCAGCCGCGCACGGGATCTGACCGGCACCGAATCCGAGTACCACAGCGACAGCCGATCACCGCACCACACGACGAGGAGCAGCTACGTGGCTTATGTCCGCCGGGACCAATGGGACCAGCACTATGCGCAGGACCGGGGCTTTCGCCGGGTCGGTCAGGCCGAGAGGGATCTGCTGGCCGAGCACGTTCCCGCGCCGACGGGCGGCCGGGCGCTGGACGCGGGTTGTGGAACCGGGGAATTGGCCGCCTACCTGGGCGAACTCGGCTACCTCGTCGATGCCGTCGACTTCGCCGACAGCGCTCTGGCCCGGGCCCGGGCCGAGCGGGCCGGCGCGGTCGGCGTGCGCTGGCTGTGTCTGGACGTCGCCCACAACGACCCGGCCGAGCTGAGCGAGGACGGATACGACCTGATCACCCTGCGCCTGGTGTATCCCTTCTTCGGCGACCGGCAGCGGGTCATGCACGCACTCGCCGGGCGGCTGCGCCCGGGCGGCGCGATCGTGGTGATCACTCCCCTGGCTGCCAGCAGCCCGGCCGACCGGCGCGACATCGCGCTGGACGAGCACGAGATCCGGGTGCTGACCGAGAGGTGGCAGACCGTAGAGCGGTTCAACGCCGACGGCCTGGCGGTGATCGTGCTGCGCGACGGTCTACGGGAGTTCACCGCGGTGGAGAAGGAGGGGGCGCCATCGGCGCAGGCGGTCGCCGGCGCGTGCATGGTGGTCACCGAACCCTTCGGACGGGTGCTGCTCGGGCGCTCATGCGACGGTATGTGGGAGCTCCCCGGAGGCGGCGTGGAGCCGGGCGAGTCCCTCCCCACGGCGGCCGTGCGCGAGCTGGCCGAGGAGGCCGGGCTGAGCTGCCGTGCCGAGGACGCCCATCTGGTGGCGGTCCTCCCGGACGACCGGGGCCTCCTGCGGCGGCTGTCCGGTGTGGTGCGCGCCGTCGCCTGGTCCGGTGAACCGGCCGTCGCCGACCAGGAGTGCCACCGGTTCGAGCGGTGGGAGTGGCACGATCTGCGCGCACTGGCCGCTCTCGGCCCGATCTTCTCGCCGTCCGCCCTGGCGCTGAATCTCGTGTGGCCGGGCGTGCTGCCCGGTCTGCCGCCCGTGCATGCCTACCCGGTGGCCAGCCGGCGGCCGCCGGTCGACGGCGAACCGCCGCAGGCTGCGCGGTTGCGGCACGCGATGACCGAACAGATCCTCAGGCGCGGGTACAGCCTGTCGGCACCGGTCCTCGAAGCGCTGCGGAGCGTGCCTCGCCACCGGTACGCGCCCGAGGTCTCCTTGGAGACGGCGTACGACGACGACCTCGCCGTCGTCACCCTCAGGAACGAGGAGGGGCGGGCCGTCAGTAGTGTCTCCGCCTCATGGTTGCAGGGCATCATGATCGACGGTCTGCGGCCGCAGCCCGGGATGACGATGCTGGAGGTCGGCGCGGGCGGCTTCAACGCCGAGCTCCTCGCCCACGTCGTCGGCCGGCGCGGGAGCGTGGTCACGGTCGACCTCGACCCGTACGTGGTGCACCGCACCCAGCAGTTGACAGCCGAGGCCGGCAGCGGCCGCGTCACCGCGATCCTCGGCGACGGGGCCCTCGGCGCACCGGACCACGTCCCCGCGGACGGCTTCGACGGCATTGTGGTCACCTACAACGTGTGGGATGTCTCACCTGCGTGGCGCGAGCAGCTCGCCGAGGACGGCTACCTCGTCCTGCCGCTGGAAATGCACGGCTACACCCGTGCGATCGCCCTGCGAAAGCGAGGGAGCGTGCTGGAGGCGGGCCCCGGCGATTGGACGTTCTGCGGGTTCATCCGCGACCGGGGATCCGCCGCCCGCACCACCCCCACCGTCGATCTGCCCGGCGGGCTCCACCTGCGATTCGAGGACGGGCTCCCCGCAGACACCGCCGGCCTGGACCAGTCGATGCGGGGGCCTCGCTACGAACTCGGCACGGGCGTTTGTGTGTCCGGCGGCGAGTCGTTCGAGACCCTGCAACTGCTCCTGGCCACCACGCTGGACGGGTTCTGCCGACTCGCGGCGGACGGCGAGCACGACGGCGGCCTGGCGTCCGTGCCGCGCGGCGCGGACGCGGCCGCCCTGGTGAGTGAGGAATCTCTGGCGTACCTGACCCACGTCCTGATCAAGGACGGTGACACCCCTGCCGAGCGGCGCAGCGAGTTCATCGTCCACGCCTTCGGCCCCGCTGGCGAGGGCCTCGCCCAGCAGATGGCCGCTCGGGTCCGCGATTGGGACAGCACCGTCCGTGCCGCGGGCTACCCCCACCTGACCGTGCACCCAGCCGGCACGGCGGACCAGGAGCTGCCCGAGGGCCATGTGCTGGACAAGGCGGATTCCCGGCTGGTCTTCCGCTGGCCCGCCCTGGACAGCAGTGCCCCGGTCACTACAACAGCGGGGAACCTGGCGGGCGCCGCAGACTGCCGGTGATCGTGTGGATCACCCTCATGGCGGTCACGCACTGCCTCCACGCCAACGGCCACGCCATCAGCACCACCGACCTCCCCCGCGAACAGCCCCTCGCTGCCGTACGCGACCGATTCGGCGCCCCGACCCGAACTCCCTAAAGGAGACACCACACCGTGCACGGCACCGTCTGGGACACCATCCACCGACTCGCCCACCGCTTCAACGAACACGACACCGCGCTCGGCCTGAACCAAGACGAGCAATGGAGCCTGCAAGTCCTCAAGATCGCAGAGGAGACAGGGGAAGCCTCCCAGGCGGTCATCGGCGCCCGCGGCACCAACCCCCGCAAAGGGACCGCTCCATGGGAGAACGCTCACGCGGAAGTCGCGGATGTGGCCATCACGGCCCTGGTCTCCCTGGCCCGCATGCGCCCCGACGACGCCGAGGAGTACCTCGAGCGGCATCTGGCCGCCAAGTCGGCGAAGTTCCTTCTCTCCGATCCCGCGTCAGTCCCGGCCCCAGCGGAGCCGGCATGAGCAACTCCCGTTCGACGCCGCAGCCAGGACCGCCGGGCCACGCACGAGTGCTGAACCTGCTGGATGAGGTCGAAGGAGGCTGTGCGTGACGGCGTCCGATGAACCGCTCCCCCATACCGCCGCATCCTCGGCGCCGGTGGCCGCCAAGGACACGGTCCACCGGGACCTCATGCTGTTCAACAACGGGCTGGCGGTCGGGGTGCTGGGCGGCGCGGTCACGTCCGTCGCGCTGCCGAGCCTCGCCCTGATCACGCTGAGGGCGACGCCGCTGGAGATGAGCGTGCTCTACGCCGCCCAGCGGTTCCGCCGGAGAGTTCCTTGCCCCGGTCCCAGGTCAGGGTCTTGCGCAGCTGCTCGGGCAGCAGTGCCATCGATGTGGTGAGCGCCGCGTTCATCGCGATCGCGCCGTAGCCCCCGAGTGAGGTGCCGTTCTTCACCGGCGGATTCTCGCCCCAGCCTTCGAGCCGGGGCAGGTGCACCAGGAGTGTGGAGCGGCTGCTGCGCTCGACGAGCGTGCCGATCGCGGAGCGGCCGGTCCCGATGATCAGATCGCCTTCCCAGTGTCCGGGGACCGCGCGGTCCGCGGCCTCGGCGGGGCGTTGGCTGAGGACGACGTCCTCGGTGACATGACCCTTGCGGCCTGTTCTGCGACCGTGCGCGGGGAGTACGCAACGCCCGGCCGGTCCGCAGACACGCGACCAGCTCCCGTTTGAGCGCACCGCGGCCCTCGATGAACGGCGCCTGGTAGATCGCTTCGTAGCTGATGTGCATGGACTCATCATCGGGGAAATCGACGCGAAGCCGCCGCGAGATCTGTTCCGGGCTCCATGCCATCGCCCATCTTCTGTCCTGCCGGTGCGGCTTGTTCAGCCCCTTCCACGCGGGCGTCTTCGGACCGGTGACGATCGAGCCGTCGGGACGACGGACACTGCCGGCGAGCCGTTCCTGCACGTATTCACGCAACCTGTCGTTGCCCGCGAGCTTGGCCGCCTTCGGGCGCTTCGCGGCCTGCTGCGCCTTCCACTGAGCGACCGTGGCCCGATACTCCTGCTTCCCGCTGCGGGTGGCGGCGTTGCGGCGCAACTCGCGCGAGATCGTCCCCGGATCACGTCCGATCGCGCGGGCGATCTCTCGCACGCCCTTGTCCTGGGCACGCAGAATCGCGATCTCCTCGCGCTCCTCGAAGGACAGGTAGCGGCCGGTGGGCTCGGCCAGAGAGATCGGCGGCATGCCGCCAGCGTGACGGAACCACCGAGAGCCGACCGGCACCGAAACCCCAACCGCCAGCGATGCCTCAGCCGTCGTGATGCCCGTGGCGATCAGCCGCCAGAACTGCCGCTGCACCACCCGCGACGGATCAGGCCGGCCACGCGAGCGCATCGCCGGCCTCAGCGCCCGACCAGCACGCCACTGCCACCGAAGCTCCTCGGGCACATCGCCGGTCTTCCGGCTCCAGTCCTCCGTAGCGATCTTGAACACCTCCGAAATCAAGGTGTTGCGACGACCGGTTGAATCCGCCCTCGCTGCCGCGATCCGTATGCATGACGCAACCCTGCTCCAGGCCGCCACGCCCGGCCGCCATCCGCAAGGCGGCGACCGGCAGCTCGGCGCGGTGGTGGTCGGCCATCGCCCAGCCGACCACCTCCCGCGTCGCGAGATCGATACAGGTCGCCAGATACAACTTCCCTTCCAGCGTGCTGAGTTCAGTCATTTCGCCGACGAGCCGCATCCCGGGCCGGGGCGCGGTGAAGTCCCGGCCGATCAGGTCGAGCGCGAACACCGCCCGCTTCGCCTGCCGGGTCAGGCCCCGCCGCCGGCGGCGGGTGATCCCGACGATCCGGTGCTTGCGCATCAGCCGCTCGACCCTCTTGGAGTTCACCACCCGCCCGGCCCGCCGCAGGGCAGCGTGGACCCGCGGAACCCCGTAGGCGCCGCGAGATCCGGCGTGAAGCACCCGGATCTCGCCCACCAGCACCTCCTCGGCCCGCTCCCGCATCATCCGGGCCGGCTCCGAGGCCCTGTGCGCGTAGTAGGTGGAACGGGGCACTCCCAGCACACGGCACAGAAACGCAACGCTGTGACCTGCAGGATTACTCTCCGACGCCTTCTCCGCATCGATGAAACGACACCGTGCCACGGTGTCTACCTCATCTTGTCCTGAGCGAAGAAGGCGGTCGCCTTTCCCAGCACCTCGATCGTGGCCTCCTGCTCGCGAACCTTCCGCCGCAGCCGGACCAGCTCCTCACGCTCCGCAGTGGTCAAAGCCCCGGCGGGTCCCTCACCGCGGTCGACCTTCGCCTGCTTCACCCACCCGCGCAGCCCTTCCGGACTCACACCCAGATCCCTCGCGACCTCGGTGACTGTCTTCTCCGAGGACAACGCCAAGGCGACCGCGTCCCGCTTGAACTCGGCCGTGTACCGCTTACTCATGTTGCTCTTGCCACTCACTACCTGTGACTGCTTCCTCCGGGACCATCCGTCCCAGTATCAAGCTGTCCGGTCGGCAGGGGGAACCTCACCCTAGGGAGCCACCCTCGTGCTGTACACCGACGGGCTGATCGAACGCCGTCACGAGGACATCGATTCCGGCCTGGCCCGGCTTGCCGACTCCCTGACCGTCACCAGGGGACCGACCCCGAAACACTCGCCGATGCCCTCCTGGCCGACCTGATCCCACCCGCCGGGTCCAGCGACGACACCGCCCTGGTCGTTCTTCGACTGTAAAGACCTGGATCAGGCAGCGGCGTACATCACCTCCAGAGACGCAACCCGCAGCGCACTTGCTTCTGGCACCCCCGAGAGCTCATACAGGGACAAAGCGTCACGCCAGCAGGCGCGTGCGCGGCTCGTCTCGCTGAGCTGGTCCAAGACACGCCCTAAGAGTGTTAGGACGTTGCCTCGCATCCGGTCACCGCCGATGCATCCGAACGCGAGGGCTTGTTCGGCGTGGTGGGCGGCTTGTACGGGGCGGCCGGCGGCCAGGTATGTTTCGGCTATGCGGAAGTGAGTGGTTCCTTCCCAGAGGCGTTGCCGGTGGTCACTGAAGAGGCTCAAGGCTTCGGAAAACTGACTAAGAGCCTCAGTGTGTCGGCCAGCCGTATTCAAGGCGATGCCGAGGGCGTAGTGACTGTTGGCGAGGCGTACCGTTCGTCCAAATTCGGCGTGTGCTGCGACGCCGAGCTGGGCGATCTCAACGGCCTGCGTCACGTTACCCATGCCCAGGTGAGCGCGAGAGAGGTTACACAGGCCGGTTGCTTCGAGAACTCGGTCGTCGGTGGCCCGGTGACCCTCGAGCGCCTGTTCAAAGAAGGTCCTACTCTCCGCATACCGGCCTTGAAGCAGGCAGATGAGTCCTCGGTTGTTGGCGGCCCAGCGGATGGCGGTCGTGTCCTCTGCGGACGCCGCCCGTTCCATGGCGAGCCGCGCCTGCTGCGCCGCGTGCTCAATACGGCCGGAGACCAGGTGGACATCGGTGAGGACCATGCGTGCCCTGCCCTCTGCCCGAACGTCCCCCGCCGCCTGTGTCGCTTCGCATATCGCCCTGGCCGTCGTCTCGTACTGGTGCAAGTTGGCGCCCAACTCGGTCAGGTCCTTGGCCGCCCACAGCAAATCCACCGCCCGCCTCAACCTGTCCGTACCCGCCGACTGCCATACGCAGGACAGCAGCGAAGCCGCCTCCGTGTCCAGCCACTCCAAGGCCGTCGACCCGTCGGTGAATGTCAGCCCCCGGTACTCCGTCGGCTCCAAGTCGTCCACCAGCCGGTCCCCCGGCCGCTCAATCGCGTACACACCCGCCGCCGTGGCCAGGTAGAAGTCCAGCAACCGCGACATCGCCGCATCCCGCTCGCCCGGCGGCCGCTCATCCCTCTCCGCGCACACACACGCATAGGGTCGAACCAAGTTGTGATACCTGTAGCGCCCGGGCGCCGCGGACTCCAGCAGGGACGTATCGACGAGCGACTCCAGCAGGGCCTCGGTCTCATCCACCGGCAAGTCCAGTGCGGCCGCGGCCGCCGCCAGCGAGATGTCCGGGCCATCGGCCAGGCCCAGCAGACGGAAGGCACGGGCCTGGGCCGGCTCCAGCTGTCCGTACCCCAGCTCGAAGGTCGCCTTCACGGCCAGGTCCCCGGCCTGGAGCTCGTCTAGGCGGCGCCGCTCGTCCGCGAGCTTCTCCGCCAGTACCGAGACCGTCCACGTACGACGGGCCGCCAGACGAGAGGCGGCCATCCTGATCGCCAACGGCAGGAAGCCGCACTCCGCCACCACGTCCAGCGCCGCCTCCCGCTCCGAGGCCACCCGCTCCTCGCCCACGATCTTCGTGAACAGCTGAAGCGCCTCCTCCGGCGACATCACGTCCAGGTCCACCAGATGCGCCCCGGCCAGGTCAACCATCCGCACCCGCGACGTCACCAGCGCCGCGCACCCCGCCCTTCCCGGCAGCAACGGCCGTACCTGCGCCGCGTCCCGTGCGTTGTCGAGCAGGACCAAGACCCGGCGGCCGTCCAGCACCGAGCGGTACAGCGCGGCCCGCTCCTCCAACGAGTCCGGGATGGCCGCGTCGGCCGTGCCCAGCGCCCGCAGGAAGGCGCCCAGCACCGTCTCCGGGTCCGCCACCCGCGGCCCGGCGCCCTGCAGGTCCACGTACAGCTGCCCGTCCGGGAAGGCCCCCAGTGCCTGGTGCGCCACGTGCACCGCGAGCGTCGTCTTGCCCACGCCGCCGATGTCCGCCAGCGCCGACACCGCCATCACCCGGCCCTCGGCCGCCGACGCAGACGACAGGACCCCGCTCAGCTCGGCCACGATGGCTGCCCTTCCTGTGAAGTCAGCGACAGGAGCTGGGAGTTGAGCCGGGTGCACCGGCGCGGCGGCGGTATCCGGGGCGAGCGGCGCCGACGGTTCCGCCAGGCTCGGATCTGCCTGGAGGATCCGCTGCTGGAGTTCCCTCAGGCCCGGGCGCGGGTCCACGCCCAGTTCCTCCGCCAGCAGACGCCGCGTGTCCGCGTACACGGCGAGTGCCTCCGCCTGCCGACCGCTGCGGTACAGCGCCAGCATCAGTAGCTCACGCAAGCGCTCCCGCAGAGGATGCGCCGCCGTCAAGGCCGTGAGCTCCGAGACCGCCTCCGCGTGGCAGCCCTGTTCCAGGTCCATGTCAAGCCGGGACTCGACCAGCTGGAGCCGCCACTCCTCCAGCCGCGTCCGTTGAGTCTCCGCGTACGGCCCGGGAACGCTCGCCAGGGCCTCCCCCTCCCACAGGCCCAGTGCCTCGTTAAGCACGGCGCGAGCATGAAACAAGTCGCCGCGGTTCTTAGCGCGTTCTGCCTCTGCCGCCAACGTTTGGGCCACTCCGAGGTCGAGCGCGCCCTCCTGCGGTGTGCCGATCGCGTACCCGCCCGACTCGCTGACCAGCACCCCGGGTGGCAGGACCTTTCGCAGCCGGGACGCGTACGTGCGTACGGCGGCCAGGGCCTGGGACGGCGGCTCGTCACCCCACAGCGCGTCGATCAGCTCGCCCGCCGTAGCTACACGGCCCTCGCGGAGCAGCAACGCAGCCAGCAGGGCACGCTGCTGCGGCGAACCTGTGGGCAGAGGCTCCGCCCCGCGCCAGGCGCGCACTGGGCCGAGCACGCTGAAGCGCAACGCCTCCGACTCTTCGCGGCCCTGAAGCTCAGGTACTCGCGGTGCACTCGCCCGGCCTCGCATCGGCGGGGCGGATGATCGGGCTCCCGGTGATGTTGGGCCATGGAAAGCCAAGGTTGGGTGAAGAGATCGCGGTGCCCACTTCTGCCGCACAGCGGCACGCTGCACGGCAGCCGCAACAAGTGCGCTGGCGCTCTGGAAGCGCCGTTGATCAACGAAGGCTCGTGCGGTCTCGTACTCCACGGCCGCCAGAGTCCGCAGCGCAGAGATTGATCGAGGGTGGTGGGTCCCCAAGGTCGCGGACATCCGCTGTACTGCGATGGCCATGACGTCCGCCGCGCGTTTCATGCGCTCTCGCTCATCTACTGCCCGGGCCGACTGAAACTCAGCTGAAGCCAGCGTGACCAGGGCCGAGAAGGATTTGGGATGGTCACCGCCAAGGAGGCGGAGAAGGCGCCGGGCAAACCCGGTGAACTCCTCCAGTAACTGGTCCGCCTCCTCGTACCGTTCGCCCCTGCGGGCAGTCTCGACGAGGATCGCGGTTGTCAGCAGCTGGATGTCCAACTGCTCCTCTATATCGTCGTCACTCTCGACCGAACCCGCCATTTGGCGGGCTTGGGACGCGAGGTCGGCGGCCCGGGCGACATCGTCCCGCCGTAGCATTACGGATGCCAGGTTCGCCAGTGTCGTGGCAGATCTGGAGCCATGGTCTGAGCCGGCGAGGAGCGTCGCAGCGGTCTCGAGATGTCCCCGATCAGCTAAAATCACAGCCAGTTGATTACGTACGGCTTCGTCCACGTCCCGCGTCCGAGGATCCTGGACGAAGCGTGACGACAGATGCTCCAGCAGTCCTTGGGATACGTCATAAAGACCGAGAGCGTCTAGCAACGAAACAAGGTAGGCAACATTCTTGCCCGCCGACGGGCGACCTAGCAGCAACTGATCGGCGCAGACAGCCTCTACCGAGCGCGTCACCCGCGAACGGGCCGCGTCCTCACCGCGCAACGCGTGCTCGGCAAGGGTGATCGCTTCCTGCAAGGTGTCACTCATACTCCGCCCTCGCCCGGGTCTTCTTCGATGATGCGCTTCAAGGCGAGGTACCTGAGTTCAGCTACGTGCATCGGGTCCATGACGCCCTGCTCGGACAACTGTTGGAAAGCGTGGATCACGCTCTCTACACGGTCCGTCTGCGTGCGAAGTGACAGACCGTCCGCGGATTCCTGTTGCGGGATACGCTCGCGGCGGCCAGGGCGTAGCACGTCCATGAGATGAGCAACGTCGAAGTGGTCGAAACGTCGCATCACCTCCCTGACAGTGGCGGCAAAGAGTACATTGGCATTGCGGCCCGGGTCGGCACGGTCGGGGACCTGTTCCAGGAGAATGCCCACAACCATCGGCTCTCGATCCTGCGCGATGCCTTCGACTGGACCGCCGGAATAGCCGGAATAATCGCCAAGCTGCTGGTCGGCGGTCAGCTGCAGGGCCTCGATCGAAGCACCCCCTTCGCACAGATAGCGCACAGCTCCGCTGTCAATGTGACCGCTGAGCTCTACCTCGTTCTCGGCGGGCCGATATGGGCCCCGCCATCGGTCGCCGTCCTGGGCAACTCCAGCCGCGGGTACAGGCTGGGTGATATCGAAGAGGGGAGAAATCTCGATCAGCGCCAGGTCAGCATCCTTGTCCTGACGGCAGACCTGCCCCTCCACACGGGTGCCGTCAGCCAGCACGATATCCATCTGGGCATCAAAGGCGGTGAGGCCACGCAGACAGTGGAGCGCAGTCAGTACAAACCGGCGCGTCACGAGGAAGCCTCCCCCAAGACGCTGTTGGGCCTGGTACAGATCGACCCAGTACCCCGCACCAGTCATGGCCTACCCGAGGCCCGCTCCACAGTGAGCGTCACCTCAAACGAGGCTTCTGCGGACGCTTTGGAGAGGATGACACCCGCCTCCGCAGCCAGAGTCAGCCCGAACGTGACGTCCATGCTGGTCACCTGCCAGCCGTCCCGCTCGGGCACCTGGGCCAGTGATTGCTGGGCAATCGCCGATGCCTGCACGATGGCTTCCTCCACCTCGGAAGCACGGTCGCCAAGCGCCGACGTCGACCGGGTCCGAGCGGCAATCTGACGGCTTCCTGCGGCATCGAGAGCGACCGTCTCGACTCTGACCTCGGCCATGGCTGCGACTCCCCCGTCAACGAACCTGCTGCATCTCTCGGAAGGGTAGCCACGCCACAAGCCGCGTGCGACGGCTTCGTGGAACAAGGGTCTGGGGCATCATGACCGACCACCACGTCTTCGGCACCGGCATCCATTCCATCAGCAAGTTGGTCTGGCCCGTCAATGCCCGTCTCGAGCCGGTCTTCACCGAGCACGGCAACCAGCGGCGCACCGCATTGCCGCCTGCCATGTCAGCGAGGCGCTGCTCATGGCGCAAGACAGCGAGCACGACCGTCGCGATTTTGCCGACCGGGAGCCTACTGGAGCAGGCCCTGGGCGCTGTGCAGCAGTCGAGCGTGTGACTGTGTCAGCTAATACGTCGCCGCCGGGTTCCTCCCTGTGCTTCGCAGGCCGTCAGCTACGCGGCGAGTTCGTACGTACGGCAGTGCACGAGGAGGGTGAGCTCCGCCTCTGCACGAGGTTTCACGCATCCTCGTGGCGGAAGGAGGCGCATGCGGCGAGGCCGTGGCGCCGGGCGTTCTCCTCGGCGTAGCGCAGGGACTCGGTGTCGAGGTCGACGCCGACCAGCCGGACGCCGGTCACGTCTCGGTAGTCCTGTTCGAGGAGGTCGTCCATGACGCCGCAGGGAACGGACGCGAGGGTTGCGCCGTCGGTGATGTGCTCGGCGATCAGTTCCCTGAAGCGGTGGTAGCGCTCGCGGGCCTGGCAGTTGATGTACTCCTCCAAAACCTGTGGTCCCACCAGGTCGAAGGCGTTGTGGCAGAAAGTGTCATGCCCGATGGCGAGTTGGTGGCCGAGCGGTTCATGATCTCGGTTGCGGTGACCCTCCGTGGGCCCAGCACTGGAAGTAATCCGGAATCAGAACCCGGCCGTCGTCGAGAGCCTGCGGCCACCCGCGGAAGCCGGCGTCCACTTGAGTGGGTATGGACCACGCACTCCACAGCCCCCTGCCCCGTTATCTTCTTCGCGGTCCTGCAAGAGGGCCGCTGGCCTCCGGGCCCGGCATGACTGTTGCCCCCTGTCGGTGGGATGACAATGCCGTTGCTTTAGTGGTCGTGCCATCGGTGGTTCAGGCTGACGACGACCGGGGAACGGTGGTGGCTGGCTGGTTCTCCGGGGGCCTTGCTG
>NZ_JBVIGA010000040.1:0-55174 GCF_055571035.1 Streptomyces malachitofuscus | reverse complement strand
AGCAGCGGCAGCGGTTCACTGCTGGTGACCAGCTCCCGCAGCGGATGCCGGGCCAGCACCGCGTCCACCTCCGGCGTCAACGCCGCCGCCAGCCGCGACGCCGCCGGACGGCTCTCGTCCCGCAGCGCGTCCACGGCCGCGAGCAGCACGCTTCTCGGCTCCGTGTCGGGCACCGAGGCCGCCGCCCGCTCGTACAGCCGGGCGCCCTCCTCCAGCACCACCTCGGTGTCCATGCCCGCCGGAATCTTGATCTGCGCGTGGTGCCGCCAGGTGGTGACCGGATCGCCCCACGCCTCGACGGTGTACGTCCACAGCCCGGGCTCCCCCGCGGTGACGGTCGCCCCCCACCGGTCCGTGCCCGGCGCCAGCTCCCGCATCGGCGTGAACGGTCCCCGGCGCCCCTCGGGGTCCCGCAGCACCACATCGGCGGCCACCGCGTCGTGCCCCTCCCGGAACACGGTGGCCGAGATCTCGAACGTCTCACCGGTCACGGCCTTCGCCGGCCGGCGCCCCTGCCGGACCATCGGGCGGACGTCCAGCACGGGGATGCGCCCCACGGCGGTCGGGGGACCGGCGGCGGGCGGTGCGGGGGCCGCGTCGGGGGACGAGGGGGGCCCGGTCTCGGTACGGCGGCCGGGAGAGACCGCCCCGGCGCCGCGTTTCACGGGCGCCGGGGTGCCGGGCGCGGGAGGTGATGACGAGTGGTGCTTGGCGGGCATGACCGCTCCTGTCCGCGTCAACGTGGGTGGGCGGATGACTGTGGGGAGGTGGGTCCTGCGGGGTTTCTGTGGGGTGTACCCGCAGGAGCCTTCCCACACTGCTCGGGTGGGCAATCCGGCACGTTGCTAACTACTCACGCGTATGTCGACACACAAGTCCGGCCCCGTCCGCACGGGACGGAGCCGGTCCCGGGAGCGCCCCCCGTGGGCTCGTTCCCACCGCCCTCGTCGCGACTCCCGGGCCGTCGGCCTCCGGTCTTCTGCCGGGGTGCCGTCAGGAGCGCGGAACCTGCAGCAGCCGGTTCGGCGAACCGAGCCCGCGCCGCGTCACCTTTCCCCTCACCGCCCCCTTGACCAGCGCCTTCGACACCTGGGCCGGGGTCGCCCGCCGGTGCTCGGCGAGATACAGCGCCGCCGCGCCCGCCGCGTGCGGGGACGCCATCGACGTACCCGAGTGAGTGGCCCGTGCGGTGTCGCCGGCGGCGGAGGCCGAGGTGATCGACGCACCCGGGGCGAACAGATCGAGCGCCGAGCCGTGGTTGGAAAAGGCCGGTTTCTTGTCCCCCCGGTCGGTCGCGCCGACCGTGACGGCCTGTTTCACGCCTGCCGGGGAGTAGAGCGCCGCCGGCATGCCTTCGTTGCCCGCGGCGACCGTGTAGGTGACGCCGGAGGCTATGGAGGTACGGACGGCGGCGTTCAGCTGTGCGTTGTGGAAGCCGCCCAGACTGAGATTGGCGACCGCGGGCTTCCTCGCGTTCCGGGTCACCCAGTCGATACCGGCGATCACCTGGGCCGTGGTGCCCGAACCTGCGTCGTCGAGAACGCGGACGGAGACGATCCCGGCCTTCTTGGCGACCCCGTACGCCGTGCCCGCGACGATGCCGGCGACATGCGTGCCGTGCCCGTTTCCGTCCTGGGCGTTCCGGTCGTTCTGCACGAAGTCCCAGCCGTGGCGGGCCCGGCCGGCGAACTCCTTGTGCGTGATGCGCACGCCCGTGTCGATCACGTACACCGTCACCCCGGCGCCCGCCCGCTCCGGCGAGGTGTAGCGGCGGTTCGGCGGCAGGGCGCGCTGGTCGATCCGGTCCAGGCCCCAGGACGGCGGTCTCGGCTGTGTCCGGTCCAGTTCCACACGCGTGTCCTGCACGACCGAGACGACCCGGGGATCGGCCGCCAGACGCCGGGCCTGCCCCGGGTCGGCCCGTACGGCGTACCCGTTCAGCACCGTGCCGTAGGTGTGGCTGATTCTCGCCCCGTACGCCGCGGCGAGGTCCCGGCCCGCCGCCGAGTGGGCCGCCGTCCCCTCCTCGAGCGTCACCAGGTAACTGCCCGCCACGGAGCCGGGCGCACCGGCTCCGCGCACGGGCCCCTGAGGTGCGGCGTGCGCGGGCAGGGTGGCGGCCGAGACCGCCGCGGCGCACAGCACCGCCGTGCCGCCCCCCACCCGGCGCAGACGCCGTGTCCGCGTCCGTGCCATGGTCCGAGTTCCCCTCCCTGGTCCTTTCGAGCCCTGCTGGTCCGGCCGTACCGGGCTCGCGGGTGCTCCCGGCGCCTTCTCCCGCCCGGGCGGGATGCCCCCACCGCCGCCCCGCCCGGTCCGGGTTGCCCTGCCGCCCCGCCGTCCCCGGCGCCGCCGGTCCATGTCCTCGGCCGGGGCCCGGTCCGGACGGCGGGATACGGCTCCGGCGCGGGCCGGTACCTCCGGAGGGCAGCGTCTCGTGCGGGGGAGAAGCGGGGCAAGGACGCCCATGGGGGCGGAATCGGCCATATCGGCTTTGAGGCGAATCGTTTGGGTAGGCGGAGCGGGGTGGCTGTGTCTCCCGGCTTCCCGCGCGGACGGTGTTCGCGCGGGTACTGTCGGCAGCGATGCCCGGACGCACACCGCGTCTCTCACGAACGCGCCGAGGTGGCTTGTGAAGGCGATCCGTCGATTCACCGTCCGACCCGTGCTCCCCGAACCCCTGCGCCCCCTGAGTGACCTGGCCCGCAATCTGCGGTGGTCCTGGCACTCCGGGACCCGTGACCTGTTCCGCTCCGTCGACCCCGAGCGCTGGGCCGCCGCCGGCTGCGATCCCGTGCGGCTGCTCGGCAGCGTGGCGACCGAACGGCTCACGGAGCTGGCCGGCGACCGCGCCTTCCTGGACCGCCTGGACGCGGTCGCGGAGGATCTGCACGCCTACATGACCGGCGACCGCTGGTACCAGGCGCAGACCGACCGCATGCCCGCCGCCGTCGCCTACTTCTCCCCGGAGTTCGGCATCACGGCCGCCCTGCCGCAGTACTCCGGGGGCCTCGGCATCCTGGCCGGCGACCATCTGAAGGCGGCCAGCGACCTCGGCGTCCCCCTCATCGGCGTCGGTCTGCTCTACCGGCACGGCTACTTCCGCCAGTCCCTGTCCCGGGACGGCTGGCAGCAGGAGCACTACCCCGTCCTCGACCCCAACGAGCTGCCCCTGGACCAGCTCAAGGAGTCCGACGGCACCCCCGCGCAGATCACCCTCGCGCTGCCCGGCGGCCGGTCGCTGCGCGCGCGGATCTGGCTGGCACAGGTGGGCAGGATCCCGCTGCTCCTGCTGGACTCCGACGTCGAGGAGAACGACCTCGGCGAGCGCGGGGTGACCGACCGGCTCTACGGCGGCGGCAGCGAGCACCGGCTGCTCCAGGAGATGCTGCTCGGCATAGGAGGGGTCCGCGCGGTCCGCACGTACTGCGGGCTCACCGGGCATGCCGAACCGGAGGTCTTCCACACCAACGAGGGCCACGCCGGCTTCCTCGGCCTGGAACGCATCGCAGAACTGCGCGCCGAGGGGCTGGACTTCGACGCGGCGCTGGAGGCGGTCCGCGCGGGGACCGTGTTCACCACCCACACGCCCGTCCCGGCCGGCATCGACCGGTTCGACCGGGAACTGGTCGCCCGGCACTTCGGTCCGCACGCCGAACTGCCGCACATGGAGGTCGACCGCATCCTCCGGCTCGGCATGGAGACCTACCCCGGGGGCGAGTCCAACCTGTTCAACATGGCCGTGATGGGCCTGCGCCTGGCCCAGCGCGCCAACGGTGTCTCCCTGCTGCACGGCCAGGTCAGCCGCGAGATGTTCTCCGGGCTCTGGCCGGGCTTCGACCCCGAGGAGGTGCCGATCACCTCCGTGACCAACGGGGTGCACGCGCCCACCTGGGTCGCCCCCGAGGTGTTCCGCCTCGGCGCCCGGCAGATCGGCACCCAGCGCGCCGAGGAGGCGCTGAGCGTCGGCGACTCCGACCGCTGGGACTCCGTGGCGGACATCGCCGACCAGGACATCTGGGAGCTGCGCCGGTCACTGCGCGAACTGCTGGTGCTGGAGGTCCGTGAGCGGCTGCGCGCCTCCTGGCGGCAGCGCGGTGCCGGCACGGCGGAACTCGGCTGGATCGACGGGGTGCTCGACCCGGACGTGCTGACCATCGGTTTCGCCCGGCGCGTTCCGTCGTACAAGCGGCTGACGCTGATGCTGCGCGACCGGGACCGGCTGATGGACCTGTTGCTGCATCCCGAGCGGCCGGTGCAGATCGTGATCGCGGGCAAGGCGCACCCGGCGGACGACGGCGGCAAGCGGCTCATCCAGGAACTGGTCAGGTTCGCCGACGACCCCCGCGTACGCCACCGGATCGTGTTCCTGCCCGACTACGGCATGGCGATGGCGCAGAAGCTCTATCCCGGCTGCGACATCTGGCTGAACAACCCGCTGAGGCCGCTGGAGGCGTGCGGCACCAGCGGGATGAAGGCCGCGCTCAACGGGTGCCTCAACCTGTCCGTGCTCGACGGCTGGTGGGACGAGTGGTTCCAGCCCGACTTCGGCTGGGCCATCCCCACGGCGGACGGCGCAGGGACGGACCCGGACCGGCGCGACGAGATAGAGGCCGCGGCGCTGTACGACCTGCTGGAGCAGCGGGTGACACGGTCCTTCTACGAACGCGGCCGCAGCGGGCTGCCCGACCGCTGGATCGAGATGGTGCGCCGGACACTGAGCCTGCTCGGCCCCAAGGTGCTGGCCGGCCGCATGGTCCGCGAGTACGTCGAGCGCCTGTACGTGCCCGCCGCGCACGCGCACCGCGCGATGGACCCGGACTCGGCCCGGGCGCTCGCCGCGTGGAAGGCGAGGGTGCGCGGTGCCTGGCGCGGGGTGACGGTCGACCATGTCGAGACGTCCGTGACGACGGTCACCGCGGAACTCGGCACGACGCTCGGGCTGCGGGTGCGGGTGGGGCTCGGCGGTCTGAAGCCGGAGGACGTCGAGGTGCAGGCGGTCTCCGGGCGGGTGGACGAGGAGGACCGCATCACCGATGCGGCGGCCGTACCGCTGAAGCCGGTGGGCGCGCCCGACCAGGAGGGCCGCTGGGTGTACGAGGGGCCGCTGTCCCTGGACCGCACGGGCCCCTTCGGCTACACGGTCCGCATCCTCCCCAGCCACCGCCTGCTCGCCTCCGGCGCGGAGATGGGACTGCTCGCGGTCCCGTCGGAGGACCTGGCGGAGGCGGCGGGCCTCCTGATGCGGTGAGCGTCACCGGCCCGCTCGGCATGACTCAGCCTCGGCAAAACTCGGCCGGTCCGGCACAATCCAGCCCCTCCGGCGTTTGAGGAGCGGGGGTCCGGGGGCAGCGCCCCCGGGGACGGGACGGGACGGGACGGGAAGGGGCGGCGGGGGCGACCAACCGTGGACGCAGGCTGCGGCGTAGGAAAACCGGACGTCAGTCCTGGTCGATGCCCCGGTTGGCCAGCCGCCGCAGCACCTTCCCGCAGCGGCGGGCGTAGGCGTGCTGGAGCCCCCGCGTCGCGGGACCCCCCGCGCGGGCGTACCAGCGCGCCGCCCTGCTGAACGCCGAGACGGTCAGCCACACCGTCCCGTCCCCCGTGCGGTCCACCACGAACGCCTCCTCGCCGCTCTCCGGATGCCCGGCCAGCGTGCCGTACGCCCAGCCCGCCCTGCGGTGTTCCTCCACCGTCCACACCACCCGGCAGGGCGCCTTGACCACCCCGGCGAGGGTGACGGTGACGTCGACGTCCGGGGCCGCCCGGTCGGCGGTGGCGTCGATGCCGACGCCCAGCTCCCGGTGCAGTTCCCAGGTGAGCAGCGCCTCCGCCGCCTGCCGGAAGACGGGCTCGCCCTCGCCGAGCCGGGTGCGCACCCGCATGGGGTGGAAGCCGGGAGGGCAGAAACCGGGGTCCCGGGTCGCGCCGACGTGGTCGTAGGTGAAGTCCGCCGAAGACATGGGACCCAAGAGTAGGGCGGCGCCCACGCCTTCGGGGAAGGCGGGGCGCCGCTCATGTCACTCGTTCCCGGTTTACGGGAAGGTGAGCTTCCAGCCGCTGATGTAGCCGGTGTCGTAGCGTGCCCGGTCCTGCACCCGCAGCTGCCAGGTGCCGTTGGCCGCCTCGGCGGAGGCGTTGACCGTGAAGGTCTCCTTGATGTCGTCCGCGGAGCCGCCGGTGCGGTTGCGCAGGTTGTAGACGGTGCCGTCCGGGGCCACCAGGTCGACGACCAGGTCACCGCTCCAGGTGTGCTCGATGTCGACCGCCACCTGGAGGTTGGAGGGCGCGTTGCCCGACCGTCCGGTGACGGTGATCGAGGAGGTCACCGCGGCGCCGTTGTCCGGGATCGACACGTCGGCGGTGTTCTCGAAGGACGTGCCGCCACCGCCGCCGTCACCGGGGCGCGAGCCGACGTTGATGGCCGCCCACGCGTCCTGCACCGCCTTGTACTCGGCGCTGTCCGTGCCGTACAGCTCACCGGTCGCCGCCAGGGTGCCGGTGCGGGCGCCCGCGTAGTTGGTGGTGGAGGTGAACTTGGTGGTCAGCGCGCGGAACCAGATCTTCTCCGCCTTGGCGCGGCCGATGCCGGTGACCGGGAGGCCGTCCGAGGTGGGCGAGTCGTAGGTGACACCGTTGATGGTCTTGGTGCCGCTGCCCTCGCTCAGCAGGTAGAAGAAGTGGTTGGCGGGGCCGGACGAGTAGTGGACGTCGATGTTGCCGATGCCCGAGTACCAGGAGTCCTTGGACGCGCCGTCCTTGCTCGGCTTGTCCATGTAGCGCAGCGGCGTGCCGTCGCCGTTGATGTCGATCTCCTCGCCGATGAGGTAGTCACCGACGTCGGAGGAGTTGTTGGCGTAGAACTCGACCGTGGAGCCGAAGATGTCGCTGGTCGCCTCGTTGAGGCCGCCGGACTCGCCGCTGTAGATCAGGCCGGCGGTGTTCGAGGTCAGACCGTGGGTCATCTCGTGCGCGGCGACGTCGATCGAGGTGAGCGGGTTGGCGTTGCCCGACCCGTCGCCGTACGTCATGCAGAAGCAGCTGTCCGACCAGAACGCGTTGACGTAGTTGTTGCCGTAGTGGACGCGGGAGTAGGCGCCCACCCCGTCACCGCGGATGCCGCTGCGGCCGTGCACGTTCTTGTAGTAGTCCCAGGTCAGCGCGGCCCCGTAGTGGGCGTCGGCGCCGGCCGACTCCGCGTTGGAAGGGCTGCCGTTGCCCCAGACGTCGTCCGCCCCGGAGAACAGCGTGCCGGTGCCGGAGGTCCCCCGGTTGAGGTTGTAGGTCTTGTGCCCGCCGCGCGCCCCGTCGGTGAGGTTGTACGACGACCCGGACTGCGTGGTGGTCAGGTCGACGGTGCCGCTGTAGACGGTGTGGCCGGTCCCGTTCTGGACGGCCTGCCACTCGAAGAGCTTCTCGCCCGTGGTGGCGTCCGTGACGACGTGCAGTTCCTGCGGGGTGCCGTCGTGCTGGAGGCCGCCCACGACCGTCTCGTACGCCACGACCGGCTTGCCCTCGGCAGCCCAGATCACCTTGCGCGGGGCGCGATCGACGTCGGCGCCCTTGGCCTCCTCGGCCTTCGCCGCGGACAGGGCCTGCCGCTCGGCCGCGGCGGCCGGCACCTTGGCGGTGGTGGTCGCGGGCTGCACCGCGGCCCGGGTGGCCTTGACGACGGAGTCGGCCTCGCCGGCCGTGTCGCCCTGCACGACGAGATCGCCGCCGAGGACGGGCAGACCGTCGTAGGTGCGTTCGTAGCGGACGTGCACGGTGCCGTCGCGGTCCTTGAGCACGTCACGGACGACGAGCTTCTCCTTCGCACCCAGCCCGAGGTCCTTGGCGGTCTCCGCCTTGGTGGCGTTCGCCTCGCGGATCAGCGCGGCGCGCTGGGCGGGGGTGAGCTTGACCGACTCGGAACCCGGCTTCGCCTTGCTCGCGGCCGCCGGCGTCTGTTCGGGGGCGGCGGTGGCGCTGCCGGACTGCACGGCCGTGGCGATCAGCGCGGCCACCCCGGCGAGGGCGACGGCGGCGGCGCGGCGGTGCGTGGTGTGGGGGGTGCGTCTGTGGGACGACCTGGTTCTCAACGCTGACTCCTTCTGCGTGGCCGCGGGTCGCGCGGCCTGGGGAGACCGGCCGGCGGGTGAGCCGCCCGGGCAGAACGGAAGTGCTCTGAGCCGTGGCCGCCGTGCAGCGGGAGCGATGACGCTGTGGGGTTGCTGTGCAGCGGCCGTGGGAAGAGTGGCAGGGGATCGCGGTTGCTGTCAGGAGCGCGTCAAGACTTTGGCCGGAAATCGTTCGTTGTCCGGGAGTTCGCGTTCGGTATACGAACGGGTCACCCGCGCGGCGCGAGCAGCGGGGGCGACGGGATCAGCCGTCCGCGGACATGAGGCGCGTGACGTCGACGGAGCCGGCCCCCGTCCGGGGTGCGGGGATCGCCGCCCACAGCGCGGCCAGCGCGGCGAACGTGACGACGAGCGCGACGACGCCGCGGCGGCCGGTCGCCCACCGCGCCCGGAACCGCACCGGATCCTCCACCAGCACCTTGGACAGCCAGGCCGCCAGGACCGACACGGCGACGACGACGGCCGTACGGGGCGGGCCGGACAGACCGAGCCGTTCCTCGTCGAGCAGCAGGAACACCGGCCAGTGCCACAGGTAGAGGCTGTACGACAGTCCGCCGAGCCGGCGCAGCACGGATGCGGCGAGGAGACGGCCCAGCGGGCCGAGCGGCGCCTGGGCGAGACAGCCGACGAGCAGGGCGGCGGCCAGCGAATGCAGGAACAGACCCCCCTGGAACAGCGACGGGGTCCGCTGACCGTCGGCCAGCGCCCAGTACACCCCGATCCCGCAGGCCAGGACCGCACCGGACCGGCGCAGGGTGGCCTCGCGGACGCGGGCGAACAGTCGCGCGGCCGGCGCCGTGGCCGCCAGCGAACCGAGCAGCAGGGCGAAGGCGCGGGTGTCGGTCCCCTCGTACACGCGGGTCGTGTCGCCGGGGCCCGCCGAGGCGGCGAGGGCGACCATGAGGACCAGCGAGACGACGGCCCCCGCCCCGGCCGCGGCGGCGACGCGCCGGTCCGCGTCGAGTCCCCGGGCGATCAGCCCCACCAGCAGCGGCCAGAGCAGGTAGAACTGCTCCTCGACGGCGATGCTCCACAAGTGGCCGAAGACCCGGGTGTCCGCCCCGTTCCAGTAACCGGCCCGGTCGGTGATGAAGTGCCAGTTGGTGAGGTTCGCCGCGACCCAGGGGGTGTCGTCGAGCGCGAACCGGAGCAGGGACGGCGGACCGAACGCCAGGACGAGCAGCAGGGTGCCCGCCACGGTGACGGCGAGCGCGGGCAGCAGCCGGCGTGCCCGCCGTCCCCAGAACGCAACGAGATCGATACGGCCGCCGCCCTCCCGCGCCTCCTTCAGCAACAGGCCGGTGATCAGGAAACCGGACAGGACGAAGAAGAGATCGACGCCGAGGAAGCCGCCGCCGAGATGACCGGCGTGGAAGAGCAGCACCCCCAGGACGGCCACGCCCCGCAGCCCGTCCAGCGGTGCGATGTGCCGCCGCCCGGCGGTGCGCCGGTGCTTCGTCCTGAGGGGTGCTGTCCGCATGGGTGGGGTCTCCAGGGGGTGGGGCCGAAGCGGTCGTGTCGTGTCGTGTGTCACGCACAGCCGAGTCGGCTGAAGACCTTCTCGCCGGTCCAGGACCCGGTGGCCCACTTCTCCGCCTGCGCCGGGGCGAAGCCGTAGAGCCTGTGGAGCTCCTTGCCGAACCACTGGGCGAAGGCGGCCGACCCCTGCTGACAGGAGTGGATGCCGTCCTTGCTGCGCTGAGCCATGGCCGCACCGCTGTCGGTGCCCCACAGGGAGGCGGAGTCGAGGAAGCGGACCGAGTCGGAACGCCCGTCCGCGACGGCCTTCGCGGACCCCGGCGCGGCCTTGATCTCGGCCTCGTGCGGCGTGTAGAAGTCGTCCACCTCGAACGGGGGCGCCGACACCAGGAGCAGCTCGGCGCCCGCGTCGGCCACGGCCTCCGCCAGCCGGGTGTAGGCGGCGCGCTGCTCGTCGGGCGTGCCCCAGTCGTAGGTGGTGATCTGGTAGGCGACGACGTCCGGCCGGAAGGACTTCAGGGTTTTCGGCAGGGCCTTCCAGGTGGGTTCGGCGATCTCGCCGACCACTCCGCCGCCGCCGGTGGAGGCCATCGACTCGAACTCCACGCCGGCGGCCTCCATGGCCGCGCCCACGGCCGGTACCTGCGCCTCACTGATGGAGTCGCCCATCCACAGCAGCCGCTGCGGCTTCGTGTCGCTCATCTCGCCGTCGTCCCGGGCGTCGGATCCGGCGACGGACGTGGTGGCGCCGCCGGACGCGCCCGCAGCCGAGTCCCCCGCGTCCTGGCAGGCGGTCAGCGCGATCAGCGCCGCCGCCGACACCAGGGCGAGTCGGGCGGTACGGCGGGGGAGGGGAAGGTTCTCGAAGTTCATGCCTCGAGCACAGACGACGCCCGCGCCGCCCGGAACGCCTGTCATCGTTTCCTCATACGACGCGGAAACGGGCGTCATACGCTGCCGTCATCCTGGTCACGAACCGACAACCCCGCAGCCCCGCCGGAGAAGAGCGCACCACCCATGGTCCGAGTCCTGCTCATCGAAGACGACCCCGCCGTGCAGAAGGGAGTGACCCTCGCACTGAGACGCCGGGGGCACGAGGTGGAGGTCGCCGGCAGCGGCGAGACGGGACTGCTGGCGCTGCAACGCCGCCGGCCCGACCTGGTCCTGCTCGACCTGATGCTGCCCCGGATGAGCGGCCTGGAGGTGTGCCGCAGGATCCGGGAGAACCAGCAGCTCCCCGTCATCATCCTCTCCGCGCGCGGCGACGAGATCGATGTGATCGTCGGACTGGAGGCCGGCGCCGACGACTACATCGTCAAACCGGCCGGCCCGGAGATTCTCGCCGCCCGGATGAAGGCCGTCCTGCGCCGGGTCGCGCCCGCCCAGGACGACCAGGCGGCACCCGCCCCGGGAGGGCCGGAACAGCACGGCGGCATCACCGTGGACCGCGCCTCCCTGGTCGTCGCCAAGCGCGGCACCGAACTGGCGCTCGCGCCCTCCGAACTCAAACTGCTGCTGTTCCTCACGGCCACCCCCGGCCAGGTCTACTCCCGCCGGCAACTCCTGGAACAGGTCTGGGAGCACTCGTACTACGGCGACGTCCGCCTCGTCGACGCCTGTGTGATGCGGCTGCGCGCCAAGATCGAGGACGAGCCCCGCAATCCGGTGTACGTGCAGACCGTGCGCGGCTTCGGCTACCGCTTCGGGCCCGTGTGATGGCCCTCCGGCTCCGCCTCCCCCAGGGCCTGCGGACCAGGTTCGTCATCGCCTTCCTGCTCGCCGCCGCGTTCGGCGCCCTGCTCACCGCGGGCCTCACCTTCCAGCAGGCCCGCTCCGCGATCCTGGAGCGCACCCGGAACGCCGCCGTCGCCGACCTGCGTACCCAGCTCGACTCCCTCGCCCCCGAACTGGCCCTCCCACCCGCCACCGAGGACCTGCGGGACCTGACGAGCCAGCTCGACCGGGCGGGCGGGAGCCGGGACTGGCACGCGGCCGCCGCATACCGGGACGGTCCCCTGGTCCCGCGCGCCGAAGGCACCCCGCCGGTGCCCGACGCGCTCCGCCGCGCCGTGGAGGACGACGGGTCGGCGACCTACCAGTACGTCGAACACGGCGGCCGCCCCTGGCTGGCCCTCGGCATGCCCGTCGCCTACGCGGACGCCTCCGGCACCACCGACGCCGCGGACCGGCTCTCCGGGCTGACGGCTTATGTGGCCTTCCCGCTCGACGACGACGAGACGGACGTCGGCGCCCTGGTCACCGCCGCCCAGGCCGGCGCGCTCGCCGCGCTGCTGCTCGCCCTCGTACCGGCCCTGCTCGCGGCCCGCAGCGTGCTGCGCCCCGTACGGCGCCTGCGCCACGGCGCCGAACGCATCACCGCGGGGGAGCTCGGCACCCGCCTCGACGCCGACGGCCACGACGAACTCGCCGCCCTCACCCGCTCCTTCAACACCATGGCAGGCACCCTCGAGAAGGACGACGCCGATCTGCGCCGCATGGAGGCACAGGCGCGCCGGTTCGCCGCCGACGTCGCCCACGAACTGCGCACGCCGCTGGCCGCCATGTCCGCCGTCACCGAAGTGCTCGACGAGGACGCCGCGTCGGGCGTGCTGCCGCCCGACACCGCCGACGCCGTCCGCCTCATCAGCGCGGAGACGCGCACCCTGGCCCGGCTGGTCGAGGACCTGATGGAGGTCTCCCGCTTCGACGCCGGAGCCGCCCAGGTCCACCTGGAGGACGTGGACCTGCGCACCGTCGTCGCCAAGACCCTCCAGGTGCGCGGCTGGACCGGCGACGAGCGCGTCACCGCCCTGCTCCACGAGCCGGTCCCGGTACGCGTCGACCCCCGGCGCATCGACGTCGTCCTGGCCAACCTGGTCGGCAACGCGCTGCGCCACGGACGGCCGCCGGTCACCGTCTCGGCCCGCGCCGGGCACGACCGGGCCCGGCTCACCGTCACCGATCACGGCCCGGGCATCCCCGAGGAGTCGCTCCCGCACGTCTTCGAACGCTTCTACAAGGCCGACACCGCCCGCACCCGCTCCGAGGGCAGCGGCCTCGGCCTCGCCCTCGCGTACGAGAACGCCGTCCTGCACGGCGGCACGCTCACCGCGGCCAACGCCCCCGGCGCAGGAGCCGTGTTCACCCTCACCCTTCCCCTCGCCGGCACCCCGCGGGAGCAGCCGTGACATCCCGTACCCGAGGCGCCCTGCTCGCCGCGCTCCTCGCCGTCGCCGCCACCGGCTGCGGCATCGGCCCCTCCGGCCCCGAGCGGGCGGGCGCGCCCGCGTCGGGAATCCAGCGGCCCGGTGCCGAGGACCGCTCGGTACGCCTCTACTTCACCGGGCCTCACGGCATCCGCGCCGTCACCCGGCCCGCCGAGCGGCCCCTCACCCCGCAACAGGCCCTCGACCTCCTTCTGCAGGGCCCCACCCCGGCCGAGAAGGAACGGGGCCTGACCAGTGAGGTGCCGCCCATGGAGGAACTGCTCACCGCCACCGCGACGACCGGGGCGGTCGACCTCGTCGTCCCCGGCGCGGTCGGCACGGGCGAGCTGGACGTGACGGCGATCAGCCAGCTCGCCTGCACCGCCGCGCACGCCGAGGTTCCCGGCGGCCGGGCGGCCACCGAGGTCGACATCCGCATCCACGAGGACCTCACGCGGTCCCGGACGCCCTGGACCGTCCGGTGCGGGCCCCAGGGCGACGCGGTGCCGGTCATGCGCTGAGGGGGGAACCCCCGGACGGGCCGGAAGGGCGGTCGCCGTGCCAGGAGTGCCACAGCGACGCGTACACGCCGTCGGCCGCCACCAGTTCGTCGTGCGTGCCGAGTTCGGTGAGCCGGCCGTCCTCCATGACGGCCACCCGGTCCGCGTCGTGCGCGGTGTGCAGCCGGTGCGCGACGGCGATGACCGTACGGCCCTCCAGGACGGCGGCCAGCGCCCGCTCGGTGTGCCGGGCGGTCGTCGGATCGAGCTGCGCGGTGGCCTCGTCGAGGATCAGCGTGTGCGGATCGGCCAGCACCACCCGCGCCAGCGCCAGTTGCTGCGCCTGCGAACCGTCGGTGGCGTGGCCGCCCTCGCCCAGCCCGGTGTCCAGCCCCTCCGGCAGCTCCCGCACCCACGCGTCGGCGCCGACCACGGCCAGCGCCGCCCACAACTCCTCGTCGGCTGCGGCCGGTTCGGCGATCCGCAGATTGTCACGGACCGAGCCGAGGAACACATGGTGCTCCTGGGTCACCAGCACCACCTGCCGCCGCAGCCGCTCCGGGTCGAGACCGGCCACCGGCACCCCGCCCACGGTCACCGTCCCCGCGGTCGGCGCGTCCACGCCCGCCATGAGCCGGCTCAGCGTGGTCTTGCCCGCACCGGACGGCCCCACCATCGCCAGCCGCTCACCCGGTGTCACGGTCAGGTCGACTCCGCGCAGCACGTCGACGCCCCCCTCGTAGGCGTAGCGCACCCCGGTCACGTCGATGCGGTCGCCGGCCGGATCCGGAGCGTCCGTCCGCTCCGCCGCGCGCGGCGCCCGCGCCAGGCCCTCCACCCGGGCGAAGGACGCGCCGCCGGCCTGCAACTGCTCCAGCCGCATCAGCACCTCGTCCAGCGGCCCGGTCAGCTGCAGCAGATACAGGGAGGTCGCCACCACCGCCCCGAGACTCACCATGCCCTGCCCGTGCAGCCACCCGCCGAACAGCAGCACCCCGGCCACCGGCACGATGTACGACACCTCGACCAGCGGGAAGAACACCGAGCGCAGGAACAGGGTGTGGAACCGGGTGCGCCGGGAGGTCTCCAGCGCGTCCCGGGAGGCCCGCACGCGCCGTTCCTCCAGCCCGAACGCCTCCACCGTGCGGGCCCCCGCCGCCGTCGCCGCGACGATCTCCGCCACGTCCGAGTTGGCCGCCCCCTCGGCGAGGTAGGCGTCGCGGGCCCGGCGCAGATACCAGCGCAGCACCAGCCAGATCGGCGTCAGCCCGAGCAGCCCCAGCGCACCCAGCAGCGGATCCACCACGAGCACCGCGGCCATGACGAACAGCGACTGCACGGCGTTGACCAGCAGCGCGGGGCCCACGTCCCGCAGGGTCGTGCCCACGGTGGTGACGTCCCCCGTGCCCCGCGCCGTCAGATCACCCGTACCGGCCCGCTCCACCACCGACGAGGGCAGCGCCAGCGCCCGGTCCACGAACCGCTCCCGCACCCGGGCCAGCGTCCGCTCCCCGAAACGGTGTCCCACGTACCGGGCCCAGCGGGACAGCAGCAACTGCGTGACGGCGCACAGCATGATGACCGGCGCCAGCCGGTCCACCGCCGCCACGCCGCCCCCGTCGCGCACCTCGTCGATGATCCGCCCCAGCAGCCAGGGCCCGGCCAGCCCCGCCACGGCCGCCAGCCCGTTCAGCGCCAGCACCCCGGCGAAGGCCCGCCGGTCCGCCCGCACCAGCCCCACGGCCGCCCGGCGCACATCGGCGGGCCCGGCGAGGGGCAGACGCTCCCCGCTCATCGCACGGCCTCCTCTTCGGTGTCCCGGGCCACCAGGTCCCGGTAGCCCGGTTCGTGGTCGAGAAGTCCCTGGTGACTGCCGCTCGCGGCGACCTTCCCGTCGACCAGGAAGACCACCTCGTCGGCCCGCGCGAGCACCAGCGGTGAGGTGGTGACCAGCAGCGTCGTACGGCCCCCGCGGGCCTCGCGCAGCCGGTCGGCGACCGTGGCCTCGGTGTGCGCGTCGAGCGCCGAGGTCGGCTCCACCGCCAGCAGCACCTCCGGGTCGGCCAGCAACGCCCGCGCCCACCGCACCCGTTGCCGCTGCCCGCCGGAGAGGCTGCGGCCCTGAGCGGAAACGGTCGAGGCGAGCCCGTCGGGCAGCCCCTGCACGACGTCGTCGGCGGCGGCCGCGTGCAGCGCGCGCAGCACCTCCTCGTCGGACGGATCCCCGCGCCCGGCCACCACCTCCCGCAGCGGACCGGTGAACAGGTCGGCCTCGGGATCGGCGACCAGGATCCGCTCCCGCACCCGGGCGAGCGCGATCCCGTCCAGCCGGACCCCGCCCCAGGTGGCCGCCGAGGGCGTGTACCGGCCGAGGCGGTCGACCACGGCGAGCGCGTCGGCGGGACGCGTGGCGGCGAGCGCGGTCAGCCGGCCCGGCAGCACCCGCACCCCGGACTCCGGGTCCTCCAGCGCGGAGGGCTCGGCCGGCGGGTCGGCGGTGGCGGCGTCGGCCGGCGGCTCCAGCCGCAGCAGCGCCGCGACCCGCCGCCCGGCCACCACACCGCGGCTCAGCTGGTATCCGCACTCGATGAGGAACATCACCGGCCACACCAGTACGGCCACATAGCCGTACACCGACACCAGCTCGCCCACCGTGATCCCGCCCTGCGCGGCCAGCCGTGCCGCGATCCAGGTCACCCCCGCGAGGAACAGCGTCGGCAGCCCCGCGGCGAGCGCCTGGATCCAGCTGGTCACCGCCCCCACCCGGTACCCCTGCTCCCGCAGCCGCCCCGAGTCCCGGCGGAACGCCTCGGAGACCAGGCTCTTTCCGCCGAGGCCGCTCAGCACCCGCAGCCCGCCCGCGAGATCACCGATCCGCGCCGTCAGCACACCCTGGCGTTCCCGGTACTCCGTCTCGGTCCCCCGCAAGCGCCCCGCCAGCGGCCCGACGACCAGGCCGATCACCGGCACCCCGAGCAGCACCACCACCGCCAGCAGCGGCGACACCGACAGCAGCAGCCCCGCCACCACCGCGTACGCCACGACCGCGCCGATCCCCGGCCCGACGGCCGTGAGCGACTGGGCGATCACCTGCACGTCGCCCACACCGATGGTGACGACCTCCCCGGCCCCGGTCCGCCGCTCCAGCGAGGCACCCAGGCGCACCGTCTGGCCGACCACCACCTTCACCGTGCGGAAGTTGGCGTCCATCCGCACCCGCGTCATCGTGCGGTGCCGCATGATGCTCAGCCAGGCGTTGAACGCGTGCACCACGAACAGGACACCGGTCCACAGCGCCAGCGCCCCCATGTCACCGGGCGCCAGCCCGTCGTCCACCGCCCGCGCCATCAGATAGGGCGTCGCCGCCAGCAGCACCATCCACGCAGTGCCGAACACGGCCCCCGCCGCGCACCGCCCCGGCTGCCGCCGCACGAGCCACCACAGATACCGGGCCCCGCCCCGGCAGTCGGGCGTGCCGGGATCCTCGTACGCGTCGATCATGCGCTCACACTCCCCCGTACCCCGCCCTCGCCGCTACGCCAGACTGTCCCGCCACGCCCGGTGCAGGTCGGCGAACCTGCCGGTGCGGTCGATGAGTTCGGACGGGCTGCCGTCCTCCACGATCCGCCCCCGCTCCATGACCAGCACCCGGTCCGCGATCTCGACGGTCGACAGGCGGTGGGCGATCACCACCGCCGTACGCCCCTTCAGCACCGTCGCCATCGCGCGCTGCACCGCCCGTTCGCCGGGGACGTCCAGGGAGCTGGTCGCCTCGTCCAGGATGAGGACGGCCGGGTCGGCCAGCAACGCCCGGGCGAAGGAGACCAGTTGGCGCTGGCCGGCCGAGATGCGGCCGCCGCGCTTGCGGACGTCGGTGTCGTAGCCGTCGGGCAGGGCGGCGATGAAGTCGTGCGCGCCGATCTCCTTCGCCGCCTGCTCGATCTCCGCGCGGGTGGCGTCCGGCCGGCCCAGGGCGATGTTCTCCGCGACCGTCCCGGAGAACAGGAACGCCTCCTGCGTCACCATCACCACTTCGCGCCGCAGCCCGCGTCCCGGCAGGTCGCGCAGGTCCACGCCGTCGAGCAGCACCCGGCCGTCGGTGGGGTCGTAGAACCGGGCGAGCAGCTTGGCCAGCGTCGACTTGCCCGCGCCGGTCGAGCCGACGACCGCGACGGTCTGTCCGGCCGGGAGGGTGAGGTCGAAGCGGGGGAGCACCTCGCCGCCGGTGCGGTAGGCGAAACGAACGTCGTCGAAGACGACTTCGCGGCCAGGAAGCCCGGAGCGCCGCTCGGGGAGCTTCCGGGGAGAGGCCGGCTCCGGCACCGAGGGGGTCTGCGCCAGCAGGCCGGCGATCTTCTCCAGCGAGGCTGCCGCCGACTGGTAGGAGTTGAGGAACATGCCGAGCCGGTCGATCGGGTCGTACAGCCGTCGCAGGTACAGCACCGCCGCCGCCAGCACGCCGAGTTCCAGCGACCCGTCCGCCACCCGGTAGGCGCCCCACAGCACGATCAGCGCCACCGTGATGTTCGCGGTGACCCGCGAGCCGACCACATAGCGGGCCATCTCCAGCAGCGCGTCGCCGTTGGTCCGCTCGTGCCGCCGGTTCAGCACCGCGAAGTCGGCGTCGTTCGCGGCCTCCCGGCGGAAGGCGCGCACCGGCCGGATGCCGTTCATCGTCTCGACGAACTTCACGATCACCGCGGCGATGGCCGTCGACCGTTTCCGGTACACCTGCGCCGCCCGCCGCCGGTAGGACCGGACGAGCAGATACAGCGGAACGAAGGACGCCACCGCCACGGCACCCAGGCCCAGATCCAGCCAGAGCAGCAGCACCGAGATGTAGACGGCCGACAGGATGACCATCACCAGCTCCTGCAGCCCCTCCTCCAGCAGCTCACGCAGCGACTCGACGTCCGTGGTGGAGCGGGAGATGAGCCGGCCCGAGGTGTAACGCTCGTGGAAGTCGACGCTGAGCTCCTGTGCGTGGCGGAAGATACGGCCGCGCAGATCGAGCAGGACGTCCTGGCTGACCCGGGCGGACGCGGTGACGAACGCGTACTGCAGCGCCCCGGCCGCCACCGCGCACAGCAGATAGCCCACCGCCACCGCGATCAGCGGCCCGTTGTCGTCGCCGCGGAACGCGGGCACGGCCCGGTCGATCGCGTACGCCACCAGCAGCGGGCCGGCCTGCACCGCGGCCTGCTGGAGCAGCAGCAACAGCGCGGTGACGGCGACCCTGCCCCGCATCGGCGCGAGCAGGGAACGCAGCAGCGTGCCGGTGGCGCCCGGGGGAGTGGGCAGCCGGTCCTGGTCGAAGGGGTCGCCGGACTGCGGTGCCCGGTCGTCGTCCTCGTCCCGGACCGGTGCGGTGGTGGCCGCCGTCATCGCTGGTACTCCTGTTCTCCCGCCGGGTCGCCGGACATGAGGTGGGCGTACTCGGGGTTGCTGCGCAGCAGTTCGTGGTGCGTGCCGACCGCGGTGATCCGGCCGCCGGAGAGCAGGGCGACGCGGTCGGCGAGGAGGACCGTGGAGGGGCGGTGCGCCACGATGAGGGCGGTGGTGTCCGCGAGCACCCGGCGCAGGGCGGCCTCCACCGCGGCCTCCGTGTGCACGTCGAGCGCGGACAGGGGGTCGTCCAGGACCAGGAAGTCGGGGCGTCCGACCACGGCACGGGCCAGCGCGAGGCGCTGACGCTGGCCGCCGGAGAGGCTGAGGCCCTGCTCACCGACCTGGGTGTCCACACCCTGCGGCAGCGCGTGCGCGAAGTCGGCCTGGGCGACGGCGAGCGCCCGGCCCAGGTCGTCCGCTCCGGCCCCGCCGCCCATCAGCACGTTCTCGCCGACGCTCGCCGAGAACAGCGTGGGCTCCTCGAAGGCGACGGCGACCCGGGAGCGCAGCTCCTCCCGGGACACCTCCGCGATGTCGGTCCCGTCCAGGGTGATCCGCCCGGAGGTCACCTCGTGCAGCCGCGGCACCAGCGCGGTGAGCGTCGTCTTCCCACTCCCGGTGGCCCCGACGAGCGCGAGGGATTCGCCGGGGCGGATGTGCAGGTCGATCCGGTCCAGCACGGGCGGGGAATCGGCCGGCGCGTCCGGATAACGGAAGCTGACGTTCTCGAACACCAAGCCTTGCGTCACTGCGGGCGGTCGTGCCTTCCCCAGGGCGATGGGGGTCCCCCCGCTCGAGCGGAGCCGAGAGTGGGGGAGGGTGGGCGCGGCGGCACCCCGCAAGCGCTCGGCTGCGCTCCCGCCCCCGCGCACCCCCGACTCCGGTTCCGCGTCCATCACCTCGAAGTACCGCTCCGTCGCCGTCGCCGCCTCCTGGCTCATCGCCAGCAGGAACCCGATCGAGTCCACCGGCCACCGCAGCGCCAGCGCCGTGGACAGGAACGCCACCAACGTCCCCGCGGACAGCGACCCGTCCGCCACCTGCACTGCCCCCAGCACCAGCGCCGCCCCGATCGCCAGCTCCGGCAGCGTCACGATGACGCCCAGGATCGTCGCCAGCAGCCGCGCCTTGTGCAGCTCCGTCCCCCGCAGCCTGCCCGACAGCTCCCGGAACGCCCGCGCCTGACTGCGGTGCCGTCCGAACCCCTTGATGATCCGGATGCCGAGCACACTCTCCTCGACGACCGTCGTCAGATCGCCCACCTGGTCCTGCGCCCGTCGCGCCGCACCGGAGTAGCGCTTCTCGAACACCACGCACGTGATCAGCACCGGCACGGCCGGGATCAGGATGACCAGCCCCAGCGTCCAGTCCTGCACCAGCATGATGATCACGCCCACCAGGATGGTCACCCCGTTGACCAGCAGGAACGTCAGCGGAAACGCCAGGAACATGCGCAGCAGCATCAGGTCCGTGGTGGCCCGCGACAGCAACTGCCCCGAGGGCCACCGGTCGTGGAAGGCGACCGGCAACCGCTGCAGGTGCCGATACAGATCCGCGCGCATCTCCGCCTCGACATGCGACAGCGGACGGGCCACCAGCCACCGCCGGAACCCGAACAGCAGCGCTTCCGCGAGCCCGAGCAGCAGCAGGTACAGCGCGCCCAGCCACACCCCCGCCGGGTCCCGGTCGGCGACCGGGCCGTCCACCATCCACTTCAGGACGAGGGGGATGACCAGCCCGATGCAGGAGGCGAGGATCGCGATGAACGCGGCGGTGAACAACCGCGCCCGCACGGGCCGCACATACGGCCACAGCCGCAGCAACGTGCGCACGGCGGAGCGGGGTTCCGGGGGAGGAGGTGTCGTGGGCATCAGCAGCGAGCCTACGGATTGCGACTGACACTGCCCACCGAGTTTTGGCCGGACCGCACTCGTCCGCTGGTCCTACGACCTGCGCGGACACCCGGCCCGCCGGCCGAGGTCGTACTCCCGTATCAACCGATCGGCCGATGCCGGTCCGAGCGCACCGGCCGATGTGCCGGTGCCCCCCACGCGGCGACGCTGAAGCCATGTCCGTCATCGACGTCACCGATCTGCGCAAGTCCTACGGAGGCCGTGCGGCCGTCGACGGTGTCTCCTTCACCGTCGAGGAGGGAGAGATCTTCGGGATCCTCGGCCCGAACGGCGCCGGCAAGACCACCACCGTGGAGTGTGTCGAGGGCCTGCGCGTCCCCGACGCGGGCCGTGTCCGCGTGACCGGCCTCGACCCCGTCGCCGACCACGAGGAGGTCGCCCGCGTCCTCGGCGCCCAGCTCCAGCAGAGCGCGCTCCAGCCCAAGCTCACCGTCCGCGAGGCCCTGGAGCTGTACGCCTCCTTCCATCCGTACCCCGCCGACTGGCGTCCGCTCGCCGAACGGCTCGGACTGGCACCGAAGCTGACCACCCGGTTCGCCAAGCTGTCCGGTGGCCAGAAGCAGCGCCTGTTCATCGCGCTCGCCCTGATCGGCACCCCCCGGGTCGTGGTGCTGGACGAGCTGACCACGGGCCTCGACCCGCGTGCCCGGCGCGACACCTGGGAACTCATCGAGGACATCCGCGCCGGGGGCGTCACCGTCCTTCTCGTCACCCACTTCATGGAGGAGGCGCAGCGCCTCTGCGACCGCGTCGCGGTGATCGACAAGGGGCGGGTCGCCGCGCTGGACACCCCGGCCGGGCTGATCCGGCGCTCGGCCGGCGCCACGGTCATCGGCTTCAGCCCGTCCGCCCCGCTGGACGACCACGACCTCGCTGCGCTGCCCGGGCTCGCCTCGGTCCAGCACAAGGACGGCCGCGTCACGCTGTCCGGCACCGACGAGACGGTCAACGCCGTCATCACCCTGCTCGCCCGCGCCCGCGTCACGGCCCATCAGCTGCGCGTCACCGACGCCACGCTGGACGACGCCTTCCTGGACCTCACGGAGACCACGGCATGAACACCGGCATGAACACCGGCATGAACACCGGCATCCTCGACACCGCCGTCCTGCGGACCGAGGTCCGCCTCTTCCGCCGCGAACCCGGCAGCATCTTCTGGATCCTGCTCTTCCCGACCCTGCTGCTGGTGATCCTCGGTTCCCTTCCGTCCTTCCGTGAGCCCGACCCCCACCTCGGCGGGCTGCGCCCGGTCGACGCCTATGTGCCGGTGGCGGTCCTCCTCGGACTGATCGTCGGCGGGCTCCAGGGCATGCCGCCGACCCTCACCGGCTACCGGGAGACCGGCATCCTGCGCCGGATGTTCACCACCCCGGTGCGTCCCGCCGCCCTGCTCACCGCGCAGATGCTGGTGCTCGGCTGCGCCTCGCTGCTCTCCGCCCTGGTCACCCTCGCGGCCGGCCGGCTCGCCTTCGACGTGGCGCTGCCCGAACAGCCGCTCGGCTACCTCGTCGCCCTGCTGCTCGCCCTGCTCGGCTCCCTCGCCCTGGGCGCTCTGGTCGCCGCCCTGTCGCGCACCGCGAAGATCGCCACCGCCGTCGGGTCGACCGCGCTCTTCCCCGCGATGTTCTGCGCGGGCGTGTGGCTGCCGGTCGAGGCCATGCCGGACGTGCTGGCCGGCATCGTGGGCTGGACACCGTTCGGCGCCGCGGCCCAGGCGCTGAACGAGGCCGCAGCGGGCGACTGGCCGGGCTGGAGCCGTCTCGGGGTACTGGCGGGCTGGACGGTGCTGCTCACGGCCGCGGCGTCGCGCTGGTTCCGCTGGGAATGAGGGCGAGGAGCGGGTGGCGGACGTGACCGACAATGACGCCATGACGGAGACGACGGCGCTCGACGACCGGTGGGCGGTGTTCGACCGCTGGGGGCCGTACGGACTGCTGTTCATGAGCACGCTGATCGCGTGGGCGACCGCCGACACGTTCGGTATGAGCACCGGCGAAGGGTGGGTCTGCGGTGCGCTGATCGTCGCAGCCGCCGTCCTGGAACTGCGCTGGGGCAGGGTGGTGCGCGCCCGTCCCGGGCCGTCCGGGGCCGGAGCCGTGCACTACGCCCTGCGCTGGACGTTCGGGTTCGTGCTCACTTGGCTGAACCCGCTGTTCGCCTTCTACGCCGTTCTCGGCTACTTCGGCACCGAGCGCCTGCTTCCGCGCCGTCTGTGCAAGGCCGGTCTGCTCGCCACGGCCGTGACCATGGCCGGGTCCCAGTCGGGCGGGCTGCCGCCGGGCAGCAAGCTGGGCTGGGTGCTCTTCGGCACCCTCCTCGCCGTGAACAGCGCCCTGGTCCTCCTCTTCGCCCACTTCGCCGACCTGGAGGAGGCCCGCGGCCGGGCGAGGCTGGAGACCATCGCCGAACTGGAGCGCACCAACACGGCGTTGCAGCAGGCCCTCGACGAGAACGCCGCCCTGCACGCCCAACTCCTCGTCCAGGCCCGGGAGGCCGGCGTCGCCGACGAGCGCCGTCGGCTGGCCGCCGAGATCCACGACACCCTCGCCCAGGGCCTGACCGGCATCATCGCGCAGCTCCAGGTCGCGGCGAACACCCCGGACCCGGTGCTGGGCCGCACCCACATGGACCGGGCCCTCGCCCTCGCCCGAGACAGCCTCGGCGAGGCCCGCCGCTCCGTGCACAACCTGTCCCCGGCCGCGCTCGCCGACGACGGACTGCCGGACGCGCTGACGAAGACCGTCGCGGCCTGGGGCGAACGCACGGAGGTGCGGGCCGGTTTCACCGTCACCGGCACCGCCGAGCCGCTGCACGACGAGGTGGCGGCCACCCTGCTGCGCATCGTCCAGGAGGCCCTGTCCAACGCCGCCCGGCACGCCGTCGCCACCCGGGTCGGCGTCACCCTGTCCTACATGGGGGACGAGGTCACCCTCGACATCCGGGACGACGGCCGGGGCTTCGACCCGACGGCCGTTCCCGCCCGCACCGGCGCCGGCGGATTCGGCCTCGACGGCATGCGGGCCCGCGCCGAACGCGTCGCCGGGGCGCTCACGATCGAGTCCGAACCCGGGGGCGGCACGGCGGTCTCGGCTCGCGTACCGTTGGTTCGCCATGACCCATGACGCCCCGGCCCACGACGCCGTGACCCATGACGACGCCGTCATCTCCCTCCTCGTCGTCGACGACCACCCCGTCGTACGGGACGGCCTGCGCGGCATGTTCGACTCCGCGTCCGGGTTCCGCGTCCTCGGCGAGGCCGCCGACGGCGTCGAGGCGCTGGCACGGGCCGTCGCCCTGGACCCCGACGTGATCCTCATGGACCTGCGGATGCCGGGCGGCGGCGGGGTGGACGCCATCCGAGAACTGTCCCGCCGGGGCGCCCGCGCGCGGGTGCTGGTGCTGACCACGTACGACACCGATTCCGACACGCTCCCCGCGATCGAGGCGGGTGCCACCGGCTATCTGCTCAAGGACGCCCCGCGCGAGGAGCTGTTCACCGCCGTCCGCGCCGCGGCCCAGGGCCGTACGGTGCTCTCCCCGGCCGTCGCCTCCCGCCTGGTCTCCGCCGTGCGCACGCCAACGGCCCCCGGCAACGAGCCGCTCTCCGCCCGCGAACGCGAGGTACTGGCCCTGGTCGCCAAGGGCACGAGCAACCGCGAGATCGCCCGCGAACTGTTCATCAGCGAGGCGACCGTGAAGACGCACCTCACCCACATCTTCGGCAAGCTCGGCGCCAAGGACCGCGCGGCCGCGGTGGCGGTGGGGTACGACCGGGGCATCCTCGGCTGACCGGTGCCACCGGTCAGGGCCGCACCCGCAGCAGCAGCACCGACCGCTCCGGCACCGTGATCCTTGTCCCCGCGCGGTGCTCCACACCCGGAGCCCCCTCCTGCTCCTCCCGCGCGGTGTCGACGACCACCTCGTACCGTCGCGCCCACGGCGTCCCCGGAAGCGCGAACTCCACCGGCTCCTCACCCGCGTGCAGAACGGCCAGGAAGCTGTCGTCGAGGATCGGCGCCCCCTGCTCGTCGCGTCCCGGGATGTCGCGGCCGGAGAGGTACATGCCGAGCGTGGCGGCCGGCGCGTACCAGTCGCCCTCGGTCATCTCCGTGCCCTGCGGGGTGAACCAGGCCAGGTCGCGCAGTCCGTCCGCGGAGTGCGCCCGGCCGGAGAAGAAGGAACGGCGGCGCAGCACCGGGTGGCGGTGGCGCAGGGCGATCAGACGGGAGGTCAGCTCGAACAGGGGCCGCCACCGGGGGTCGTCCAGCAGGCTCCAGTCCACCCAGCCGATCTCGTTGTCCTGGCAGTAGGCGTTGTTGTTGCCGCGCTGGGTGCGGCCCATCTCGTCGCCGGCGACCAGCATCGGCACGCCCGTCGACAGCAGCAACGTGGTCAGCAGGTTCCGCAGCTGCCGCCGCCGCAGGGCCTGGACGTCCTCGTCCTGCGTCTCTCCCTCCGCGCCGCAGTTCCACGACCGGTTGTCGTCCGAGCCGTCGCGGTTGCCCTCGCCGTTGGCCTCGTTGTGCTTGCGGTCGTACGACACCAGGTCCCGCAGGGTGAAACCGTCGTGCGCGGTGACGAAGTTGACCGAGGCGTACGGCCGCCGCCCGCCCCAGGCGTACAGGTCGCTCGACCCGGACAGCCGGTAGCCCATCTCCCGGACGTCGGGCAGCGCGTGCCGCCAGAAGTCCCGGACGGTGTCGCGGTACCGGTCGTTCCACTCCGTCCACAGCGGCGGGAACGCCCCCACCTGATAGCCGCCGGAGCCGACGTCCCACGGTTCGGCGATCAGCTTCACCCGGCGCAGCACCGGGTCCTGCGCGATCACCGCGAGGAACGGCGACAGCATGTCGACGTCGTGCATCGAGCGGGCCAGCGCCGCCGCCAGGTCGAAGCGGAAGCCGTCGACGCCCATCTCCGTCACCCAGTAGCGCAGCGAGTCCGTGATCAGCCGCAGCACGTGCGGCTGGACGACGTGCAGCGTGTTGCCGCAGCCGGTGTAGTCGGCGTAGCGGCGGGCGTCCGGCTGGAGGCGGTAGTAGCCGCGGTTGTCGACGCCCTTCAGGGACAGGGTGGGGCCCAGCTCGCCCGCCTCCGCCGTGTGGTTGTAGACCACGTCGAGGATCACCTCGATCCCGGACGCGTGCAGGGCCCGCACCATCCGCTTGAACTCGCCGACCTGCTGCCCCGTCGTCCCGGAGGCCGCGTAGCCGGCGTGCGGGGCGAAGTAGCCGATGGAGTTGTAGCCCCAGTAGTTGCGCAGCCCCCGGCGCAGCAGATGGTCCTCGTGGGCGAACTGGTGCACCGGCAGCAGCTCCACGGCTGTCACCCCGAGCCGGGTCAGATGCTCGACCGCGGCGGGGTGCGCCAGCCCCGCGTACGTACCGCGCAGCTCCTCGGGGATGCCGGGATGCCGCTGCGTGAACCCCTTGACATGCAGCTCGTAGATCACCGAGTCCGCCCACGGGGTTTTCGGCCGGCGGTCGTCCGCCCAGTCGTCGTCATCGTGGACGACCACACCCTTGGGGACGTACGGCGCGGAGTCACGGTCGTCGCGCACGGTGTCCGCGACATGCTGCTCCGGCCAGTCCCGGACGTGCCCGTACACCTCTGCCGGCAGCCGGAAGTCACCGTCCACCGCGCGGGCGTACGGGTCCAGCAGCAGCTTCGCCGGGTTCCAGCGGGCGCCGGTCCACGGGTCCCAGCGGCCGTGCACCCGGTAGCCGTAGCGCTGCCCGGGGCGCACACCCGGGACGAAACCGTGCCAGATCCCGTGCGTCAGCTCGGTGAGCCGGGCCCTGCTCTCCTTGCCGCGCTCGTCGAACAGACACAGCTCGACGCCCTCCGCGCCGCCCGCCCACAACGCGAAGTTGGTCCCCGCCACCCCGTCCGGGCCCACCCGGAACCGGGCGCCCAGCGGCGTCGCCCGGCCCGGCCGCACGGGCACCGTGGGCACGGGCGGCGCCGGCCGCGCGCCGTTCACGACGGCGGCCGGGCGCCCGTCCCCGGTGGCCCGCTCTCCGGCCACCGCCTCCTGCTCGGCTGCGCTGGACACCTGTCAGCCTCCCGCGGCTCGTGGGGGACGGCGGCGGACAGGGGTGTACGGCCCGTTCAGCGGCTCGGCCGTGGCTCCCCGGCGCGTCGTCCTCCCACTGTTCTGCCCAGAGCGCGCCTCGCACTCACGTTTCCCCGGGGGGCGGCATGGTCGTTTCCCTGAGGCGAGGCCCGTCGTTGGGTACCGCGTGAGGCACGTACAAGGGCGCGCACGGCGCGCGAGGGCCGCACTGGCCGTCGTACTGACATGGGCAGGACTGCTGACCGGAGCCGCCGGGTGTACCGCGGACGGACCCGTCGAGGGGGCCTTCGGGCCCCCGGGCCGCGGGGACGTCATCCGGGTGGCGCCTGCGGACGGCAGCAAGGACGTACGCCCCGACTCCAGGCTGCGGGTGCGGGTACCGGACGGGCGGCTGGAGTCGGTGAAGGTCGTCGCGTCCCAGGACGCGCGGGAGTCGCCGGTCCCGGGCCGCATCTCCGCCGACGGGCTGACCTGGAAGCCCGACGACGACCGGCTGGCGCTCGCCGCGAAGTACACCGTCGACGCGGTGGCCGTGGACGGCGAGGGCCGCCGCTCCGCCCGGCACACCACGTTCACCACCTTTGTCCCGGAGGAACGCTTCATCGGCTACGTGGCGCCCGAGGACCGCTCCACCGTCGGCACCGGCATGATCGTCTCCCTGGAGTTCAACCGGAAGATCGCCCACCGGGCGGCCGTCGAGCGCGCCGTCCGCGTCACCGCCCGCCCGGCCGTCGAGATCCGTCCGCACTGGTTCGGCGACACGCGCCTGGACTTCCGCCCCGAGCGCTACTGGAAGCCGGGCACCAAGGTCACCGTCGACCTGAACCTGCGCGACGTCGAGGGAGCACCCGGCGTCTACGGCCTTCAGCACCGCACCTTCACCTTCACCGTCGGCCGCAGCCAGGTGTCGGTCGTCGACGCCGCCGCCCACACCATGCGGGTACGGCGGGACGGGGAACTGCTGACCACCGTGCCCATCACGGCGGGAGCGCGGAAGACACCCACGTACAACGGCAAGATGGTGATCACCGAGATGCTCGAGGTGACCCGAATGAACAGCCGCACGGTCGGCTTCGGCGGCGAGTACGACATCCCCGACGTCCCGCACGCCATCCGCCTGACCAGCTCCGGCACGTTCCTGCACGGCAACTACTGGGCCGAGCCCGATGTCTTCGGCGACAGCAACGTCAGCCACGGCTGCGTCGGCCTGCGCGACGTGAAGGGCGGCGGCGCGGACACCCCGGCGGGCTGGTTCTTCGACCGCAGCCTCATCGGTGACGTCGTCGAGGTCGTCAACAGCAAGGACAAGAAGGTGGCGCCGGACAACGGCCTCGGCGGCTGGAACATGAACTGGAAGGAATGGAAGGCGGGCGGCGCGGTGAAGCAGCGCTGACCCGAACCCTCGGGCGGGCCGTTGAAGTTGGAACGGAACGGTGACAATTCCGCCGCCTCGAACGCCTCTGGCCTGTGGTTACCATCCCTCGTGTGCGCGAGGGGCGCGGGGGCGCGGGTCCGGCCGGACCCGCCGAGGGGAGAAACAAGTGAACGTGGGGCCGATATCCGGGGCTTCGGTTGGCGTGCGCGGACGGCGCGGCAGGAAGCTCGCGGCGCTGGCGCTCGGTGTGATGCTGGCCGTCACCGCCTGCGGCGGCGGAGGGTCGGATCCGGGATCCGGCTCGGGGGACGGCAAGGGCAAGGGCAAGGACTCCGGCGCGGCGCAGAGCAAGCAGTCGGAGGCCGTGATCGGCATCGCGCCCGAGGACGGCGCCAAGTCCGTCAGGACCACCGGCGCCCTGAAGATCGAGGCCGACAAGGGCAAGCTGACCGAGGTCGTCGTCAAGGACCCCGACGGCGACAGGATCGAGGGTGAGATATCCGCGGACGGCGCCACCTGGACGCCGTCCACCCACCTGGCCGCCTCCACCAAGTACACGGTGCACGCGGTCGCCAAGGACTCCGAGGGCCGCACCGCCGCCGAGGACTCCAGCTTCACCACCCTGACGCCGAAGAACACCTTCATCGGAACCTTCACCCCCGAGGACGGCTCCAAGGTCGGCGTCGGCATGCCGTTCTCGCTGCGCTTCACCCGGGGCATCACCAACCCCGAGGACGTAGAGAATGCCATCCGCATCACCACCGAGCCGGCCGTCGAGGTCGAGGGCCACTGGTTCGGCAACGACCGCCTCGACTTCCGCCCCGAGAAGTACTGGAAGGCCGGCACCAAGGTCACCGTCGACCTCAACCTCGACGGCGTCGAGGGCCGCGAGGGCGTCTACGGCGAGCAGGACAAGACCGTCTCCTTCACCATCGGCCGCAAGCAGGTCTCCGTCGTCGACGCCAAGAAGCTCACCATGAAGGTCGAGCGGGACGGCAAGGTCATCAAGACCATCCCCGTCACCACCGGCAAGGCCGGCATGGAGACCTGGAACGGCGAGATGGTGATCAGCGAGCGCCTGAAGGTGACCCGGATGAACGGCGAGACGGTCGGCTACGGCGGCGAGTACGACATCAAGGACGTCCCGCACGCCATGCGCCTGACCACCTCCGGCACCTTCCTGCACGGCAACTACTGGGGCGGCGGCGCCTTCGGCAACTACAACGCCAGCCACGGCTGCATCGGCCTGCGCGACGTGCGCGGAGGCTGGGACAAGCAGGCGCCGGGCGCCTGGTTCTTCGAGAACTCCATGATCGGCGACGTGGTGGTCGTCAAGAACTCCAACGACGCCACCGTCGCCCCGGACAACGGCCTCAACGGCTGGAACATGTCCTGGGAGGACTGGAAGAAGTAGGCACACGAACAGCCCCGCGCCCGGTCCCACCCGGCACGGGGCTGTTCCGGCATACGCCCCCGCCCGGTGCGTCAGTCGCCCGGGTCCCGCCGAACCGGCCCGTGACAGGCGCTCGCCGCTCCTGACGAGACACTGCGCGGGCGTCAGGGCCTCGCCACAGGATGTGAGCCGGCCACGTACCCGTGCTGCCTCCGCGTGTGAACGCCCGCTAACCTGCGGAGCATGACCGTACATCTCGAAGTCGCCGAAGGCGTCGGCACGCTGCGGCTGGACCGGCCGCCCATGAACGCGCTGGACGTCGCCACGCAGGACCGTCTGAAGGAACTCGCCGAGGAGGCCACGCGCCGCGAGGACGTGCGCGCCGTGGTGATCTACGGAGGCGAGAAGGTGTTCGCGGCGGGCGCGGACATCAAGGAGATGCAGGCCATGGACCACGCGGCGATGGTCGCGCGGTCCCGGGCCCTGCAGGACTCCTTCACCGCCGTGGCCCGCATCCCCAAGCCCGTCGTGGCCGCTGTCACCGGCTACGCGCTGGGCGGGGGCTGCGAGCTCGCGCTCTGCGCCGACTACCGCATCGCCGGGGAGAACGCCAAGCTCGGCCAGCCCGAGATCCTGCTCGGTCTGATCCCGGGCGCGGGCGGCACCCAGCGGCTGGCCCGGCTGATCGGACCCTCCAAGGCCAAGGACCTCATCTTCACGGGCCGCCAGGTCCGGGCCGACGAGGCGCTGACGCTCGGCCTGGTGGACCGCGTGGTCCCCGCCGACGAGGTCTACGCGCAGGCGCACGCGTGGGCGGCGAAGCTGGCCCAGGGCCCGGCGATCGCGCTGCGGGCGGCCAAGGAGTCGGTCGACACCGGTCTTGAGACGGACATCGACACCGGCCTCGCCGTGGAACGCAACTGGTTCGCGGGCCTGTTCGCCACGGAGGACCGCGAGCGCGGGATGCGCAGCTTCGTCGAGGAGGGCCCCGGCAAGGCGAAGTTCCTCTGACGACACCGTGAATTCCCCCTCGACCTCTTGCAATTGACGCGATGTCTGATCCGGGTCCCTCGATGGGGCGGATTGTGGGAGCCTTGATGCACCCTTAAGCCGTTCGTGTCGAGGGAGCCCGTCGATTGCCTGAGAGCGAGCCGTTTCCGCAGGTAGGGCAGGCTTTCGGCGACGCCGAAGTGCCATCCGCATATGCCGGGGGCCCGGTGCCGGGCGGGAGCGCACAGGGGGCGTATTCCCCCGGAACGGCCCCGGAGGGCCCCGCGGACGGCCATGATGGGGGCATGGCGGGGCTGGATGGCAGGGAACAGCCGCGGGGAGACGGACGCGTGGCCGCGTCGCGCTGGTCGCCGACGGTCGAGGACGAACGCGCCCTGAAGGCACTGGAGTTGTTCGGGGACCCCACGGAGGCAGAGGTTCCGCTGCCGTCCCGTCCCGAGTCCGCCGCCACCGCACGCCGGCTCGTCCAGATCGTCGTCCTGCGCCACTGGGGTCTGACCGCCAGGACCGCCGAGGACGCCGTCCTGCTCGTCTCCGAACTCGTCGGCAACGCCGTACGCCACACCGGGGCCCGGGTCTTCGGCCTCCGTATGCGCCACCGGCGCGGATGGATCCGCGTCGAGGTGCGTGATCCGTCCCGGGGACTGCCCTGCCTCATGCCGGTCCAGGACCTGGACATCAGCGGCCGGGGCCTCTTCCTCGTCGACAAACTCGCCGACCGCTGGGGCGTCGACCTCCTCCCCCGAGGCAAGACCACCTGGTTCGAGATCCGCACCCCGGACCGCTGACCGCCGCAACTGCAAGCAGCCGCTCCGCCGCAGCCGCGGTCAGTCGAGAATGTCCCGCAGAGTGTCCGCCACCGAGCCGCTCCTTGAGTCTCCACCCACTGGAAGGCCCAGACTCGCAGACATGATCGAAGACGGCACCGGACGTCTCACCATCGGCGAGCTCGCCCGTGCCACCGGCCTGTCCGTGCGCACCGTCCGCTACTGGTCCGACGAGGGCGCCCTGCCGCCGGTGGCCCGCTCCGCGGGCGGCTACCGGCTCTACGACGCCGGCTCCGTCGCCCGTCTGGAACTGGTCCGTACCCTGCGCGAGCTGGGCCTCGGCCTCGCCGACGTACGCCGGGTGCTGGCCGGCGAGACGACGGTCGCGGAGGTCGCGGAGGCGCACGTGACCGCGCTGGACGCGCAGATCCGGGCCCTGAAGGTGACCCGCGCGGTGCTGTCGACCGTGGCACGACGAGGCTCGACCGCCGAGGAGACGACACTCATGAACAAACTGGCCCGACTGTCCGCCGCAGAGCGCCGGCGCATCCTGGACGACTTCATGGCGGAGGTCTTCGAGGGCATCGGCACGGCGGACCCCGACATCCGCCAACGTCTGCGCTTCGCCGCGGCGGACCTGCCCGACGACCCCACCCCCGCCCAGGTGGACGCCTGGGTGGAGCTGGCCGAGCTCATCCAGGACCCGGAGTTCCGGGCCACGATGCGCAGGATGATCGAGTTCAACGCGGCGGACCGGGGGCCGGACGTCCCCGCCGGCAGTTCCCTGTGGTTCATGAGCCGTCTGATCCAGCTCGCGGGGGGTGCCCTGAAGGACGGCGTCGCCCCCGGCTCCCCGCGTGCCGCCGCCGTGCTGCGCGAGCTGATCGGCGACGCCGACCCGGCCGCCGTACGGGAACGCCTCGCGTCGGCGACCGACGTGCGCCTCGTCCGCTACCGCGAGCTGTCCGCGGTCGTGAACGGTGTGGAACCCCCGTCCTCCCACGAGGAGGAGTTCGGGTGGGTGGTCGCCGCACTGGAGGCTCAGGCGGCCCGATAATCTGACCTGCGTCAGCAAGACGGCAAAGTACGAGATGAGGGGCGGATCGGTGGCGGACATCGAGGAAGCGCGCAAGCAGTTCGAGCGGATCGATACGGACGGGGACGGGTTCATCACCGCTGCCGAGTTCAAGACCGCGCTGGCGCAGGGCGGGGACTGGAACGTCACCGAGGCGGTCGCGGAGGCCCTGATCAAGTCCCGCGACCTGGACGGCGACAAGGTCCTGTCGTTCGACGAGTTCTGGGCGCACCTGAACAAGTAGGTCCACCACAGTCCGGCCGAGGGCCGTGACCGGGGCGCCCTCGCCCGGGTCTAGGCGTCCTCGGCCCACTGTTTCAGCGCCGACCTGCTGGAGAAGTCCGCGACGTTCTTGTCCAGCGGGTCGTCGGTGTACTGGTGGAAGCGCCACTTCGCCTTGATGCGGGGCTTCCCGGCGGTGACGTAGTCGGCGATCCAGAGACCGTCGCCGGCGTAGGACGTCGTATCGACGTTGAGCCAGAAATTCCTGTTGCAATACAGAATGACTCTGTTGTTCGGACGCAGCTCCTTCACCTTGCGGATGAAGCGGTCCTTCTCCGAGTTGCTCGCGTGCGAGCCCTCGCCCGTCGTCTCCCAGTCGACCGCGAGGATGTCGCCCCCCTTCTCCGGAGCCTGGCTCACGAAGTACTCGGCCTGTGCGGTGAGATTTCCCGGCCAGAGAAAGTGATAGAACCCGACCACCAGACCGGCTTCCCTGCCGGTCCTGGTCTGGGCGCTGAGCTTGGGGTTCACATACGAGCGGCCCTCCGTCGCCTTGATGAAGACGAAGGAAAGGCCGTCCGTGTCGTACGAGGAGGACTGGTACGAGCTCACGTCGATGCCACGCAGCATGCGGGTCTCCCGTGTATTGCCGTGGGGGGACGGGAGTTGTCTTATTCCCCGCTTCAACCATGTTGACGCGGAATGCCGTTCAGCACTCGATGATGTTCACCGCCAGCCCGCCCCGGGCCGTTTCCTTGTACTTGACCGACATGTCCGCGCCGGTCTCCTTCATCGTCTTGATGACCTTGTCCAGGGAGACCTTGTGGGAGCCGTCGCCGCGCATCGCCATCCGCGCCGCGGTGACCGCCTTCACCGCGGCCATGCCGTTGCGCTCGATGCACGGGATCTGGACCAGCCCGCCGACCGGGTCGCAGGTCAGGCCGAGGTTGTGCTCCATGCCGATCTCGGCGGCGTTCTCCACCTGCTCCGGTGATCCGCCCAGCACCTCCGCGAGGGCGCCCGCCGCCATCGAGCAGGCGGAGCCGACCTCGCCCTGGCAGCCGACCTCGGCACCGGAGATGGAGGCGTTCTCCTTGAAGAGCATGCCGATGGCGCCCGCGGCGAGCAGGAAGCGGACCACGCCCTCCTCGTCGGCGCCGGGCACGAAGTTCATGTAGTAGTGCAGGACGGCCGGGATGATGCCGGCCGCTCCGTTGGTGGGCGCCGTGACGACCCGGCCGCCGGCCGCGTTCTCCTCGTTCACGGCCATCGCGTAGAGGGTGATCCACTCCATGGCCAGGGCCTGCGGATCCCCCTCCGAGCGCAGCTTGCGGGCGGTGTTCGCGGCACGGCGGCGGACCTTCAGACCGCCCGGCAGGATGCCCTCACGGGACATGCCGCGGTCGACGCAGGCCTGCATCACGCGCCAGATCTCCAGCAGCCCCGCGCGGATCTCCTCCTCCGACCGCCAGGCGCGCTCGTTCTCCAGCATCAGGGCGGAGATCGACAGACCCGTCTCCTCGGTGAGGCGCAGCAGCTCGTCGCCCGTGCGGAAGGGGTACTTCAGGACGGTGTCGTCGAGCTTGATGCGGTCCGCGCCCACCGCCTCCTCGTCGACGACGAATCCGCCGCCCACCGAGTAGTACGTCCGGCTCAGGACCTCGGCGCCGGAGGCGTCGTACGCCCACAGCGTCATCCCGTTGGCGTGGTAGGGGAGCGCCTTGCGGCGGTGCAGCACCATGTCGTCGTCGAAGGAGAACGCGATCTCGTGCTCGCCGAGCAGCCGGATCCGGCCACCGTCCTTGATCTTCTCCACCCGCTCGTCGGCCGACTCCACGTCCACCGTGCGCGGCGAGTCGCCCTCCAGGCCGAGCAGCACCGCCTTGGGCGTGCCGTGGCCGTGCCCGGTGGCGCCCAGCGAGCCGTACAGCTCCGCCCGCACCGAGGCGACCGAGTCCAGCAGGTCCTCGTTGCGCAGCCGCCGGGCGAACATCCGGGCCGCCCGCATCGGGCCGACCGTGTGCGAGCTGGACGGGCCGATGCCGATCGAGAAGAGATCGAAGACCGAGATGGCCACGGGGGGACTCCTAAGGGTTCGGCGGACGACGCTGTCCGCCTGCGGTTCATGGTGCGGGGCACCGCGCTCACCGACCCAGTGTGCGCGATGCCCCGGATGTCCGTACAAAGAAAAGCGTACAAAATTACGTCAGACCGGGGTACAGCGGGTGCTTCTCGGCGAGTGCCGTCACTCGGGCCCGGAGCGCCTCGATGTCGTAGGACGGCTTGAGCGTCTCCGCGATCACGTCCGCGACCTCGGTGAAGTCCTCGGCCGTGAAACCGCGGGTGGCCAGGGCGGGGGTGCCGATCCGCAGACCCGAGGTGACCATCGGCGGGCGCGGGTCGTTCGGGATCGCGTTGCGGTTCACGGTGATGCCGACCTCGTGCAGCCGGTCCTCGGCCTGCTGGCCGTCCAGCTCCGAGTTCCGCAGGTCGACCAGGACCAGGTGCACGTCCGTGCCGCCGGACAGCACGTCCACGCCCACGGCCCTGACGTCGTCCTTGACCAGACGCTCGGCCAGGATGCGGGCGCCCTCCAGGGTACGGCGCTGGCGCTCCTTGAACTCCTCGGAGGCGCACACCTTGAACGCGACCGCCTTGGCGGCGACCACATGCTCCAGCGGACCGCCCTGCTGGCCGGGGAAGACCGCGGAGTTGATCTTCTTGGCCAGCTCGGCCGTGGAGAGGATCACACCGCCGCGCGGGCCGCCGAGGGTCTTGTGCGTGGTGGTCGTCACGACATGGGCGTGCGGGACCGGGTTCGGGTGCAGGCCCGCGGCCACCAGGCCGGCGAAGTGCGCCATGTCGACCATGAGGTACGCGCCGACCTCGTCCGCGATCCGGCGGAACGCGGCGAAGTCGAGCTGACGCGGGTACGCCGACCAGCCGGCCACGATCAGCTTCGGCTTGTTCTCCTTGGCGAGCCGCTCGACCTCGGCCATGTCGACCTGTCCGTCGTCGCCGACGTGGTAGGCGACGACGTTGTAGAGCTTGCCGGAGAAATTGATCTTCATGCCGTGGGTCAGGTGCCCGCCGTGCGCGAGGTTCAGACCCATGATCGTGTCACCCGGCTTGAGCAGCGCGAACATCGCGGCCGCGTTGGCCTGGGCGCCCGAGTGCGGCTGCACGTTGGCGTGCTCGGCGCCGAACAGCTCCTTCACCCGGTCGATGGCGATCTGCTCGATCACGTCGACGTGCTCGCAGCCGCCGTAGTAGCGGCGGCCCGGGTAGCCCTCGGCGTACTTGTTGGTCAGGACCGAGCCCTGGGCCTCCATGACCGCGACCGGGGCGAAGTTCTCCGAGGCGATCATCTCGAGGGTGGACTGCTGACGGTGCAGCTCGGCGTCGACCGCGGCGGCCACCGCCGGGTCGAGCTCGTGCAGGGACGTGTTCAGAAGCGACATGCGGCTACGGCTCCTCAGCCCGCGATGTGGGCGTCGTACTCGGCGGCGGTCAGCAGGTCGGCCGGCTCGTCGGCGACACGCACCTTGAACAGCCAGCCCCCCTCGAAGGGGGCGGAGTTCACCAGCGAAGGGTCGTTCACCACGTCCTCGTTGACCTCGGTGATCTCACCGCTGACCGGGGAGTAGAGGTCGCTGACCGACTTGGTCGACTCCAGCTCGCCGCAGGTCTCGCCCGCGGTCACGGTGTCACCGACCTCGGGGAGCTGGACGAACACCACGTCGCCGAGCGCGTTGGCCGCGTGCTCCGTGATGCCGACCGTCGACACGCCGTCCTCGGCGGCCGTCAGCCACTCGTGCTCCTTGCTGTAACGCAGCTGCTGGGGGTTGCTCATGGCCTGAATTCTCCTGTACGCGGGGGACTGCTGATGACGATGGGACAGCGAAAAGCGCTGCTGAGCGGGTACGCGGGCGCCGGCTCGGGCGTGCGGTGCCCCGCCCGGGGGCTGCCTACGACGGTGTCACTTCTGCCGCTTGTAGAACGGCAGCGCCACGACCTCGTACGGCTCGTGGCTGCCGCGGATGTCCACGCCGACGCCCTCGGTGCCCGGCGCCGCGTGCGCCGCGTCGACGTACGCCATCGCGATCGGCTTGCCCAGCGTGGGGGAGGGGGCGCCGGAGGTGACCCGGCCGATCACCTCGCCGCCGGCCACGACCGCGTACCCGGAGCGCGGCACCCGGCGGCCCTCGGCGACCAGGCCGACCAGCACGCGGGGCGGCTGCGCGGCGGCGCGCTCGGCGGCCTCGGCCAGGGCGGCGCGGCCCACGAAGTCGCCCTCCTTCTCGAACTTCACCACCCGGCCCAGACCGGCGTCGAAGGGCGTGAGGTCGGTGCTCAGCTCGTTGCCGTACAGCGGCATGCCCGCCTCCAGGCGCAGCGTGTCCCGGCAGGACAGCCCGCACGGGACCAGGCCCTTTTCCTCGCCGGCCTTGGTCAGCGCCTGCCACAGCTCGACCGCGTGCTCCGGCTTCACGAACAGCTCGAAGCCGTCCTCGCCGGTGTAGCCGGTGCGGGCGATGAGCGCGGGGACACCGGCGACCGTACCGGGCAGACCGGCGTAGTACTTCAGACCGTCCAGATCGGCGTCGGTGAGCGACGCGAGGATCGCCGGGGACTCGGGGCCCTGCACGGCGAGCAGCGCGTACGCGTCGCGGTCGTCGCGGACCTCGGCGTCGAAACCGGCCGAGCGCTCGACCAGCGCGTCGAGCACCGTCCGGGCGTTGGAGGCGTTGGCGACGACCATGAACTCGGTCTCGCCGAGCCGGTAGACGATCAGATCGTCCAGGATGCCGCCGTCCTCGCGGCAGATCATGGTGTACCGGGCGCGGCCGGGCTTCACGCTCCCGATGTTGCCCACCAGGGCGTGGTCGAGGAGGGCGGCGGCCTGCGGGCCGGCGACGGTGATCTCGCCCATGTGCGAGAGGTCGAAGAGGCCGGCCCGGGTGCGCACGGCGTTGTGCTCGTCGCGCTCGGAGCCGTAGCGCAGGGGCATGTCCCAGCCGGCGAAGTCGGTCATCGTCGCGCCGAGCGACCGATGCAGGGCATCGAGCGCGGTCCGGCGGGGTTCGGTACTGCTCATCGGTCGGTCTCCCAGAGGCGATGGGGGTCCCTCCCGCGCGAGTTCATACCAGCGTGGGAGAAGGCGAGGGCAAATCCTCCCCATCTGTCATCGGAACCTGAGAGGTTCGCCATGACCGCCCGTACCGGGGAGGAGTCACGGCTTGCACCTTGGGTGGGGTCGCTGGAGCACGGCTGCAGCGGCCCGCTTTTCAGATGTGCCTCGCCCACGCGGTAACGGTGCCTGAGAGATTCAAGGGAGGGACTTGCTCCTTCGGCGCCCCGGCGGCACACGGTGCCGGGGACTCTCCCGCGCGGATTCAAACGGCCGGTATGCAGTTGGCGCGCACATCATTGCACGCATCGCCGGGGTCCGGCAGGGGGACCCTTCCCTGGGGTGCACAGGATGTGCGGGCACGGTCACAGGGAGCTGTGACAGGCCTGTTTCACGAAAGGCACGGAAACGAGAGACACCTGGCATTACCTTCTCTTTACACTCGGCGGGGACGGGACTCGTACCTGGCCCCAGGGGAGGACCATCACGGTGAACAGGACCACGGCGTGCGCCACCACCACCGGCGCCGCGCTGCCCGCGCAGCCGCCCGCTCGGGCCGGCCGGGCACGCGGCGCACTGCCGGCGCCCGTCGTCCGCGATCTGCGGGCACGCGCCGGCCGCAGCCCGCGCGCGCTGCTCTTCGGACCCCGCGACCTCGTCGTGGTCACCGGACTGCCCGGCAGCGGCAAATCCACGCTGATGCGGCGCACGGTGCGGGGCACCCGCGTCGACTCCCAGGACACCCGCGACCGCTGGGACCGCCGCATGCCGCGGTTCCTGCCGTACGCCGTGTACCGCCCGCTGGTCCGCCTCGCCCACTACGCGGGGCTGCGCCGCGCACTGCGCGCCGGCGGCCCGGTCGTCGTCCACGACTGCGGCACGCAGGCCTGGGTGCGGCGCTGGCTGGCCCGCGAGGCCCGGCGCCGGGGCGCGAGCCTGCATCTGCTGCTGCTCGACGTCACCCCGCAGCAGGCCCTGGCCGGCCAGCGCGAGCGCGGACGCGGAGTCTCCCGGTACGCCTTCCGGCGCCACCGCGCGGCGAGCGACCGGCTGTTGCGCGCGGTGCGGCGCGGCCGGGTGCCGGCGGGCTGCGGCTCGGCGGTGCTGATCGACCGGGACGCGGTGGACGCGCTGCACCGGATCGGCTTCGCGGGCTGACCCGATAGCCTTTTCAGCCACAGCAGTGGTTCCAGGCAGGCGGTAGGCGAAAGATGGACTTCCCGGCGGAATTCTCGGACCGGACGCACCCCCATCCGCACGGCGGATGGCCCGGTAACGAGCTGGAGGAGGTGCTCTCCGCCTCCCTCGGCGTCCCCTCCGCGGGGGCCAGGATCATCGAGGTGCTGGGCCGCAGCTTCGTCTGGGTCCCGCTGCCGAACGGCGGCGGCCCGCACAGCGGCCCGCTGGACCTGCCCACCATGGAGATCGACGGCCAGGCCTACGTCCCCGTCTTCAGCTCCGAGGAACAGTTCCGGCAGGTCGTCGGCTCCCACATGTCGTACACGATCGCCCCCGCCGTGGAGTTCGCCCGCGGCCTGCCGCCGCAGGCGGGGATCGCGGTGAACCCCGGCGGCGTGGTCTCCGCGCCGCTGCCGCCGGGCGCCGTCGCCGAACTGTGCCGGGCCGGACGCGGCCCGCTGGACGGCCCGGCGAGCGGCGGCCGGGTCCGGCTGTTCGAGCCCGACTGGCAGGACGACCCGGTGGACTTCCTCGGCGCGGCCTCGGAGGAGTTCGACTCCATCGGCGTCGTGACGACCGCCCGCCGCTGCCTGGCCGCGATCGAGACCGCGGACCCGGTCCTGTTCGTCGGCGTGGAACTGGCCCACGCGGAGGGCGACGCCCGCGCCCTGCCCCTGGACGCCCTGGGGCGGGCCCTGGGCCGCACCCCGACCCGCTGGCCGGTCAACCTGATCCTGATGGACCTGGCCCAGGACCCGGTGGCGGACTGGATGCGCACCCGGGTCACCCCCTTCTACCAACGCCACCCGTGACCGTCCGGGGACGCGGCCCCTGCCGCGCACTGAACGCAGACCGCCGGAGGCCGTCGGCTTAAGCTAGGTTCGTTCGCTGGCGAGGTGTGTTACGGAGGGGCGATACAAAGTGAGCGCTGGCACCGCGGCGGCCGGGCAGGTCGAGCACATGCTGCGCCAGGTGACGCCCGGGCGTTACGACGCCTATGAGGCGTTGCTGCGCGCTCTCGCGACCCCTTCGACCGGCCAGGTCTGGATGCTGCTGTGGCACGGCCAGGCCGGCTCCCCGGACGCCCAGTACGGGAACATGGACGTCGACGGCTTCGGCTACGCGCCCTGCGTCACCTCCGCCCAGGAGCTGTCCGCCAGCGGCTGGAACCGGTCGTACGAGGTGGTCGACGGCCTCGAGGTGGCCCGCGCCCTCTTCCCCGACCGCTACGGACTCTGGCTCAATCCGCACGCCCCGGGCGGCGGCGTCGGCATCCCCTGGCTGGACCTGCGCCGGATCGCCGGCGGACTGGACCGCCGGCCCGCCGGACCGCTGCGGCTGTCCGAACCGGCCATCGAGATCCCGCAGTTCTACGCCCTCCTCGCGCAGAACGCCCACCGCACCCCGGCCGTCCGCGCCCTGCGCCGCGCCTGGGTGCAGCCCGCGCTGGGCGCCCCGTACCTCGCCATCGGCCTGGACGTGTACGACACCTCCCCGCCCGCCGTGGACGCGGTGCGCGCGATGATGCAGCAGTCGCTGGGCGCGGTCCCGGACGGGCTGCCCGTGTCGACGGTCGCGATGTCCGACGAGCACGACCCGGTCGTGATGTGGCTGCGCGTCAACGCCCGCCCCTTCTACGACCGGGAGGCGCACGGCGCGGTCCAGCCGTCCGCCCCGGGGTACGGATACCCGCCCGCGCAGCACCGCTGACCGGGCAGGATCCCTGATCCCGGGGTCACCCCCCACCGTCCTTCGGCTCATGCTGACTCAGCGTCACCGTGTCCACCACGTGGACACGGGCGCCGGCGAGGGCGGAGCCCGGTGCGACCGGCGCTGATTTCACGTCAGATTTTCGGCCATGTGCGTGGAGCGACGACCCGTTGACCCCCTGTCACCTGCGGTTTCACCCCTTCTTCACGTCGCCGGATGCTCTCCGAACAGCCCTGTGAACGCCGGATTTTGTGTCCGGGGGGTTAAAAGTCGACGGCGGGGTGCCTGAAGCATCCCATATGTCAAGTGTTCAGATCTCAGGTAGGTATCACCGCTATCCGGACTGTTCCTGACTGACTGCGAACGTCTGTAGTGTTCGGCCGGTCAAGATGCATCCACATAGCGGACCCGGAGTGGCCCCAATATGCGCATACCCAAGTCCCGAGTCGCTCGGGCGATCACGGCCGCGGTGGCGGTCGGTCTGATTGCCACGGGCTGCTCCAGCGAGCGGGACAGTGACAACAAGAGCGACGGCGGGAAGGACACCTTTGTCTTCGCCGGTGCCGGTGACCCGGGTTCCCTGGACCCTGCCCTCGCGAGTGACGGCGAAACCTTCCGTGTGACGCGTCAGGCGTTCGAGGCCCTGCTCGAGCACGAGTCCGGCGGCACCAAGCTGGTCGGCGGCCTCGCCGAGACCTGGTCGAGCAACGACGAGGGCACCGTCTGGACCTTCAACCTCCGCAAGGGCGTGAAGTTCCACGACGGCGAGGCGTTCAACGCCGCGGCCGTCTGCGCCAACTACGACCACTGGTTCAACTGGACGGGCACCTACCAGTCCAGCGCGGTCTCCTACTACTGGCAGACCGTCATGGGCGGCTTCAAGAAGAACGAAGACCCCGAGACGCCCGAGGCGAACTACAAGTCCTGCACCGCGAAGGACGAGAACACCGCCGTCATCGAGGTCAAGAAGCCCTCCGCCAACCTTCCTGGCGGCTTCTCCCTCAACGCCCTCGCGATCCACTCCCCGAAGGCCATCGAGGAGTACAAGAAGCAGGACGCGTCCGCCAAGGGTGACGCCATCACGTACCCCAAGTACAGCCAGGAGGCCGGCACGGTCGCCGGTACCGGCCCGTACAAGATCACGAAGTGGAACAAGGGCAACAAGGAAGTCACCCTTGAGCGCTTCGACGACTACTGGGGCGACAAGGCGAAGATCAAGAACCTGGTCTTCCGCACCATCTCCGACGAGCAGACGCGCCGCCAGGCGCTCGAAGCCGGTGACATCGACGGCTACGATCTCGTCGCCCCGGCCGACGTCAAGTCCCTCGAGGACAAGGGCTTCGTGGTCCCGACCCGTGGCGTCTTCAACCTCTTCTACGTGGGCATGAGCCAGAGCGCCAACAAGGCCCTCAAGAAGAAGGAAGTCCGTCAGGCGATCGCGCAGGCGATCGACAAGGAGAACCTGGTCAAGACACAGCTGCCCGAGGGCGGCAAGGTCGCCGACCAGTTCATGCCGGACACCATCGCGGGCTACTCCAAGAACGTGAAGCAGTACCCGTTCGACACCGCCGCGGCGAAGAGCCTCCTCAAGAAGGCCGGTGAAGAGAAGCTCGAGATCGAGTTCTGCTACCCGACCGAGGTCACCCGCCCGTACATGCCTGCCCCGCAGGACCTGTTCGAGCTGATGAAGGCCGACCTCGAGAAGGCCGGCATCACCGTCAAGCCCAAGGCCATGAAGTGGGCCCCGGACTACCTGGACGCCACCGAGGCGGGCTCCTGCGCCCTGCACATGCTCGGCTGGACCGGTGACTTCAACGACGGCTACAACTTCATCGGTACCTGGTTCGCCGAGTACGACAAGCAGTGGGGCTTCAAGGACAAGAAGGTCTTCGACGCCGTGAACGCCGGCTCGGAGCTCGTGGGCGACGAGCGCACCGCCGCCTACGAGAAGGCCAACGAGGCCATCATGGACTACCTCCCGGGTGTCCCGGTCTCCTCCTCCCCGCCGGCCATCGCGTTCGCCAAGAACGTGAACCCGCCGAACGTCTCCCCGCTGACGCAGGAAGTCTTCTCCGAGGCCTCCTTCAAGTAGGAGCCTGACCGGCAGGTGAACTGAAACGGGGGGTTCCGCCCGGCCGCCGCAACTCGGCGGCCGGGCGGGTCCATTCATGTAAGAAACCACGCAAGAAAGGGGCATGCGGGGTGCTGCGTCTCGTCGTACGAAGACTGCTCCAGCTCATACCCACGCTGCTCGGTCTGTCGGTTCTGCTCTTCCTCTGGCTCGACCGGCTGCCCGGTGGACCCGCCTCAGCGATCCTGGGGGAGAAGGCCACTGCGGCCGAAGTGGCGCGCATCAACCGTGCGCTCGGGCTGGACCAGCCCGTCTACGTTCAGTACTGGCGCTTTCTCAAGCGCATCTTCGAACTCGACCTGGGAACCTCCACTCAGACCGGACAGCCGGTGTGGGACGAGTTCACCCTGCGGTTCCCGGCGACAGTGGAACTCAGCATCGCCGCGATCCTCATCGCTGTGCTCATCGGCATCCCGCTCGGATACCTGGCGGCCAAGCGCCGCGGTGGCTGGATCGACGTGGCCTCGGTGTCCACGTCGCTCGTCGGCATCTGCATACCGGTGTTCTTCCTCGCCATCCTGCTGAGGTCGGTCTTCTCCGTTCAGTTGGGCATGTTCCCGAGTTCGGGCCGACTCACCACCGGTATCAACGCGACCGAGGTGACCGGGTTCGCGGTTCTCGACGGTTTGCTGACCGGCGAGTTCGACGCGAGCTGGGACGCCATCTGGCATCTGATCCTGCCCGCTGTCGCACTGGCTTCCATCCCTCTCGCCGTGATCGTCCGCATGACCAGAGCGAGTGTGCTGGAAGTGCTGGGTGAGGATTACGTGCGTACCGCCGAGTCCAAGGGGCTCGAGAAGCGTGTGGTACGTGGCCGCCATGTGCTGCGCAACGCGCTGCTTCCGGTGATCACGGCCGTCGGTCTGCTGACCGGCAGCCTCTTGTCCGGCGCGGTGCTCACCGAGTCCGTGTTCGACTTCGGCGGCATCGGCTCCTTCATTCGCACGGCGATCGATGGCCGTGACTACCCAGTGCTCGTCGGGTTCATTCTCTTCATCGCGATGGTCTACGTCCTCATCAACCTTCTGGTCGACATCGCGTACAGCATCATCGACCCGAGAGTGCGGGTGCACTGACGTGACGACTGTGACCAAGAAGGCCGACAAGATCGACCGGCTCGCGGAGCTGATGCAGACCACCGAGGTCACCAGTGGTGCCAGCCTGTGGCGTGAGGCGATGCGCCGGCTCCGGGCGAGCAAGATGGCCGTCATCGGCGCGGTGATCATCGCTCTGTTCGTCGTCGTCGCGCTCATCGGACCGTGGATCGCCCCATACGCACCCACCGCTCAGACCTGGCGCGGTGATGTGTTCCCCAACCGCGGTGAATTCGTCGGCATGCGAAGCGGGAACTGGTTCGGCCTGGACCACCTGGGACGCGACCTTTTCAGCCGATGGCTCGTCGGGGCTCGTCAGACCCTGCTCGTCGGTGTCGTGTCGATGCTCATCGGCCTCGTCGTGGGTGCCGTCATCGGCGTCTGCTCGGGCGCCGCCGCGACGCTCGGCGGACGTGCGGGACAGCGTGTCGACACGGTCATCATGCGTTTCACCGACGTCATGCTGTCGCTTCCGTCGCTGCTCCTGGCGGTGTCGGTCGCCGCCGTGATGGGACAGTCGCTGACCACCGTGATGATCGCTGTCGGTGTCGTGCAGATTCCGATCTTCGCACGCCTGCTGCGTGGGTCGATGCTGGTGCAGGGAGGTTCGGACTACGTTCTGGCGGCCAAGGCGCTCGGCCTCCGCAAGAGGCGGATCGTCCTCACCCAGATCCTGCCGAACTCGCTCAGCCCGGTCATCGTCCAGGCGACGCTGTCCCTGGCCACCGCGATCATCGAAGCAGCGGCCCTGTCCTACCTCGGCCTCGGCAACCCCGACCCGGCGATCCCGGAGTGGGGCGTCATGCTCGCCCAGGCCCAGCGGTTCTTCGACAATGAGCCGATGATGGCGGTTTACCCCGCAGTCGGAATCATCATCACCGCCCTCGGCTTCACCCTGCTCGGCGAGGCCATGCGCGAAGCGCTCGACCCGAAACTGCGAGGCTGAAATTCCATGGCACTACTCTCAGTCGACGAACTCAGCGTCACTTTCACTGCAAAGGGCCGCAAGGACTCGATCGCGGTCGACGGTGTCTCCTTCGATGTCGACGAAGGTCAAGTTGTGGGCCTCGTCGGTGAGTCCGGCTGCGGCAAGTCCGTGACCTCGCTCGCCCTGATGGGGCTCCTGCCCGCCAAGGGCGTCCGGGTCGGCGGCCGGGCCGTCTTCGACGGCCAGGACCTGCTCACCATGTCCCCGCAGGAGCGCCGGGACATACGCGGCAGTCAGCTCGCGATGATCTTCCAGGACCCGCTGTCTTCGCTGAACCCGGTCGTGCCCATCGGTGTTCAGATCACCGAGATCCTTCAGCGCCACCGCGGCGTGAAGGGAGAGGCCGCTCGCAAGGAGGCCGCCCACCTGCTGGACCGGGTCGGCATCCCCGACCCGACCCGGCGGCTCAAGGAGTACCCGCACCAGATGTCCGGCGGTATGCGCCAGCGTGCGCTGATCGCGATGGCTGTGGCGTGCGCGCCCCGGATGCTTATCGCGGATGAGCCGACCACCGCACTCGACGTCACCATTCAGGCCCAGATCCTGGAGCTCCTCAAGGAACTGGTCGACCAGGAGGGGACCGCCCTGCTGATGATCACCCACGATCTCGGCGTGGTGGCCGGCCTGTGCGATCAGGTCAATGTGCTGTACGCCGGCCGGGCCGTGGAATCCGCCGGCCGGTGGGACCTGTTCACCTACCCGACTCACCCGTATGCCCACGGGTTGCTCGGTTCCATCCCGCGGCTCGATGCGCCGCGAGGGGAACCGCTCAGCCCGATCCGCGGCTCGATCAACGACCGAATCGCCTGGGCGGACGGTTGTGCCTTCGCGCCGCGCTGTGACCGCTACACGATGGAGTGCCTGACCGGCACGCCCGAACTGACCGAACCCCGCGCCGCTGGACACCGGGTCCGGTGCGTCAACCCGGTCCTTCCCAAGTCCAAGGCGGAGGTCTCGGCATGAGCCTGCTCGAACTCGAGGACGTGAAGGTCCACTTTCCGGTCAAGAAGGGCGTGCTGTTCGACCGTACGGTCGGCCACGTCTACGCTGTCGACGGCGTGTCGCTCAAGGTCGAAGCCGGTCAGACGTACGGGCTCGTGGGCGAGTCCGGCTGTGGCAAGACCACGCTGGGCCGTGGCGTGCTGCGACTGGTCGACATCACCGACGGTGAAGTCGTCTTCGACGGGACCGATCTGGCGAAGCTGCCGGAGGAGGAGATGCGCCGGTTCCGCCGGCGTCTCCAGATGGTCTTCCAGGACCCGCTGGGCAGTCTGAACCCGCGACAGAACATCGAGTCGATTCTCAGCGAGGGCATGGCCGCGCACGGGATCGGGGCGAACCAGGAGGAACGGCGGGAGAAGATCAAGGAGGTCCTCGCCAAGGTCGGCCTTCCCGTGAACGCGCTCTCCCGCTACCCGCACGAGTTCTCCGGGGGTCAGCGCCAGCGCATCGGCATCGCGCGGGCACTGGTCCTGGAACCCGACGTGATCATCTGCGACGAGCCGGTGTCGGCACTCGACGTGTCCGTGCAGGCGCAGGTGATCAATCTGCTGGAAGAGTTGCAGGAGTCACTGGGGCTGACCTATCTCGTCATCGCCCACGACCTGGCGGTGGTGCGGCACATCTCGGACGTCATCGGAGTCATGTACCTCGGCTCCCTGGTGGAGGAGGCGCCCAGCGACGCCTTGTACGCCGGCCCCAAGCACCCGTACACCAAGGCCCTCATGTCGGCGGTGCCCCTGCCTGACCCCGAGGCCGAGGACCGGCGTGAGCGCATTCTGCTCCAGGGCGACCTGCCGTCCCCCGCGAATCCGCCGACGGGGTGCAGGTTCCACACCCGCTGTCCGTGGGCCCAGCCGAAGTGCGCGACCGAGCGTCCGGCGCTCGTCGACGCGGGTGACGGGCACAAGGTGGCCTGCCACTACGCCGCCGAGATCGAGTCGGGGGAGTTGCGGCTGACCCGGCCGACGGACATCGGGGCCGTCACGGAGACCGACGTGGCGGTGGTGGAGCAGCCCGAGGGGGACGGGGAGGGCTCCGCCGCCCTGCTGCCGGCCGACTCGACGACCAAGCCGGACCCCGAGGCGGTGAAGGAGAAGGTGCCTACAGCGGTCGAGGCCCCAAGCGTCCGGACAGCCGACGCAGCGGTGAAGGACGCCGATACCGCGCAGCCACATGCCTCCGGCCCGTCTTCGGACAAAACCGACTGACGGACTGCACGACACAGTGGAGCGCCGGACAAAGAGCCCGGCGCTCCACTCGTGATGCGGTCCCATGGAGTGACCGTCAGCGCTCCTGAGCGGCCTGTTGAATCAGTTTGCGGTTGTTTCCTTGGCCAACACGCTGTCTTTCGGACACCGTGTGGCTGCCGCGACCCTGGCGAGAGGGTCGTTCGGGTTGGCGCTCAGCGGCTTGAGGCAGTCGACAGTGCCGAAAGAATTGGAACCGGTGTTCCATGTTGTTACTTTTCCCGTGATCGAACGGTCTTGACCCGCGCAGGTCAGGGTGAATGTGGCGTCTATCCGCTCGACGCCCTGGAAGTACACTGCCTGCGCTTTGTCGCCCGTGAACTCTGTGGTCATCGGCATTGCCTCGGATGTGGTGCTCTTTCCCACGTCTGCGAGTGGCTTGTCGAGCTCGCGGCTCAGTTCCTTGAGAACCCCGCTCGGAGCTTCCGTGTCCTGGGAGAGTTCAATGGCCGAGGACCACGGTTGATATGGCTCGCCGGTGATCTTCAATTCATCGCCGTGGGAGATGATGCGCGCCTGATCCAACACAACCGGAACCCAGCGGGTCTTATGTTCCCATTCGTAGGCCGCACCTTTACACGCTTGCTGCCCGTCAGCAGCGCTTTTCGGTTCGGTACACCCAGAAGTTCCCGCAGTAAGCAGCAGAATCATCACGAATGTCTTTCTGATCATTTGCATACTCAATCCAGGCGTCTCGTCACGGGGAGCTCGGTTCCGTAGCGGATTCAGGTCCTAGTGCTTCGCCGCATGCGCGGGAGCAGGGTGCCATCGGCGGAATGTTTCCGGACGGCACCCCGCTCCCGTGCTGTCACGTGCGACCGTAGTAGATGCAGGTCTTCCCGGTCCCGATGTAGGTGGACAGCATGGCGCTGACCTTTTCACCCTCAGGGAAAGACCCGTTGTAGGAGTGATGGAGCCCGTACCCGACGCCGAGGTTCCACTTGTACTTCCACGTGGAACCGGCCATCTCCATTTCCATCCAGAACGGGCGGCCGTTCTCGCCTGCGTAGTTGTCGAAGTAGATGTGTTCGCCGTGCGCGATGAAGCGCGCCTCCGCATACCCGTATCCATTGGTGGAGGCAACTCGGACGCGGACATCTCTGCCGCCCGCGTCCTTCGAGCTGGCGCTGGACCCGCCCTCGCATTTCCACTTGGGCGTAGCAGCGGCCTCGGCGGAACCCGCCAGGAGTAGCACGCTGGTCAAGGTGGCGGTCGCACAGGCCGTTATTCGAGTGAGTGATGTGGCCACAGCTTCTCCTTGGTCATTGTTCGAAGCTCTTGGGTCCATCCGTGAGTGCCGCTCCGAAATGCCCCGGATCGGATTTCTGGTGGCCAACTCGCGGGTGCCCTCTCGGCAGTGTTTCTTCCCCCTCGGGGATGGCACGATCATGCACCCGGATTCACTCGCTGTACAGCTGTTCTTCTCCTTCTGAGGAACATCTGAGGTTCGGATGAAAGTGGAATTGTAGACTCCTATTTATTTCCGTGCTCCGAGTGCGTCGATCCATCACTGAGCCGCGCAGGCTGAGCGGGGGCGAGGTCGGAAAGGGCGATAGGGGTCCGTGGAGCCCGCTGGACATGACAGGCTCGCGGGGACCCTGACCTCGCTTTGTAAGGTGAGCGATACGTGCTGGGTGAGAATGTACGGGTGCTTCAGCAACTGTTCAGTCCGTCCGTCCTGCACACGCTCGACCTGATCGGCATCTTCGTCTTCGCGATCTCGGGCGCACTGCTGGCCGTCCGCAAGAACTTCGACGTGTTCGGCATCGCCGTACTCGCCGAGGTCACCGCCCTGGGCGGAGGGCTCTTCCGCGACCTGGTGATCGGCGCGGTGCCGCCCGCCGCCTTCACGGACCTGGGCTACTTCCTCACGCCCCTCATCGCCACGGTCCTGGTGTTCTTCCTGCACCCGCACGTGGAGCGCATCCAGGCGGCCGTCAACGTCTTCGACGCGGCCGGCCTCGGCCTCTTCTGCGTCGTCGGCACCACCAAGGCCTACGACTACGGACTCGGCCTCACCGCCTCCGCCTGCCTGGGCCTGGCCACCGCGGTCGGCGGCGGTGTGCTGCGCGACGTGCTCGCCAACGAGGTGCCCTCGCTGCTGCGCTGGGACCGCGACCTGTACGCCGTCCCGGCCATCGTCGGCGCCACCATGGTCGCCCTGTGCATCCGCTACGACGCGCTGAACCCGATGACCAGCTCGTTCGCCGCCGTCACGGCCTTCGTCCTGCGGCTGCTCGCGATGCGCTACCACTGGCGGGCTCCCCGTGCGTGGCACCGCCGTTCGACGGTCCGGGAGGAGTAGTCCGGCCGGCCGTGCGGTGGCCGCCCAGTTCCTCGGTCAGCCAGCGGAAGGCCGGCACCACCTGCGGCCGCCACAGCGCCATGGTGTGTCCGCCGGCGCTCCGGGGCAGCTTCACCACCTGCACGTTCGTCGGCGCCTTCGCGGCCCGTCCGAGGGCCATGGCGTCCTCGTAGCCGTCGTGCTCCTGACCCGAGAGATAGAGCGAGATCCGGGGCGGCGCCGCGGCCTCGCGCAGCATCCGGAGCGGATTGTGCGCGGCGCGCAGCGCCGGGTCGCGCCCGGTGAGCGAGGCGCGTTCGACGGCGGGGTCGTTGTAGCCGGACAGACTGACCGCCGCGCGGTAGCGGTCGGGGTGCGCGACGGCGAGCCGGGTCGCACAGTGCCCGCCGGCCGAGTACCCGGCGACCGACCATCCCCGGGGCGCGCTCTGTACGCGGAAGTTGTCCATGACCATGCGCGGTACGTCGATGCTCAGCCAGCTCTCGGCGTTCACCCTGCCGGGGAGGTTGGCGCAGCCGGTGTCCGCTCCCGGCAGCAGCGCGGTGCGCGGCGCCACCAGGACGAAGGGGGCGATCCGCCCGTCGCGCATCAGCGGCAGCAGCTGCTCGTGCGCGTCCAGCGTGCCGAACCAGGCCTTCGCCGAACCGGGGTAGCCCTGCAGCAGCTCCACCACCGGGAACCGGTGGTCCCGCCAGGCGGGGTCGTCGTACTGCGGCGGCAGCCAGACGTACACCTCGGCCCGCACGCCCGAGACCCGGCCCGTCAGTTCGGTGACCCGGACCCCGCCCGCCGCCCGCATGCCCGGCCCGCCCGCGGGCCGGAACGTCTGACGGACTTTGGGCAGCCGCTCCACCACGATCCCGCCGGTGCCGTCGGCGCCGAGGTCCGCGGCCTGCTCGACGTGGTCCCCGGTGGCCAGCAGGTCGGACCAGTCGTCGTAGAGCTGGTTGGCGTTGTTGACCAGGGTGAAGACCAGGGCAACCGCCGTGACCTGGGCGAAGAGCAGCATCGTCACCCGGGCGGCGGCCCGCGCGGCCCGGGGCCCGCGCACCCGGGTCCACAGGACGAGCGGCAGTCCGAGGGCGACGACGGCCAGCACGGCCAGGGTGCAGAGGAACGGGGTCCCGGTGAGGCTCATGTCCGGATAGAGGGTGGAAAAGCCCACCGGGTTCACGGTGCTCAGCGGCGACTTCCCACAAAGCTACCGCTTAGTATTATCTTCTTGTACTGTTCAGCCATGCCAGAAGCAGCCTCCGCCCAGGCCACCCGGGCCACGATCGGCGCCAGCGAGTTCGACCGCGACACCGCCCTCACCCGGCGGGCGCCCGGCGTCTACGACATCGACCTCTCCGCCGGCTGGACGATCATCAACGCCGTCAACGGCGGCTATCTGCTGGCCGCTGTGGGCCGTGCGCTCGCGGACGCCCTGCCGCACCCGGACCCGTTCACCATCTCCGCGCACTATCTGACCGCCTCCCAGCCGGGCCCGGCGGTCGTCCGCACCGAGACCGTGCGCACCGGACGGACCCTGTCGACCGGTCAGGCGTCCCTGTTCCAGTTCGACGAGCAGGGCGGCGAGGTGGAGCGCATCCGCGTGCTCGCGTCCTACGGCGACCTGGACTCCCTTCCCGCCGACGTCCGTACGACGGCCCGGCCGCCCGCGATCCCGCCGATGGAGCAGTGCTTCGGCCCCGAGGACGGACCCGCCCCCGTCGACGGCAGCTCCGCCATCACCGAGCGGCTGATGCTCAAGCTCGACCCCTCGACCCTCGGCTGGGCTCTCGGACGGCCCTCCGGCAAGGGGGAGATGCGGGCCTGGTTCGGTCTCGCCGACGGCCGGGACCCGGACCCGCTGGCGCTGCTGCTCGCGGTGGACGCCCTGCCGCCGACCGCCTTCGAGATGGGCATCTCCGGCTGGGTCCCCACGGTGGAGCTGACCGCCCACGTCCGCTCCCGCCCGGCCCCGGGCCCCCTGCGCGTCTCGATCACCACCCGCAACCTCGCCGGCGGCTTCCTGGAGGAGGACGCCGAGGTCTGGGACACCGACGACCGCCTGGTCGCCCAGTCCCGCCAACTGGCGAGAGTGCGGCTGGCCTAATCGGCCCGCCGGCTCGACCCAGCCCGTCCGGCGTTCGAGGACGAGGCCCGTTCAGGGCCGAAGGGGGGTCCGGGGGCACAGCCCCCGGGGACGGGACGGGAAGGGGCGGCGGGGGCGAAAACCGGGCTCACGCACCCCCACCCGCCGCGCCCGCCCCACCCGGCCGGCCAAGCCAGTGCTCCCGCCCGATCCCGACCAGCCGCATCTGCCGAGCGGCCACCCGAGCCACCCGCTCCCGATCCCGTGCCCCCGCCTCCCCGGCCGGCGCCTCCAGAAGCAGCGACGCAGTCCCCAGCATCAGGTCGACATAGAGCTGCGCCAGCATCAGCACATCCTCCTCGCTCCATCCCGCGGACACCGGATCCTTGGCCAACGCCTCCCCGACCTCCGCCGTGAACCGGCCCAGTTGGCCGTGTATCGCCTCCCGCACCGACCGCACCCCGCCATGCCGCTCACGAGCGATGAACCGGACGTGCGCCGGGTACGCGTCCACATGACCGGCGATCAGCTCGAGCGCACGCGCGATGCGTTCCTCGCCGTCCCCCGTCGTGGCCACCGTCGTCCGGATCATCGGATGCAGGCTTCCCAGCGCCTCCTCGACCAGCGCCACGCCCAGATCCTCGATCGACCGGAAGTGGCGGTAGAAGGCGGTCGGCGCGATCCCCGCGGCCCGGGTGACCTCACGCAGCCCCAGGCTGCTCAGGCTCTGCCCCTCGAGCAGTTCCAGCGCCGCGTCGAGCAGTGCCTGCCGGGTCTTCGCCTTCTGGGCCTGCCGGACGCCGGGAATGTGACTCATACCATGCAGTTAACAACTGTTCGCCGGAATTGAAAAGTCATGGATCCCGTTAGACTGGTAAGTCAGTGAACAAGTGTAACCGTAAACGTTCACCGCGAACTGTTCACCGAACCTGGTCACCGAACCTGGGGGATCCACTCATGCTGTTCCTCGTCGCCGCGCTCCTGCTGCTGGGCGTCGTCCTCGGCACCGTGGCCCACGCGCCGCTGTCCTTCTCCGTCGCGGCCGGAGCCGTCATCGCCGTCTGGCTCGGCGTCTTCGCCGTGCGCGAGCGCCACGGCCGCCGACGCGGCACCTCCGTGCACTGACCCGCGCACAAGCAGCACCTTCCGCCCGCACCGCACACCCCCGACCGTGGGAGCCGATCACCATGCACCTCACCGCACCGGCCGGCCGGCGCACCGGAATCCATGACGCCGACGGGATGGCCGTCGCGTCCTTCGTCCTGGGCCTGCTGGGCCTGCTCGTCCTCAACGTCTTCCTCGGCCCGACCGCCATCGCGCTGGCGGCGGTCGCGCTGTGGCGCGGCACGGCCCGGCGCGGCCGCGCCCTCCTGGGGCTCGGGCTCGGCGTCGCCGACCTCCTCGTCCTCCTGGCGTTCATGCAGGCGGACGGCACGATCTCCTGGAGCTTCTGAGTCCGCGCGCATCCCGGCCGACCGTGGCCCGGGGCCGGGGCGCGGAGCCCCGTAGAATCGGCCCCACCATGGCTTACCTCGACCACGCCGCGACCACCCCGATGCTTCCCGAGGCGGTCGAGGCGCTCACCGCGCACCTGGGCGTCACCGGCAACGCCTCCTCCCTCCACGCGGCCGGCCGCCGCGCCCGGCGCACCGTCGAGGAGGCCAGGGAAACCCTCGCCGAAGCACTCGGCGCCCGCCCCAGCGAGATCGTCTTCACCTCCGGCGGCACGGAGGCCGACAACCTCGCCGTGAAGGGTCTGTACTGGTCCCGCCGCGACGCGGACCCGGCCCGCACCCGGGTCCTCGCCAGCCCCGTCGAGCACCACGCCGTCCTCGACGCCGTCCACTGGCTCGGCGAACACGAGGGCGCCACCGTCGAGTACCTGCCGGTCGACGCGCACGGCCGGGTCCACCCTCAGGCCCTGCGCGAGGCCGTCGCCCGCAACCCGGACGACGTCGCCCTCGCCACGGTCATGTGGGCCAACAACGAGATCGGGACCATCCTGCCGGTCCGCGAACTCGCCGAGGCGGCCGCCGAGTTCGGCGTCCCCCTGCACTCCGACGCGGTCCAGGCGTTCGGGCAGATCCCGGTGGACTTCGCCGCGTCCGGGCTCGCCGCGATGACCGTGTCCGGCCACAAGATCGGCGGCCCCTACGGAATCGGCGCGCTGGTCCTGGGCCGTGAGCACACCCCCGTGCCCGTGCTGCACGGCGGCGGCCAGGAGCGCCATGTCCGCTCCGGCACCCTCGACGTCCCCGCCGTCGCCTCCTTCGCGGCAGCCGGACGGCTCGCCGCCGAACAGCAGGAGTGGTTCGCCCGCGAGATCGGGCAGTTGCGCGACGACCTGGTCGCCGCGGTCCGCGAAGCCGTCCCGGACGCCGTCCTCGGCGGCGACCCCGCGCCCGGGGGCCGGCTTCCGGCCAACGCCCACTTCACCTTCCCCGGCTGCGAGGGCGACTCCCTGCTGCTCCTCCTCGACGCCCAGGGCATCGAGTGCTCCACCGGCTCCGCGTGCACCGCAGGCGTCGCCCAGCCCAGCCACGTCCTCCTGGCCACCGGTACGGATCCCGACCTGGCCCGCGGCACCCTCCGCTTCTCCCTGGGGCACACTTCCACCGAGGCGGACGTCGAGGCCCTCGCCAAGGCCATCGGCCCCGCGGTGGAACGGGCCCGGGCGGCGGGCCTGACGTAACCGGCCGAGGGGAGCGGGCGTGGAGGGCGCGAAAGGCCCCGGACCGGGTCCGACGGCGGAGCCGTACGGCCGGGCGGTGGTGTACGAGGAGAAGCTGCCGAAACGCTGGACCGCGGCGACCGTGACGCTGCTCGCCGTCTGGGTCGCCCACCAGGGCGCCGTCCTGCTTCCCGAGGACGGCACCGTCTGGTTCGTCGTCCTCGGCGGTGCGGCGTTCCTCGCCCTGGTCCTCAACGCCGTGCCCCTCTCCAAACGCGTGTACCACCGGATCCGCCTCCGGGACGGGCGGTTGACCGTGGGGCGGGAGACACTCGCGGTGGACTCGTTGACGGCCGCGTCGCTCCGGGAGGCCGCCGAACAGCCCACGGACGCGGAGTTCGCCGCCTCCCTGGCCGCACGGTCGGGTGAGGAACTCGCGGAGATGCGACGGAGGAGCAGTGCGGCCGTGCCGCCTCGGATGGTGGGCGGAGGATGGTCGGTGCCGCTGGGCATGGACCAGATCGTGGTGGAGAACGCGCAGGGTGAGCTGCTGCTGATCGCCACCCACGACCGCGCCGCCCTGCTCGACGCCCTCACGCGAGCCCGCGAGCTCTAGGGGCGTCTCGGGCCCGCCTGCCCTCAAACCCCCGCCGTGCCCTCGGTACGGTGTTCGGGCGCCTGTGCGGCCTCCTCGTCGCGGAGAGCCGGCACCGACCCCCCGAAGGAACTTCGTGACGGGCAAGCTGAACAGAGTGGTGAACCCGCAGGACCTCGAGCAACTGGCCAGACTGCTCGACGGCCGCGGCGGCACGGGGGACAAGCTCGACGAGGCGTTCACCAGGGCCTCGGCACTCGGGGTGTCGGACAAGCTGAGCGCGATACGCCCGCTGCGTCCCTGGATATCGGACACCGCCCCCGCACTCCGCAGGAAAGCCGCGTACGCCCGGCTGGAGGACGGCGATCCGCTGGCCGGACTGCTGCTGGCCGGATTCACCCCCGAGCAGCTCAAGGCCACATACCTCCATACCTTTCTTCGTGGGTTACTCGCGGTCATTCGTAGGATCGGGAGACCCGGGGGCATCGGGTGTGGCTGTCATATTTCTGCCGCTGTAGT
>NZ_JBVIGA010000039.1:0-59164 GCF_055571035.1 Streptomyces malachitofuscus | reverse complement strand
CGTCGAACCGGCGCCACCGTGACAGCCATACCCAGAGCCCCTGGGCCCTCTGATCTTACGAATGACCAGAGCAACCACCCTTGAAAGGTAGGACCTCCCGTGAAAACCGTGGAACCCGCACACGCCGCGGCCCCTGGGCGGGCGCAGGCCGCCTCGTCCGCACCCTCCGCGAAAGCCTCGCGCCGCCCGCGCGGCAACCGCGACGGGCTGCACGGACTGCTGATGTCCGCGCCGGCCGTCGTCGGACTGATCGCCTTCGTCGGCGTCCCGTTCGGCTATGCCGTGGTGCTCTCCTTCTACAACGTCCGCCTCGGCTCGCCCCTGGAACCCGCCTTCTTCGGCGTGGAGCACTACCGGCGACTGTTCACCGACCCCGACCTGTCCGGCCCGTTCCTGCGGGCGCTGCTGAACAACCTGACCTTCGCCGCGGTCGTCGTACCGCTCCAGACGGGTCTCGCGCTGGCGCTGGCGATCCTGCTCAACCGCAAGCTCAAGGGCATCGGACTGTTCCGGTCCTTCTTCTTCATGCCGGTCGTCTTCCCGATGGCGCTGGTCGCCGTGATCTGGCGGCTGATCCTCGCCCGCAGCGAGCAGGGCATGCTCAACTCAGCCTTGAACGCGGTGAGTTTGGGCAACTGGGGCGCTTTCGACTGGCTCGGCGACGGCCTCACCGCGATGGGCTCGATCGTCGTGCTGTCGGTGTGGCAGGGCGTGGGCTTCCAGATGGTCATCCTGCTGGCCGGCCTCCAGCAGATCCCGGGCGAGCTCTACGAGGCCGCCGCGCTGGACCGGGCCACACGGTGGCAGCGGTTCCGGCACGTCACCCTGCCCGGTATCCGCGGCACCCTGGTGTTCGTCGCGATGCTGACCTCGGTGCTGTCCTTCCGGGTCTTCGACCAGGTGTACATCCTCATCCGGGGCGGCGGACTGGACGAGGACGCCACCCGCACGGTGATGTACCAGGCCGTCACCACCGCCTTCGACCAGAACGACATCGGCCAGGCCTCGGCCGTCACGGTCGTGTTCTTCCTGATCGTCGTAGCCCTGACACTCGTCCAGCGCCGCGTCGTCCGGCCCGACAACGAGGACTGACAGACCCATGGCCCTGACCCGTACACCTGTACGCCGCGTCCTCGACTACACCGTTCTGAGCGTCCTGGCGTTCGTCTTCGCCCTGCCCGCGCTCTATCTCTTCCTCGGCAGTCTCAAGCCGTCCGACGAGGTCCTGAACGGTCTGTCCGGCTTCCTGCCCACCCACCTCTCCTTCGACAACTACGCGGCCGTACTCGACAGTCTCGACTCCGACAGCACCGGGTACTTCTGGCAGTTCATGGGCGTGTCCGTGCTGCTGTCGTTCGTGGTGGTGACGGGCGGACTGCTCGTCAACTCGATGGCCGCTTACGGGCTCACCCGGCTGAAGTGGCGTGGCCGGAACGCGGTGTTCACCCTCGTCCTGCTGCTGATGCTGATCCCCTTCGAGTCGGTGGCGGTGCCGCTGTTCTACATGTTCAACGGTCAGCGCAACACCCTGTTCATCCAGGCGCTGCCGTTCGTCGCCAACGCCTTCGCCGTCTACCAGTTCCACACGTTCTTCCGGAAGATCCCGCCGAGCATCGAGGAGGCGGCCCGGCTGGACGGCGCGGGACCCTGGCGCACCTTCTTCGCGATCGTCGTGCCGATGTCCAGGCCGGTGTTCGCCTCGGTCGCGATCCTCACCTTCCTCATCCAGTGGGGCTCCTTCCTGTGGCCGGTGCTGATGGTGTCCGACCCGTCGGTGCGTCCCCTTCCCCTGGAAATGAGCGTCTTCCAGGGTCAGCAGCCCCCGGACTGGGGCCAGATCCTCGCCTTCGGGGTCCTGCTCGTCCTGCCGGTCCTCGTCGTCTTCGCCTTCTTCCAGCGCTGGTTCGTCCAAGGGGTGGCGAGCTCCGCCGTCAAGGGCTGACCGCACTCGTACGTGGTTCCTCGGCCGGAGCCGGGGCCTGCGGCAGGCGTAGTGCGAAGCACGCTCCGAGGGTCTGGGGAGTGAGGGTGAGGGTCCCTCCGTGGCGGTGGGCCAGGTCGCGGGCGATGGCGAGGCCCAGGCCGGTGCCGCCCTGGTCGCGGGAGCGGGCGTCGTCGAGTCGGACGAAGCGTTCGAAGACGCGCTCGGCGTCCTCGACGGGCACGCCCGGTCCGTCGTCGTGCACCGTGAGGACGACCTGGTCGTCCTGGTTCCGGACGGTGATCTGGATGCGGTGTGCGGCGTGGCGGGCGGCGTTGTCGATGAGGTTGCGCAACAGCCGTTCGAGGTCGTCGGGGTTTCCGCGGGCGTATGCGAGGGCGGTGCCGTCGCAGGTGAGGGTCAACGGCCTTTCGGTGAGGGGGTATTGCTCGGTCAGCCGGGAGGCGAGGGCGGTCAGGTCGACGGATTCCGTACCGTCGGCCGTGGGGGCACGCGTGTCGAGGCGGGCCAGGAGCAGCAGGTCCTCGGCGAGCGCCTGGAGCCGGCGGGTCTGCCGTGCGGCGGTGCCGGCCGCGGCGGGCCAGTCGGTGCGTTCCGGATAGGCGAGCGCGACCTCCAGGCTGGTCAGCAGGGTGGTGAGAGGGCTGCGCAGTTCGTGGGCGGCGTCCGCGACGAAGCGGCGCTGCTGGGCGGCTGCGTTGTCGAGGCGCTGGAGGGTGGTGTTGATGGTGGTGGCCAGGGCGGTGATCTCATGGCCGGTGGCGGGGACGGTGACGCGTTCGCGCGGGTCGTTCGCGGTGACGGAGGCGGTGAGCACGCGTATGGCCTCGACCGGCCGGAGGGCGATGCGGACGGTGAAGTAGGCGACGGCGGCGATCAGTACGAGGCCGACGAGGCCGGCCCGCAGCAACATGGCGTCGGTGCTCTCGGTGATGTCCTTGGCCGCGCTGGGAAGAACCACCACATAGACCCGCACCCTGGCATCGTCGGCGACGCCCAGCGCGGCGGCCGCTTCGCCGCTCAGTTCGCCGGGTTCGATGTCGGCCGTGACGACCTGCTGGATTCCGCCGGCCACGTCGCCCTTGAGTCCGGGGTTGTAGTCACGGTTCACCGGCAGCCGGACGTGGTTGGGTGCCCCTCGTCCGGTCGGAGAGGGCATGACGTGCCGGGTGCCGGGACGGAAGTCGTCCATGCCTCCGCCGTAGGCGACGGCGGTGCGCCGGCCGGTCGCCACGACCTCGTACGGCACGATGCTCGTGCGTGTGGGGACCACCCCCTCCTTCAACTGCTCGACCAGCGACCAGACATGGACCGCGGCCTGCTCGGCGGCGACCTGGGTGTTCTTGCGGTAGACCTCGCGGTGCACCCACCAGCCGATGCCCGTCAGGAGGACCGCGGCGGCCACGGCGGCGGCCAGCGCCGCACGGGCTCGTACCGAACGGGGCCACCAGCGGCGGCGCGGCTCAGAGTCGTTCACGGTCGTCCACCAATCGATAGCCGATGCCCCGTACGGTCTGCAGGGACTTCCGGTGGAACGCGGCGTCCACCTTCTTGCGCAGCGAACTGACGCGTGCCTCGACCAGGTTGGGATCCAGAGCCTCGTCGGGCCACGCGTGATAGAGCAGATCCCCCTTGGTGACCGCCTGGCCCGCCCGGCGAGCGAGCAGTTCCAGCACGGCGAACTCCCTGGGGGTGAGGTCCACCCGGGTCCCGGCCCGGCGGCACACCCGGGCGGCCACGTCCAACGACAGGTCACCGACGGCGAGTACGGGTGGTGCGGCCGTCACGGCCCGTCGGACCAGGGCTCGCAGCCGTGCGACGAGCACCGGGTAGGAGAAGGGCTTGGCCAGGTAGTCGTCGGCCCCCGTGTCCAGTGCCTCCGCCTGGTCCCACTCCCCGTCCTTGGCCGTGAGCACGAGGATGGGAGTCGGGTTGCCCTCCCGGCGCAGCTGGGCGCAGACCTTGTAACCGTTGAGGCCCGGCAGCATCAAGTCCAGTACGAGCAGGGCGTATTCGCCGGTCCGTGCCATCCACAGTCCCTGCCGGCCGTCCTGGGCGAGGTCGACGGTGTAGCCCTCGGCGGTCAGGCCGGTGCGCAGGGTGTGGGCCAGGTCGACCTCGTCCTCGACCACGAGTATCCGCATGCGGTGCAGCCTCGCACAGCGCCGGTCCGCCTTCCTGATCAGCCGGTCAGGTTGGATCAGCGGCCGGTCAAGGAGGTACGGGCACGCTTGCGGGGCTTCCTCGCCCCTGCTGAAAGGCCCTGTCGTCGATGTCCGTTGACGAACGCGTCCCCGCCGTGATCAGGACGGCCCTCTCCCCCGCACCCACCGCCCGCCGGTCGTCACCGGTCGCGGCCCGAAGCGTGGTCGCCCTCGCGCCCCTCCTGCTGACCATCGCTCTCGGGCTCTGGGGCATCCGCAGGAGGAACACCCTGTGGGGAGACGAGTCCGTCACCCATCAGCTCGCGCAGCGCGACCTCTCGCAGATATGGCACACGGTCCAGCATGTCGATCTGGTCCATGCCCTGTACTACGCGCTGATGCATGGGCTCTTCGGTCTCTTCGGCGACGGGCTGCTGACGTTGCGGCTGCCGTCCGTGCTGGCCATGTCCGTGGCGGCGAGCGGAGTCGGGCTGCTGGCGCTCCGCCTGTCGGGGCCCCGTGCCGGGCTGCTGGCCGGGCTGGTGTTCGCCGTCCTGCCCCAGGTGCAGAAGTACGCGCAGGAAGGCCGCTCGTATGCCTTGGTCTGCGCCCTGGTCACCTGGGCCACCTGTGCGCTGGTGGCCGGCGTCACGCATCGCGCCCGGTGGCGGTGGGCGGTCTACGGCCTCACCATGCTGCTGGCCTGTCTGCTGCACGAATTCGCGGTCCTCGCCCTGGTCGCACATGGCGTCACACTGGTCGTCTCCCGTGTGCCACGACCGGTGACGAGGGCGTGGGCCACGGCTGCCGCGGGTGTCGTGGCCGGGCTGTTGCCCCTGGCGGTCCGCAGTGCGGGGCAGTCGGAACAGGTGTCGTGGATCGACGGGCCGGTGCGGCTTCGCTACTTCCTCGTCGTGGCGGTCGTGGGCGTGGTGTGTGCCCGGGCACCCCTGGGGGTCAGGGGGCCTGTACGGCTTTCCGCGGTGGCTCTGCCGATTCTTGTGCTTCCCGGCCTTCTGCTGCTGCTCGCCTCACTGGTCAAGCCCTTGTTCGTGGACCGGTATGTGCTCTACAGCAATATCGGGATCGCCGTGCTGCTGGGCGCCTGGATGGACCACTTCCACGGACTGCGGCGGTCCCGCCGCTACGCGTGGATCGCGGTGGTCGCCGCAGTGGCCGCGCTCGTCCCGCCGAGCCTTTCGCTGAGGACGCCCCAGAGCCGGAGCAATGACGTGACCGCCATCGGCGCCGCCGTGCGCGAGGTGGGCCGTCCCGGCGACGGGCTGCTCCATCTCTCCGGCGGGCACCGGATCCTGACCGCGGGCGACCCCGGGGACACCGGAGTCCTGACGGATCTGGCCCTGGCACAGGACCCGGTGTCGTCGAACACCCTCGCAGGTGTCGAGCTTCCCGCCCAGGACATCGCGGCACGCATGCTGACGTTCGACCGGATCGTCGTGGTCCGTGCGACGGGTGCGCACTCGTTGGCGGATCCGAAGGAGAAGGCGAAGACACGTACCTTGCGGCGCCACTTCCGCGCGTCCGGTACGGCCCACGTCCACGGGGCGCGCGTCACCGTCCACGTGCGGGACCACGTTCACCACGCTCGTTCCGGCGGTCTTGGCCACCAGGGACAGGGGGGGCGCGTTCCGGCCGGTCGGGGTGGCATGGGGGACAGATTGGCCCAACCGGTGAGGACGCCGTCCGGGCGGGTGCCCCCGGGCCGCGGCACCCGCACACCCCTGGGGTCACGCGGAGGGCGCCGGGGCCGGTACGTACTCGAACCAGTCGAAGGCGACCGTGCCCTCGGTGGCGTACATGCCGATCACGCGGCCGGTGAAGCCGCAGGCGACTTCGGTGGAGAGGTAGCGCCCGTCCAGTTCGGCGAGCGGCCGTGCGTCGGGAGCGTCCGGATCGCCGAGCCAGAAGGCGATGGTGTCGGGGCCCGTGGTGCCGCCGTCGGTGAGTTCGGGCGACGCGGGCACGAGGCCGGAGGTCCGGATCGTCACCGTGAGGGGCAGCGGCCCGGGCGGAACCGGCCGGCGGGCCACCGTCTGACGCAGCGGCCCGATCCGGGCGACGACGCGCACCTCCCCGTCGCCGGCCTCCAGTTCGTAGTGGTGGGCCTCGTCCAGGCGCACGCAGAGACCACCGCGTCCCGTGCCCGGGTCGGTCAGGGCGGTGACGCGGCAGTCGTGGTGCTGCTGGCGGCGGCCGACGAAAGTGTACCCGGGGCGGTCGAGGGTGGGGCCGGTGGCGTTGAGGACCAGCCGGCTGGGGCGCTCGGTGAGGGACCAGGAGCCGTCCGTGCGGGCGAACGGCGAGATCCAGTACGGCGCGAGAGCGGGCCCGTCGAAGTCGTCGCGGGCGGGCGGGGCCGGAACGGGATGCCAGGCACCGGCCGGGGCCGCATGCCTCTCGGGGACGGGCGCCACGACCGGCCAGCCGTCCTCGTCCCACTGCACAGGAGTCAGGTACGTCTCGCGGCCGAGCACGTGCACGTCGGGCGTGAAGCCGCGGGGGCGGACCCCGAGCAGCACCATCCACCAGCTGCCGTCGGGAGCCTGGACCAGGTCGGCGTGGCCGGTGTTCTGGATGGAACGGGCGCTGCCGCTGTGGGACAGCAGGGGGTTGGCGGGTGCGCCCTCCCAGGGGCCGCGCGGCGAGCGGCTGCGGGCTACGGACACGGCGTGGCCGCGTTCCGTGCCGCCTTCCGCGATCAGCAGGTACCACCAGTCGCCGATGCGGTAGAGGTGCGGCGCCTCGGGGTACTTGAGGCCGCTGCCGGACCAGGTGGCGAAGGGCCCTTCCAGCACCTTGCCCCCGACCGGGTCGATCCTCGCCATGTTGATGCCGCCTCGAGGACCGGAGAAGGCGCACCAGCAGGTGCCGTCCTCCTCCCAGGCCAGGTCGGGGTCGATCCCGGACAGGTCGATCCACACCGGGTCGCTCCACGGCCCCTCGGGCCGCTCGGCCGTGACGACGAAGTTGCCGCCGCCGTCGACGTTGGTGTTGATGACCCAGTAACGGCCGTCGTGGTGGCGGATCGTGGGGGCGTACAGGCCTCCGGACGCCTTGGCGCCGGGGAGGGGCAGCGGCAGTTGCCCGGGCCGGTCGAGCACGTTGCCGATCTGCTCCCAGTGCACGAGGTCCTTGCTGTGGAAGAGCGGCAGCCCGGGGAAGTACTCGAAGCTGGAGCACACCAGGTAGTAGTCGTCACCGACCCGGCAGACGCTCGGATCGGGGTGGAACCCGCTGATCACAGGGTTGTCGTACACATGCACGGAAACGTCTCCCCCTCGAGCCGCCGGGCGCCGTGCGGGCGATTCTAGGGGACGGGTTTCACCCCGGACACTCCGTAGAGGATGCTCGTCGAGCGGGCGCGGCGCATGCGTACGTCGTCTCCGCGGCGCAGTGACCAGGCGATCAGGTCCCGTGTGCTGGGCACCAGTCCGAAGACGTCCACCGGTACCCCGTGTGCGGCACAGGCGTCCGCCAGCGTCCGGGGAGCGATGAAGAGCCGGTGGTCGTGGGTGCCCTTGGGCGCGGCCCAGGTGACGGGGATGTTCTCGCCGAGGGTGATGACCGCCAGGCGGGCCAGGAGGGTGTCCGCGATGGTGTCGATGATGAGGGTGCCGCCGGGCCTGAGCAGCCGGCAGCACTCGGCGACCACGTCGAGTGGGCGCTCGACGTGCTCGAGACAGTGCCCGGCGACGACGACGTCCGCACAGGCGTCGTCCAGCGGGATGTCGTTGATGTCGGCGATAACGACCTCGTCGACGCCGTGCCGCAGGGCGACTTCGGCGCTCTTGGTGGACACGTCGACCCCGACGTGCCGGTACCCCTTTCCGGCGATGAACGGATGCAGCAGCCCGCCGCCGCAGGCGACGTCGAGGAGCACGGCGTCGGCGCGGGCCGCCGGCGGGATGTGCTCGGCGCGGGCGCGGGCGATCCAGCGCAGGGTCGAGAACGGGCCGCGGCGCTGCCACCACAGCCCCGACCAGGTGTCGTACTCGGGAACCGTGGTGGTCATCGGACCTCCCCCTGCTCGGTGTGGCGGGCGTGCAGGGCCAGCGCCCACAGGGCGTAGGCGTTGGTGAGGGCGTCGTCGACGGCGTAGACGTTGTTCGGGATGATGATCATCCACTCCCGCTCGTCGGTCCAGCCGCCGTCCTCGCGCTGGTGTTTGATCAGGTACGCCACCGCGGCGTCGAGGCGCGCGTCGTCCACCACGCCGGTCGTGTGGGCGGCGATGACGCACCATGCGGTCTGTACGACCATGCTCTCGCCCGTGGCGCGCGGGGCGGCGTCCAGGGACGACGGTATGTCCTCTCCCCAGCCGCCGTCGTCGTTCTGGTGCTGGTAGATCCATTCCATGGCCGCCGCGACGGCGGGGTGGTCGCTGCCCAGTCCCGCTTCCCTCAGGGCGAACAGCACTTGCGCGGTGCCGTACAGCCGTCCGCCCCAGCGGGCCGGCCAGGAGCCGTCGGTGTCCTGCTGGTCGAGCAGCCAGCTCAGCGCCCGCCGCACCTTGGGGTGCCAGCCGTACCCTTCCAGGCACAGCATCTCCACGATGTGCGCGGTCACGCACGGCGAAGGGGGCTCGATGAAGCCGATGCCGGTCAGGGCCCGTTTGCCGATGAGCGACCAGCGGTAGACCCCGTACCCGGACCAGCCGCCCGAGCCGGACTGCCACTCCAGGATCCAGCGGATGCCCTCCGCCACGGCGGTGTCGGTCTCGCGGGACCGCTGCACGCCCACCTGGTGGAAGGCCGCGATGACCATCGCCGTGTCGTCCACGTCCGGGTTGACGGTCGGAATGCCCTCGTAGTCCCAGGCCATGGCCGCCGGATGGGCCGCGTTCGCCGTGGAGTCGCTGCGGTGGGTCATCAGCCAGTCCACCGCGCGGTCCACGGCGGGGTCGGAGCCGGCGCGGCCGCCCGCCGCGGCGAGCGCGCGCAGGGTGATCGCGGTGTCCATCACGGTGCAGGGGAAGATGCGGACGCGACGGGTGCCGTCGCCCAGGATGCAGTAGCGGTCGCAGGCTTCCAGGGCGGCGGCGATCACCGGATGCCGGGTGCCGTAGCCGAGTGACCACAGGGCCAGGACGCAGACCATCGTCTCCGTCCAGCTGCCGCCCCAGCTTCCGTCCTGTTCCTGACGGGTCAGCAGCCAGCGTTCGGCCCGGTGCAGCGCCTTGCGGCGCAGGGGTGGCGGGGACGTGCGGTTGAGGGCGTTGGCGGCCTTGACGAGTACCGTGCCTGCGGTGCGTCCGAGTGGCGTGCGGCGGGCGGTGGCCGTGCGGCGCAACGGGCCGGCGTCGACGGGCAGTTCGCGCACGGGCCGGACGACGCCCAGGATGCCGATGGCGACGACCAGTTCACGCGCCAGGGGCTCGAAGTCGTCCACGGTGCCCGGGAACCACGAGGGCAACAGGATCAGTTCCGGAGGAAGGGGCGGTATCTCGTCCCAGCCCACGACTCCGGTGAGCGCCAGCCAGAAGCGGGTGGGCACGAGTTCGGCCGCCTCGATGCCGCCGTTGTCCCTGACGAAGCGTGCGGCGCGGCCGAGGCGGTCACGGTCCTCGTCGTGTCCGGCGAGCTGGAGCGCGCAGTGCGTCAGTACGGTGCAGGAGAGGTCCGACGGTCCCCCGGTGTAGAGCGGGAACCCTCCGTCGTCGTTCTGCTGGGCGAGGATCCAGGCGCGCTGTTCGGCGATGTGCGCCGGGTCGGGGGTGCCCAGGACGTGCTGCATGAGGATGTCGGCGGACTCCCAGGAGGTGCCGCCCGTGGCGAAGTCGCCGGCCCAGCCGCCCTCCTTGTCCTGCTGGTCGCACACGGCGGTGCGGCCCGCGGCGAGGGCGGCGGACACGGTCGGGGCATGTGCAGCGGAGTTCATGGTGCTTCCCTTCACCGGCGTTGCTCGTCGCGTCGTGCGGGGGCCGTCTCCTCCGCCCGCCTCTTGACCGCGTCCATGGTCGTGGCCACCTTCCGGCCGATCAGGTGCTTCGTCACCGACTGCGGCATCTGCCAGCGCAGGGACAGTTCCTGGCGCAGGGTCAGTTCGGTCCCGCCTCCGTCGCGTGCGCCGACCGTGTACTCGGCGTCGTTCCTGGAGAGGAAGTCGCCCTCCAGCAGGGTCCACCGCATGGTCCGCTCGTCGTGCTCCAGGGCGAGTGTGAGGGCGGACTTCATGCCCATCGAGGTGACGGTGAGCTGCGCCTGGACCGGCAGTCCCCGGCCGTCGCGGCGCAGGAGTCGTACGGCGCTGATGTCGTCCTGCCAGTCCGGGTAGGCGGCGAGGTCCCTGAGCACCGCCAGGACGTGGGCGGGCGGAGCGTCGATGGTGATGTGATAGGTCGCGGCGTCGTCCGTGGATGCGTCCACAGGTGGGAAAGCCTCCCTCGGGTGGGGTCCGTGCGGTGGGGCACGTCGGTCAGGGGCGGAGCGGATCGCCGTTGCCGCCGGCGGTCTCCGGCAGCAGGTGGCCGATCTCCGGCATCAGCCGTCGGGCGACCTCGACGAGGGGGGACACGGCGTCCACGGACGGTTCGAGGCCGCGTACCCCGGTGAGCGCGTCGGTGATGTAGCCGCGGGCGGTCTCGACCGCGCGTTCGCGCACCCGCAGCCGGTCGAGGACCTGGACCGTCTCCTCGTGGAGCTCCGCGGAGTACGGGCGTCGGCGCAGCAGACGGGACAGCTCGGGGCGCTCCTCGCGCAGCGCATGGATCACCGGCAGGGTGAAGACGCCGTTCTCGATGTCCTGGCCGCTGGGTTTGCCGGTGAGGCCCGGCGGCGCCCAGATGTCCAGCACGTCGTCCCAGATCTGGAAGGCCATGCCCAGACTGCGCCCGAAGGAGGCCATGGTCTCCTGGGCCGGCGCGGAGGCCCCCGCGAGGGCCGATCCCACGCGTGCGCACGTGGCCATCAGCGCGGCGGTCTTGCCCGAGACGGCGGAGAAGTAGTCGTCCTCGGTGCGCTCGAGGTTGCCGACGTCGGCCATCTCCAGCATCTGGCCGAGGCAGATCTGCTTGAGCGTGTCACCGGCCACCCGCATCTCGTGTTCGCCCAGCCGGGAGAACAGCGACGTGGCGCAGGCGAGGAGGAGGTCACCGGTCAGCAGTGCCGTGTCGTCCCCGAAGGCGGCGTTGACGGTCGGGTGCCCGCGGCGGGTGGCGGCCCTGTCGCACAGATCGTCATGGCACAGGGTCGCCAGGTGCAGGAGCTCCATGCCCGCTGCCGCGTCGACGACCCGGTCGGACCGGGGCCCGGACCGGGCGGTGTCGAAGACGTAGGCCGAGACCAGTGTGAGCACCGGCCGGAAGAGCCGTCCCGGGCGCTTGACGTAGTGGGCGAGCGGGCCGCCGATCCGGCGCGGGCCGACGGCGGTGGTGTCCTCCATCGACCGCCGGACGCGCCGCAGGTCCGCCTCCAGACGGGCGAAGAGGGGTGGTGCCGCCGCATGCGCCGGGGGCACGAGTTTCTCCATGGTGCCGTCCTCACTCCCCCGCGGCACGGGCCGCCGGGGGTCCGATGGTCGGATGTCGTCCGGCCGACGGGCGCCCGGTCACCAGGCGACGGGCAGTGCCACGGGGCCGCGGAACAGCAGGTTGCTCTTCCACTCCACGTCGCCGGGGTCGACGGCGAGCCGCAGCCGCGGGAGTCTGTCGAGCAGCAGGCCGAGCGCCACCTGGAGTTCCATGCGCGCGAGGGAGGCGCCCACGCAGTGGTGGGCTCCGTGGCCGAAGGCCAGGTGGTGGTCGACCGGGCGCGTGATGTCGAGACGGTCCGGGTCGTCGAAAACCCGGGGGTCCCGGTTGGCCGCGTTGGTCGACGTGAGGACCGGCTGTCCCTCGCGCACGGTGCCGTCGCCGAGGTCCACGTCGGCCGAGGCGTACCGCGGGAACGCGGCGGACACGCTCAGCGGGGTGAACCTCAGCAGTTCCTCGACGGCGTTGGGCAGCAGGTCGGGGCGCTTCCTCAGCAGCGCCAGCTGGTCGGGACGGGTGAGCAGCAGGTGGACGAAGTTGGCGATCTGGTTGGCGGTGGTCTCGTAGCCGGCGACGAGCAGCAGCATGCACAGGAAGATCAGCTCCTCCTCGGACAGCCGCTCCCCTTCGTCCCGCGCCAGCACCAGTTCGCCGATGAGGTCGTCGGTGGGCTCGGCGCGCCGCCGCACCACCAGATCGCCCATGTACGACATCAGCTTGGCGATGTTCTCCATCCGCACCTCGGCGCCGTCGCCGGAGAGCATCCGGTTCATTTCGACGATCCACTGGTGGAATTCGAGGCGGTCCTCGTACGGCACGCCGAGCAGATTGCAGATGACGCCGATCGGCAGGGGAACGGAGAAGGCCTCGACCAGATCCGCGGGTGAACCGGATTCCATCATGTCGTCGATGAGTCGGCCGGCGAGCCGTGCGGCCTCCGGCCTCTGTCGTTCGGCGCGCCGTGCGGTGAATGCCGCGGAAATGAGCCGGCGAATCCGTGTGTGTTCGGGCGGGTCCATTTCCATCAGACCCATCGGAATGACGTCGGGAGTGACCCGAGGCTGGTCGTGTCCGGGAGGAATGGCCCGGCGGAAACGGGGGTCCCCGAGGACCGTCCTGACGTCTTCGTACCGGGTGACCAGGACGGCCGGCTCACCGTACGGCATGCGCACCGGGCACACGGGTTCGTCGGTCTGGAGCACCCGGTACAGATCATGCAGGTCGAGTCCGCCGCAAGGGCCGAACGGATAGCGCTTTTCCTTCGTCCGCTCCGAGTGCCATTCCTCTGGGCTCACGCCTCACCCCCGCCGATGGGAAACAACTTCTCAGCACTAGCAGGACGATCGCGGCCGGACACTAGCAGACGGTCCACGGCGGTGATAAGGACACTCGTGTCCCCACCGGACAACCGTGTCTCTGGACACGCGGACGCCGGGAAATTTTTAATCGGCAATGGCCTGGGAAACATGCCTCCGTGAAGCCGCCGGGCCAGCGCGATATTTCGACGAATCGCTCACCACCGAAATCGCCATCACACTGGAGAATTCTGGATGACGGAGTCCCGGGCGGAACGGTCGCCCCTCGCGCCTGCCGCGAAATCCGCGGCATCACGTCCGACCGGTCCGGCCCGTGCCTGGATCTCCGCACTCGGTCTCCAGATGACGCTGGTGGTGCTGCTCCAGGCCGCCTACGCACTCGCCGTCGCCCGGCAGCTCGGTCCCCTCTCACCGGGACGTGCGCTGCTGACGATGGCGCTGTTCATACCGGAGAGCATCGGCCGCCGGCTGATCAACGACTACGACGACTACCGGCGCGGTGTCGACCGTGTGGAGGACGCCCGTCCCGGCAGCGCCCTGGCCCTCGGGCTGCCGATGCGTCAGGTGCGCGTGGTGGGGCTGGTCAGCTTCTCGGTCGCCGTCGCGGCCATGACCTACCTGCTGTACACGACGAGTCCTCTGTCGGTGCTGATCCTGCCGCTCGCGTTCGTGACGCTCTTGTACTCGGGGGGCCCGTCGCCGCTCGGCCACCGGGCGCTCGGCGAGGTGATCGACTTCCTGCTCACGGGCTTCCTCGTGGTGGCCGCGGTGATATGGGTGAACGTCCATCGCCTCACCCCGGGCGCCGTGCTGACGGCAGTGGCGGCGGGGTTCCTGTTCACCGCGACGATGTTCCACAACGACCTGCGCGACAGCGCCGACGACCTGCGGGCGGGCAAACGCACGCTCGCCCACGCCCTCTCCCCGCGGGCGGCGAAGGCCTGGTACACGGTCTTCGTCGTCGCGCCGTATCCCTGCGTGCTGTACGCCGCCTACGAGTTCGAGTCCGTCCGCTACGCCGCACCGCTGCTCACGCTGCCCTACGCGGTCTACGTCGTCACCGCCGTGGTGCGCTCGCGCCTGGGCGCCACGATGCCGTCGTGGTTCCACCTGCCCCGGCTGCTCGCCTCCTTCTTCGCCCTTCTCGCGCTGGCCGCGTGGATCTGACGAACGCGCGCTGCTTCATCGCCCCGTCAAGGTAGAGGTGGTCACCGCATGCCCGTCCTGTGCCGTCCAGTGACACATTTCCCGGAACACGAGATCACCCTCGAGGACACCCTCGGGGCGGCACGTCGGCTGCATCCGGACCATCCGCGTCTGGAGACGGCGTTGCGCCTCATCGAGCACACGGGGGTGCGAACGCGCCGCCTGCTCCAGCCCCTGGAGCGGACGCTGTGCCACCCGGGCGTCGCCGCCCGCACCGAGCTCTACCGCGAAGCGGTCCGCCGGTTCCTGCCCGGCCTCGTCACGGAGGCGCTCACGGAGGCGGAGCTGTCCCGGGAGCAGATCGACGCGGTGGTGTTCGTGTCCTGCACCGGCTTCACCATGCCGTCCCCCATCGTCTGGATGATCAACGAGCTGGGGTTCCCGACGCACATCGATCAGCTGCCCGTCGCCCAGCTCGGCTGCGCTGCGGGCAGCGGCGCGATCAGCGGCGCGGCCCGGTACTGCCGGGCGCACCCGGACCGCAACGCGCTGATCGTCGCCTTCGAACTGTGCTCGCTCTGCTACCAGCCCACCGACACCGGCGTCGGCTCGCTGCTGTCGGCGGGCCTGTTCGGCGACGGCTTCGCCGCGGCCGTCGTGAAGGGCACCGGGGACCGCGGTATCAGCATCGAGCGGTCGGCCGCCGAGACCGTCTCGCACACCTCGGACTGGATCTCGTACGACGTCAGGGACACCGGTTTCCACTTCCGGCTGGACAGCAGGGTGCGGCACACCATGCGCGCCGTCACCCCGGCGATCACCAAGCTCGTCGAAGAGGCGTCCTGGACCACCGGCGAGCTGGACTTCGTGATCGCGCACGCGGGCGGTCCCCGCATCCTCGACGACCTGACCCGCTTCCTCGACATCGATCCCGCGCTGCACCGGTTCAGCCGGGCCGCCCTCACCGAGCACGGGAACACAGCGAGCGTCCTGGTCTTCGACTCCCTGGCGCGCTTCTTCTCCGAGGGCACGGCCACGCCCGGGGCCCGGGGGGTCATCGCCGGCTTCGGCCCGGGAATCAGCGCCGACTTCTCGCTGGGGGTCGTCCTGTGAGCCGCCGGAGGGAAGCAGCCGCGGTGCCGTCGGAAGGAGACCGGATGCCCGTGGTCCTGATCACCGGGTGCTCCTCCGGCATCGGGCGTGCCGTCGCCCTGAGCGCCGTGGGCCGGGGATTCACGACCATCGCGACGTCGCGGAACACCGAGTCGCTGCACGACCTCGAGGCGGCGGGTTGCGTGGTCCGCCGGCTCGACGTCACCGACGACGCGGCGCGCCGGCAGATCGTGGCGGAGTCGGTCGAGTCCTTCGGGGCGATCGACGTCCTCGTCAACAACGCGGGCTACGGCGAGCTCGGGCCGTGCGAGGAGGTGCCGCTCGACCGGTGGGACCGCCAGTTCCGCACCAACGTCTTCGGGCCGGTGGGACTCATGCAGTTGGTACTCCCCGGGATGCGTGCCCGTGGCTCCGGCCGGATCGTCAACGTCAGTTCCATGGCCGGGGAGCTGGTGCTGCCCGCCGGGGCCGCGTACCACGGGAGCAAGTACGCGCTGGAGGCGGCCACCGAGGCGCTCAGGCTCGAGGTGCGCCGGTTCGGCATCGGGGTCTGCCTGGTGCAGCCGGGCGCCGTGAACTCCCGGTGGGGCGAGAACGTGCCGGCGCTGAAGCAGTACGCGTCCGGCGCCTACGGCGACCTGATGAGCGAGATGGAGCAGCAGATCGCCCGGCGGCTGCCGCGGGGTGTGTCCCCGCAGCGCGCCGCGGCCGTGGTCATGCGCGCCGTCACGGCACGGCGTCCGCGGGCCCGCTACCGGGTGGGGCGGGACGCGCACGTGCTGCTGCCCCTGCGCCGGCTGCTGCCCTCGGCCGTGTGGGCCCAGTGCGTGCACACCCAGTTCCCGTCGCTGCGGCGTTCCGTCGTCCCGACGCCCGGTCACACGACGCACGGGGCGGGGGGAGGGCGATGACGGCATCCGTGAACGCCGACCCGGCCGCTGCGGGTGCGGGTCCGGCGGCACTGCTGGCCGCCGCGGGGGTTCCGCTCACCGCGGCCGGTCTCGCCGCTGCCTTCCACGGGCCGTCGTCGGCACACTGGCGCAGGCTCGCCCTCACCCACGGAACGCTGGGCCTGGGCGCGCTCGTCGTCCAACCGTCGGTCCGGCCCGGCAGGTTGACGCGGCACGACGCCCTGGCCGCCGCCGGGCTGGCGGCGGGGATCCTCCTCGCGGGCTCGTTCGCGGACGCGCGGGCCCGCGGCTCCGTGGAACGCGTCGCCGACGACGCGGCGGCTCTGCGCGACCTCTCCAAGGTGATCGGACCGGCCCGTATGTGCGCGTACCTGGCGCTGGTCGTGGCGCCGGGCGAGGAGCTGTTCTGGCGGGGTCTGCTCCAGGACCGGCTCACCCGGCGCTACGGCACCGGGCGCGCGGCCGTGCTGACCAGCGCGCTGTACACGACCGCTCATGTGGCCACGGGCAACACCGCGGTGACCGGTGCGGCGATGGGCATGGGCAGCGCCCTGTCGTTCATGCGGGCGAGAGGGGCGGGCGTCGGGCGTCTCGCCCTCGCCCACGCCCTGTGGGTCGTGCCGACGCTGCTGCGCGAGCGGGCACGAGGTCCCGCGGGGAGCGCCGGGAGCGGGGCGGTGACCGGCGCGAAACCGGAGGACGCCGACGGTGAAGGGGAAAGGGACATGGCAGCTTTCCGGCACAGCACGGCCACGGGGCGCGAGGTGTCCCGGTGGAGCAGATGGGTGCAGCGCGTGAACAACGTCGCCCATGTCGCGCTCTACGAGCGGACGAACGGGCGCCTGGGCAAACGGATGCTCGGGAATCAGGTGGGAATCCTGACCACCCTCAGACCGCAGGGCGGCGATCCCTATTCCGTGCCGCTGTTCACCTTCCCCGACGGTGAGGACGTCGTGGTCGTCGCCTCCTACCGGGGGTCGGTCCACCATCCGAGGTGGTACCGCAACCTGCTGGCCAATCCCGACGCGGTCCTGCGGGTCGGCGGGCGGGTGCGGCCGGTGCGTGCGACGGTGCTGGAGGGGGACGAGCGGGCCGAGTGGTGGCAGCGCATCGTGGGGCGTTTCCAGGGCTACGCCGAGTACCAGCGCCGTACGAGCCGGGAGCTCCCACTGGTGCGCCTCACGCCGCGGCCGGACGCCGAGTGACATGGCCGCCTTCGACGCGACCTCGGTCCACGCCGGGCAGGCGGTGTACACCCGCTCGTTCCTGCGTGCCTACAACGCCTTCGTCTACGGCTTCAACTCTCCGCTCGCCTGGCGCTGTCCGAAGGACCGGCTCGTCGGCCTCTACGACCGCCACGTCTCGGCACGGCACCTGGACGTCGGAGTGGGCACCGGGCTGCTGCTCGACCTGTGCCGCTTTCCGTCCCCGGACCCGTCCCTCACGCTGATGGACCTCAACTCCAACTCGCTGGCCGCCGCGGCGAGCCGTCTGCGCCGCTACGCACCGCGCACGCACCTGGCCGATGTGCTGCGGCCGTGGCAACTGCCGTGCGACGGTGTGGACTCGGTGGGCATGGTCCACCTCCTGCACTGTCTGCCGGGAACCTTGGCCGACAAGGCGGTGGTCTTCGAGCATGCCCGCGCGGTGCTGAGACCGGGCGGCACGCTGTTCGGCGCCACCATTCCGGGACAGGGGGTCGGTCACAACTGGCTGGCGAGACCGCAGCTGGCGGCGGCCAACCGGCGCGGCATCATGTGCAACCGGCAGGACCGGCTGGAGGACCTCGATGCGGCTCTGGACCGTGCCTTCGACTCCCATGAGGTGACCGTCGTGGGCTCGGTGGCCCTCTTCTGGGCACGCGTCGGCCCCGGCGTGCGGGGTCCCGGCATGCGGTGAACGCAAAGCAGTGGGAGCGGAATTCGTATTCTCAATTGAGGCCGGCAAAAGCAAAGGATCAGCGACGGAAGCAGTCGGCAATACGAACCGTTGACCCCACTCCGCACCGCATGATAGGAACAGGTGTTCCATTTTCCCATCCGGTACGCCAGTTGTCGATCGTTGCTATTGCGCGCCGCGCCACTCGGCAAGATCAGAAATGGACGAGCTGCGGGAGGGCCTGTGTTCGGGCTGAGGAAAAGGGACTTGACTCGCGAATCACCCGTGTCCGCCGACCGGCCCAGGCTTCCTTATCCCGACGGCTGGTTCGCGGTGGCATTCAGTGACGAAGTGCGCCCCGGACGGGTGGTGCGGCGTCGCTTCATGGGTGAGGACATCGTCGTTTACCGCACCCGGCAGGGCATGGTCCGCGTCGTGAATCCCTATTGCCCCCATCTCGGCGCGCATTTGGGCTTCGGCGGCCGGGTGGAAGGAGAGGATCTGGTCTGCCCGTTCCACCACTTCGCCTTCGCTCCCGACGGCAGATGCGTGCGGACCGGGTACGGCACCCGGCCGCCCAAGGCCTCCCTGACCCAGCTGACGGCCCGGGAGGTCAACGGGGTGGTCATGGTCTGGAGCCATGCCCGCGGCGAGGCCCCGTCCTGGGACGTGCCCGTCGTCCCGGCGCAGGATTTCCCCCCGCCGGCCAGACACTCCACGATCCTTGTCGACCACCCGCAGGAGGTGGTCGAGAACTCCGTCGACATCGGCCACTTCGGGCCCGTCCACGGTACGTCCGGTGCCCAGGTCACCAAGCCGCTGGAGCTGAACGGTCCGAGGCTGACCCTCGGCACGACCGTCCACCGCATGACGCCCCTGCTGGGCCGGTTCGACGTGGATTTCGACGTGGAGGCCAACGGCCTCGGCCATATCCACGTCGTCGCCCGTATGCCGCGGATGGGCCTGTCGGCCCTGGTGCAGATCATGCCCACGCCCCTGGATCCCTGCCGCATCGAGACCCGGTTCACCGTGAGCGCGCGCCTGGGTACGGCCGGCGGCCGGGCCGGCAGGTACTCGTCGTGGCTCGCCACGCAGTTCTTCGCGCTCCCCTCGTGGCAGGGCGCCGCCCAGGACGCCCCGATCTGGCAGAACAAGACCTACCTGAGGCATCCCCGGCTCGCCCAGGGCGACGGCCCGATCATGCGATTCCGGCACTGGGCGGAACAGTTCTACCCGGATGAATTCCGGGAAAGCGGCGAAGCCGCGGTCGTCAGCGATCCCCTGCCCATCGAGAAAGGCCCGCACAGCTCCGCGTGAGGGCCCGCACGGACACCGCGCGACGGACGCGGAAACACTCCGCGGTGTGATTCCCGACGGCACCAGAGGAAAGGGACCCGACTCGGTGACGAGCCTGCACGGACACCAGGACGAACGCCAGCACTTCGAGGACGCCTACGAAGCCGCACGGATCCTTTCGGGCAAGTGGGTGCCCGCCGTGCTGGTCCAACTCGCCGGAGGCCCGAGATATCACAACGACCTCGCCCGGGCCGCCGGCCTGATGGAGAACAAGCCGCTGGACCGGGCACTGCACCGCCTCGTGCACATGCGACTCGTCGACCGCACGGTGCACAACCTCGGCGGCTCCGCGCCGCGGGTGCGCTACCGGCTCACGCCGCGTGGGCATTCCGTGCTGCCGATCATCGACGAGCTGGCGGGGTGGTGGCAGGCGGCGAACGCCGCGGAGAACTGACCGTCGCCGGCGGCCTCGTGGGAGGCCAGGCCGCGCGGGCCGGACCAGGCCCGGTGCGCGCGCTTCCCCAAGGGGGGTGACAGAGGAAGACAGTTTAGTTAGCCTTACCTAAGTTTGCGGAGGGTTTCCGAGCGCTGTGAATCCGGTCCGGAGGATGCGTGAAAAAAGCGGACCTGCCGGGACGGAACGTCCTGTGGCGCGCGGTGGGCGGTCAGCGCCGCGATGTCGTCGTCGGCGCGGTGCTGGGCATGGGTCATCAGACGGGCGAAGCCCTCGTGCCGGTCGTCGTCGGACGTGCCATCGACCGCGGTGTCGTGGACGGCGACGTCACCGGACTGCTGCTGTGGCTCGGCGTCCTGGCCGTCGTCTACGTCGGACTCTCCTACAGCTTCCGCTTCGGCGCCCGCGCCGGTGAGCGCGCGTCCGTGACGGCCGCGCACCGCCTGCGGACGGAGCTGACCGCCCGCGTCCTCGCGCCCGAAGGCGGCGCGGACGAGGGCCGGTTGCCCGGGGAACTGGCGAACACCGCCACGGAGGACGCCAAGCGGGTCGGCGCGGTCACGATGGCCCTCGTCGTCGGGATCGGGGCCGCGACCGGCCTGGCGGTCGGCGCGGTCGTACTGCTGCGCATCTCCCTCCCCCTCGGTCTCCTCGTGCTGCTGGGCACGCCCCTGCTGTTGTGGCTGGTGCACCTGCTGAGCAAGCCCCTCGAGCGGCGCAGTGAGACCGAGCAGGAACGCGCGGCGCACGCGTCCGGCGTGGCCGCCGATCTGGTGGCCGGACTGCGGGTGCTCAAGGGCATCGGCGCCGAACCCGCGGCGGTCTCCCGCTACCGGCGCATCAGCCAGGACTCGCTCACCGCCACGCTGCGCGCCGCACGTGCCGAAGCCTGGCAGAGCGGCGTCGTGACCATCCTGACCGGAGCGTTCCTCGCCCTGGTCGCCCTGGTCGGTGGCCGGCTCGCCGCACGCGGCGACATCGGCCTCGGCGAGCTGGTCTCCTCCGTCGCGCTCGCCCTGTTCCTCATGGGGCCGCTGTCCGAGTTCTCCTGGGTCAACGCGGAGTTGGCGCAAGGGCGTGCGTCCGCCGCACGTATCGCCGAGGTCCTGGGTGCCGAGCCCGCCGTGCGGCCCGTCGCGCCGTCCGACGCCCCCGCCCTGCGCCGGGTCGAGGGCCGGCTGCGGCTGCGCGGCCTGTCGTACGGCTCCCTGCGCGGCCTGGACCTCGAGGTCTCCCCCGGCGAGACGGTCGGCGTCGTCACCGCCGACCCCGCCGACGCGACCGCTCTGCTGCACTGCCTCGCCCGCCGCACCGACCCCGACGAGGGCTGCGTGGAGCTGGACGGGACGGACGTGACCGCCCTGGGCCTGGCGGAGCTGCGGGCCGCGGTCCTCGTCGCCGAGCACGACGCCGACCTGTTCGAGGGAAGCCTCCTGGACAACATCACCGTCGCCCGTGCGGATGCCCCGGTCGCGGCCGCGATCGCCGCGTCGGGCACCGACGAGGTCGCCGGCGCCCTTCCCGACGGCACCGCCACGGCCGTCACCGCGCGGGGACGCTCACTCTCCGGCGGCCAGCGCCAGCGTGTGGCCCTGGCGAGGGCGCTCGCCGCCGACACCCCGGTCCTCGTCCTCCACGAGCCCGCCACAGCCGTCGACGCCGTCACCGAGGTACGGATGGCGGCCGGAGTCAGGGACATCCGCAGGGGCCGCACGACCGTCCTCGTGACCAACAGCCCCGCTCTCCTCGCGGTGACCGACCGGGTCGTCCTCGTCGAGGGCGGCAGGGTGACCGCGAGCGGCGGCCACGACCAGCTCGTCCACGACCGCGCGGACTACCGTACGGCGGTGCTCGCATGACCGAGTCCCGCGAGGCACCGCGGGCCGAGTCGGCGCTGCTGCCCGTCGCGACCCCCGCGCGCACCCGCGCCGCGGTGGCCGAACTATTACGCCCCCAGAGGGCGTTGGCTCTGACCGCCCTGGCCGTCATGGTCGGTTCCACCGCGGTCGGACTGCTGGTGCAGCCGCTGCTGGGCCGGATCGTCGACCTGGCCGCGGACCGCGGGGCCGTCGACGCCATCACCACCACCGCGGCACTGCTGGTGGCCGTCGCCGCGGCGCAGGGCGTGAGCGCCGGATACGGCCTGTCGCTGGTCTCCCGGCTGGGCGAGACGACGCTGGCCCGGCTGCGCGAGAAGTTCGTCGAACGGGCCCTGGGGCTGCCGCTGGACCGCGTCGAGAAGGCCGGCGCCGGCGATCTCACCGCCCGGGTCACCGCCGATGTGTCCCTCATCGCGGACGCCGTGCGCAACGCCCTGCCGGAGCTGGCCCGTTCGCTGCTGACCATCGTCCTGACCCTCGGTGCCATGGCCCTGCTCGACTGGCGGTTCCTGCCGGCCGCGCTGCTGGCCGTGCCCGTCCAAGTGGCCACCGCCCGCTGGTACGTGGCCCGCGCGGTCCCGCTCTACGCCGAGCAGCGGGTGGCCGCGGGAGCCCAGCAGCAGCAGCTCCTCGACACCGTCGCGGGTGCCTCCACCGTACGGGCGTTCCGGCTGGAGCGGGAGCACACCGAGAGGGTCACCGAACGGTCCCGGTCCGTGGTCGCGCTGACCATGAAGGGCGTGCGGCTGGTCGTGGGCTTCTACAGCCGCCTGCACATCGCCGAGTACATCGGGCTGGCCGCCGTCCTGTGCACCGGCTACTGGCTGGTCCGCCAGGGCTCGGCGTCCGTGGGCACGGCGACCGCCGCCGCCCTGTACTTCCACAGTCTGTTCACCCCGGTCAACGCGGCCCTCGTCCTGCTCGACGACGCCCAGTCGGCGACGGCGGGCCTGGCACGGCTCGTGGGCGTCACCGACGAGCCGGGGCCTGAGGCACCGGCCCGCCCGGCCGGGACGAGCGGCGTCGAGGTCACCCTGCGGGGACTGAAGCACGCCTACCGGCCCGGACACCCTGTGCTGCACGACCTGGACCTGACGATCCGTCAAGGTGAACGGGTGGCTCTTGTCGGTGCCAGCGGAGCGGGCAAGACCACCCTGGCGAGACTCGTGGCCGGCATTCAGCCGCCCACCGCCGGGACCGTCCTGGTCGGCGGCGTGCCGCCGACCGAACTCGACCCGGCCGTGGCCCGCCGCACGATCGCCCTGATCACCCAGGAGACCCATGTCTTCGCGGGCCCGCTCGCCGACGACCTCCGCCTGGCCGCGCCCGACGCGACCGAGGACGAACTGCGCGCCGCGCTCGACCGCGTCGACGCACTCGGATGGGCCGAGGCGCTGCCCGACGGCCTCGCCACCGTGGTCGGCGACGGCGGTCATCGCCTCACGGGCGCCCAGACACAGGCCCTGGCCCTCGCCCGGCTGGTCCTCGCCGATCCGCCCCTGGTGATCCTCGACGAGGCCACCGCCGAAGCGGGCAGCGCCGGAGCGCGCGTCCTGGAAAAGGCCGTCGCCCGCGCCGTGGACGGACGTACGGCGCTGATCGTCGCGCACCGCCTCAGCCAGGCGGCGACCGCCGACCGGATCGTCGTCATGGAGTCCGGGCGGATCGTCGAGACCGGCACGCACGACCGACTGCGCGCCGTCGGCGGGCCCTACGCGGCGCTGTGGGCGGCATGGTCGAACTCCCGCGCCACCGGCTCCTGACCGCCCCACGAACTCCCCGCCCCACGCAGTCCCCACCCCCGCACCGCCCCGCACCACAGGAACCGAACCGGAGGACCACCGATGTTCCGCTCCCGCACAGCGCCACGGCTCGCCGCCGCGCTCGCCTCGACCCTCCTGCTCCTCACCGCCGCCACGGCCTGCGGCGGTGGCGACTCCGGATCCGACGCCGCCGATGCCGGTGCGAAGGCGGGCGCCTCCGGTGAGGCCGCCTTCCCCGTCACCCTCGCGCACAAGTACGGCAGTACGACCGTCAAGGCCGAACCGCAGCGGATCGTCACCGTCGGCCTCACCGACCAGGACGCGGTCCTGGCGCTCGGCAAGGTCCCGGTCGGCACCACCGAGTGGCTGGGCGGATACGAGGGCGCGATCGGCCCGTGGGCCGAGGACGAGCTGGGCGGGGGCAAGACACCCACCGTCCTGAAGGACACCGGCACCGGCCCTCAGGTGGAGAAGATCGCGGCCCTCAAGCCGGATCTGATCCTCGCGCTCTACGGGGGCCTGACCAAGGAGCAGTACGAGCAGCTGTCCAAGTTCGCGCCCGTCGTCGCCCAGCCGAAGGAGTACAACGACTACGGCATCCCGTGGCAGGAGCTGACGAAGACGGTCGGCCAGGCACTCGGCAAGCCGGACGAGGCCACGAAGATCGTCGAGGACACCGAGGCCACGATCAAGGCCGCGGCCGACGAGCACCCCGAGTTCAAGGGCGCCAGCGCGGTGATGGCCACCCCGTACGAGGGCATGTTCGTCTTCGGCAGTCAGGACGCGCGCTCCCGGATCCTGACGGACCTCGGCTTCTCCCTGCCCAAGGACCTGGACAAGGCGATCGGGGACCGGTTCGGCGCGAACATCAGCAAGGAGCGCACCGACCTGCTCGATCAGGACGCCGTCGTCTGGATCGCCGGCGACGTCGCCAAGGACACCGACACGCTGCACAAGGACGCCTCCTACAAGGATCTGAACGTCGTGAAGGAGGGCCGCGAGGTCTTCGTCGACGAGAGCAGCGACTACGGCAACGCCACGTCGTTCGTCTCCGCCCTCAGCCTGCCGTACGTCGTCGAGCGACTGGCCCCGCAGCTGGCGGCGGCGGTCGACGGCAGGCCGGACACCAAGGTGGAGCAGCCGGCCCCCTGACGGCGCAGGAGGTACAGCGAAAGGGGGGCGGCCGCCCCCCTTCTCTTGCGTGTGTACCGTGTCAGCGGTCCATGGCCTCGGCCAGGCTCCGCGGCCGCATGTCGGTCCAGTGGGTCTCGACGTACTCCAGGCACTCCTGCCGGTCCGCCGGCCCGTGGACGGTCCTCCAGCCGCCCGGCACGTCGGCGAACTCCGGCCACAGGCTGTGCTGGTTCTCGTCGTTGACGAGCACCAGGTAGACCCCATCGGCGTCCTCGAACGGATTGCTCATCGCTTTCCTCTCCTCACGGCCCCTTACGGCCGACGGTTCCTCATGGCCCGCACGACCAGTCCCTCCAGCGCCCGGAACCAGGTCCCGGCGAGGTCCTCGACCGTCTCGCGCGGCAGCAGCCCTTGAAGATGGGACCAGTGGGCGGCCAGCACCGGCCCGTCCTCCCGATCCTCGGTCACCACGTTGATGCTCAGCGCGTGCCCCTCCCGCATGTCGGCCTCGGGCCCGATGTCGGCCGCGTCCTCCTCGGGAGCGTACGACCAGTCCGTGTCCTCCGGGATGCCGAACCGGCCCAGGTAGTTGAACTCCACGCGGGCCGCTTCGCGGGCCGCCAGCACCTCACGGGTACGGGGGTTGAGGTGCCGCAGCAAACCGTAGCCGACGCCGTTCGCGGGCAGCTCCGCCAGATGGTCGCGCACCCGTCGTACGGCTTCCTCGGCCGCCGGGCCGCCGGCGAAGGCGTCGGCGGGGTCGGCCGGGCCCGCGTCGAGCCGCACCGGGAAGACGCTGGTGAACCAGCCCACCGTCCGGGAGAGGTCGACGTCGTCCCCGGCCAGTTCGGCTTCGCGGCCGTGTCCCTCCAGGTCGACCAGGACGGAGGTGCCGGATCCGCCGGCGCGCCTGCGCCAGTCGGCGAAGGCCAGCGCGAGACCGGCGAGCAGTACGTCGTGGACGCCGGCGCCGAACGCGGCGGGCACCGTCGAGAGCAGCGGCCCGGTGAGCTCGGCGGGCAACCGCCTGATCACTTCGCGCTGGGTCGCGGTGGTGTCCCGCTCGGGGTCCAACGGGCGGGCGAGCGGGAAGGGTTCGCCGCCGCCGTCCAGGAGCGCCGTCCACACGGGCAGCTCCGCCTCGCGCTCGGGGGCCTCGGCCAGTTCGGTCAGCAGCCGTGACCAGCGGGCGAACGACGTCCCGACCGGGTCGACACGCGCCGCACGTCCCGCGGAGACGTCCTGCCAGGCCGTCGCCAGGTCCGGCAGCAGCACCCTCCAGGACACGCCGTCGACCACCAGGTGGTGGGCCATCAGCAGCAGCCGTCCCGGAGCATCGCCGGCGTCGAACCACACGGCCCGGACCATCGCCCCGGCGTCCGGATCCAGCAGCGCCCGCGCCGCGTGCGCGTGCTCGCGTACGGCCTCGCCCAGTGCCCCGGCGTCGAGCCCGGTCACGTCCACCCGGTCGATCCACCGGGCGGCGTCGACCGCGCCGACGGGCGGGACGTACAGCGACCAGTCCTGGGTGTCGTCCCGCGAGGGCCGCTCCAGGGTGGCCCGCAGCAGGTCGTGCCCGTCGGCCAGGGCCTGGAGCACGGCGGTCAGCCCTGGCAGGTCCAGGGCGGCGGGCGTGCGGACGAGCGCGGCCTGGTGGTAGGTCGAGAAGGGGCCGCCCAGTTCGCGCAGCCAGTGCATCACCGGGGTGAGCGGCACGGTGCCGGTCCCGTCGTCCTCGCGGCGGACCCCGGCGGTCCCGGCCGACTCGGCGACCGTGCTCAGCGCGGCGGCCGTGCGGTGCCTGAAGACGAGGCGCGGGGTAATCCGCACGCCCGTCGCCCGGGCCCGGGCGACGAGTTGCATCGCGACGATGCTGTCGCCGCCGAGGACGAAGAAGTCGTCGTCCACGCCGACCCGTTCGAGCCCGAGCACCTCGGCGACGACCGCACAGAGCGTCTCCTCCATCGGGGTGGCGGGGGCGCGGTGGGAGGACAGGGCGGAGAAGTCGGGGGCGGGCAGGGCGGCCCGGTCCAGCTTGCCGTTGGCCAGCTGCGGGAACCGGTCGAGCGGCACGACGGCGGCCGGGACCATGTGGTCGGGCAGCCGGGCGGCGACATGGGCGCGCAGCTCGGCGGGGTCGGCGCCCCGGGCGACCACGTGGGCGACCAGCAACGTACGCGCTCCCTCCTGGCTTACCGTCACCACGGCCCGGGCCACGGCGGGATGGGCGGTGAGCGCGGACTCGATCTCGGCGGGTTCGATGCGGAAGCCGCGGATCTTGACCTGGTCGTCGGCCCGTCCGAGGAAGTCGATCCGGCCGTCGGCCGTCCAGCGGGCCAGGTCGCCCGTGCGGTACAGACGGGAGCCGGGCGCGCCGAAGGGGTCGGCCACGAACCGCTCGGCGGTCAGGGAGGGCGCGCCGAGGTAGCCGCGGGCGAGTCCGCCGCCCGCGAGATACAGCTCGCCCGTCACACCGGGCGGCACCGGTTGCAGCCGCTCGTCCAGGACGTACGCCCGCGTTCCGGCCACCGGACGGCCCACCAGCGGGCGGTCGCTGTCGCCGACCCGGGCGACCAGGGCGTCCACGGTGGACTCGGTCGGCCCGTAGAGGTTGAACGCCTCGGTGCCGCGCAGCCCGGCCAGTTGCCGCCACTGCGCGACGGGTACCGCCTCGCCGCCGACGCCGACGACGGCGAGGGGGCAGTCGTCGCCCTCCAGCAGACCGTTCTCGGCCATCCGGGCGAACAGGGACGGCGTGACCTCCAGGAAGTCGAACCGGTGGTCGCGCACGGCCGCGGCGAGGAGTTCGGGGTCGCGCCTGACCTCCTCGGACACGATGTGCACGCAGTGCCCGTCCAGCAGCCACAGCTGGGGCTGCCAGGAGGCGTCGAAGAAGAACGACCAGGCGTGCCCGGCGCGCAGGTTCCGCCGTCCGGTGGCCTCGATCGCGGGCCGGTACAGCGTCTCGCGGTGGCTGTGGAAGAGGTTGCCGAGGGTCTCGTGGGTGACCACGACGCCCTTGGGGCGGCCGGTCGAGCCGGAGGTGTAGATGACGTACGCCGGGTGGCGAGGTGTCAACGAGCTGGTCAGGTCGGAGTCGGACGGGTCCTGGGCGGCGATCCGCCCGGCCGTGCCGGGCTCGTCCAGCACCAGGCGGCGGGCGTCCGGGGGCAGGATGTCCGTGAACTCGCCCGTGGTGAGCGTCACGACGGGTCGTGCGTCGGCGAGGGCACCGGCGGTGCGCTCCAGCGGCGCGTCCGGGTCGAGCGGCAGGTACGCCGCGCCCGCCTTGTGCACCGCGAGCACCGCCACCAGGAAGCGGGCGGTGCGGGGCAGTGCGAGCGCCACCAACCGCTCCGGGCCCGTGCCGAGTTCGCGCAGCACCCGGGCCAGCCGGTTGGCCTCGGCGTCGAGTTCGGCGAAGGTCAGCTCGATGCCGTCGGAGGCCACAGCAGGGTGCCCCGGGAACTCGCGGACGCGTGCCGCGAAGAGTGCGGGCACGGTCGTCGGCGGCGCGAGGACGGGGCGGCTGTGCCAGCCGTCCGCCAGGCGCCGCCGCTCCTCCGGGGCGAGGATGTCCACCCGGCCCACGGTGAGCTCCGGGTCGGCGGCGACCGCGCGCAGGACGCGGCGCAGCCGGTCGGCGAAGGACTGCGCGGTGGCGGGGTCGAACAGGTCCGCGCTGTACTCGAGGACGCCGTCGACGCCGCTGCCGTCGGCGCGCTCCACGAAGTCGAAGGACAGATCGAACTTGGCCGTAGTCTGGGCGACTTCGTCGCGGCGGGCGTCCAGTCCGGGCAGGCCCGCGCTCTCGTCACCGGCCGCCAGGTACACGACCATCACCTGGAACAGCGGATGCCGGGCCAGTGAGCGGGCCGGGTTGAGCACCTCCACCAGCCGCTCGAACGGCACGTCCTGGTGGTCGAAGGCCGCCAGATCGGCCTCCCGCACCCGGGCCAGCAGTTCGTGGAAGGTCGGGTCGCCGGAGGTGTCCGTGCGCAGCACCAGCGTGTTCAGGAAGAAGCCGACCAGGTCCTCCAGGGCCGCGTCGGTGCGCCCGGAGATCGGGCTGCCGATCGGGATGTCGTGACCGGCGCCCAGCCGGGTGAGCAGGGTCGCCACGGCGGCTTGGAGCACCATGAACACACTGACGCCGTGGTCGCGCGCCAGCCGGTGCAGGTCGGCGGCCAGCTCGGCGTCCAGGGACAGGTCCGCCGAACCGCCCCGGTAGCCGGCCTCCAGCGGCCGGGGCCGGTCGAAGGGCAGCGCCAGCTCCTCGGGCAGACCGTCGAGCGTCTGCCTCCAGTACGCGATCTGCCGCTCACTGACCTGGTCGAGCAGCTTCTGCTGCCAGAGCGTGTAGTCGGCGTACTGCACGGGCAGCGGCGCCCAGTCCGGCTCGCGCCCCTGGGTGCGGCAGGCGTAGGCGAGGGCGAGGTCCCGGTTGAGCGGTGCGTCCGACCACTCGTCGCCGGCGATGTGGTGCAGCAGGACCAGCAGGGTCCAGTCCTGCTCGCCGGTGCGGAACACATGGACGCGCAGAGGGGGCTCCCGGTCCAGCTCGAAGCCGTACGCCCCGGCCTCCGCCAGCCGCTCGGCGAGCCGCGCTTCGTCGGTGTCCTCCACCTCGAACGGGACGCGGACCTGGTCCGGGCCGAGGACCAGCTGGTACGCCCGGCCGTCCTCGTCGGGGAACACCGTGCGCAGCGTCTCGTGCCGTACGACGAGGTCGTGCACGGCGGCCCGCAGCGCGTCGACGTCCAGCGCACCGGTCAGCCGCCAGGCCGAGGGGATGTTGTACGTCGCGCTGGGGCCCTCGACCTGGTACAGCACCCACAGGCGCTGCTGGGCCGACGACAGGGGCAGCCGTTCGGGGCGGGTGCTGACCGTCAGCGCGGGGCGGGCCGTGCCGTCCGCCGTGCTCCCGGTGGCCAGGCGCTCGGCCAGGCGGGCGACCGTGGGCGCGTCGAACACCGTGCGCAGGGACACCTCGGCGCCTAGGGCGGCGCGGATGCGCGCGGTCAGCCGCATGGCCAGCAGCGAGTGGCCCCCGAGGGCGAAGAAGTCGTCGTCGATGCCGACCTCGGGGACGTCAAGGACCGCGGCGAACGCCTCGCACAGCACGTCCTCGCGCGGGTTGCGGGGCCTGCGTCCCGAGGTGAGCGCGGCGAAGTCCGATGCGGGCAGCGCCTTCTCGTCGAGTTTGCCGCTGACGGTGCGCGGCAGGGCGGGAACGGTGACGTAGGCGGCCGGGACCATGTGGGAGGGCAGCGCGGAGGCCGCGCGGGTGCGCAGGTCGGCGGGATCGGGGGTGCGATCGCCGGCGGGGAGGAGGTAGGCCACCAGCCTGCGTACGCCCGGTGTGTCCTCGCGCACGACGACAGCGGCCGTGGCCACGTCCGGGTGCTCGGCGAGCAGGGCCTCGATCTCACCGAGTTCGATGCGGAAGCCGCGCAGCTTGACCTGGCCGTCGGCCCGCCCCAGGAACTTCAGGGAGCCGTCGCGGCAGCGGCGGACGAGGTCACCCGTGCGGTACATACGGCTGCCGGGCGCCCCGAAGGGGTCGGCGGTGAACCGTTCGGCAGTCAGGCCGGGACGGTTCAGGTAGCCGCGGGCCAGGCCCTCGCCCGCCAGGTACAGCTCGCCCGTGACGCCCACCGGGACCGGGCGCAGGGCGCGGTCGAGGACGTGGGCGCGGATGTTGTCGAGCGGCGCCGCCCAGCGGCCGGAGGCGTCTGCGTGCCGGCCGTAGGCGTCGACCGCGCACTCGGTGGGGCCGTACAGGTCGTGGACCTGGACCCCCGGCAGGGCGCACAGCCGTTCCCACAGCTGGGCCGGGGTGGCCTCGCCGCCGACGCTGAGCACGCCGGGGAGGTGGCCGCCGGGCTCCAGGAAGCCGTGATGGAGCAGCTCGCGCAGATAGGTCGGGGTGACGTCGAGGTAGTCGACCCGCTCCCGGTTCACGTAGGCGAGGAGGGCGGCCGGGTCGGCCATGGTGGCCTCGTCGGTCACATGCAGCTCGTGCCCGGCGGGCAGCCAGAGCAGCGGGTCCCAGGAGCCGTCGAAGCTGAACGAGGCGGCGTGCACGGCCCGCAGTCCGGCGCGTCCGGCCGCCTGCTCCGCCGGGCCGATCAGGTCGTCGCGGTGGGCGCCGTAGAGGTTGCTCAGGCCCCGGTGGGTGCCGATCACGCCCTTGGGGGTGCCGGTGGAGCCGGAGGTGAAGATGACGTACGCGACGTGGGACGGGTCGGGGTACGGCGGCAGCGGTGTGCCGTCGTCACCGGGCCGCTCGGTGCCGTCGAGCAGGACGCGCTCGCAGCCGTCCGGCAGCTTGGCGGCGAGGGCGGACGTGGTGAGCACGCAGCGCGCCGAGGCGTCCCGCAGCATGAACTCCAGCCGCCCGGCCGGGTATTCGGGGTCCAGTGGCAGATAGGCGGCGCCGGACCTGAGGACGCCCAGGACGGCCGGGACCATGAGGTGGCGGGGCAGCGCGAGGCCGATGACCGTCTCGGGTCCGGCGCCCTGGCCCAGCACCAGCCGTGCCACGGCGTCCACCTGCTCGGACAGCTCCCGGAAGGTCAGCCGGGTCTCCCCCGCGACCAGGGCGGTGGCGTCCGGGCGGGCGCGCACCGTGTCGTCGAGGATCTCCGGGACGGTGCGGGTCTCCAGCGGCCGTGCGGTGTCGTTCCACTCGGTCGTGGCGGCCCGCTCCTCCTCGCCGGTGAGAACACGCAGGCTGCTCACCGGTTGGGCCGGGTCCCGGGCGATCTGCTCCAGCAGTCCGAGCAGCCGGTCGACCAGGGCGGTCGCGGTTTCCGCGTCGGTGAGGTCGGTGGCGTACTCCAGCAGGAGCGCCATGTCGCGTCCGGCGCCGTGGTCGACGAAGGTGAAGTCCAGGTCGAACTTGGCCATGCCGGTGTCCATGTCGAACCACTCGGTGGGGAGCCCGAAGAGGTCGGGGTCGCCGTCGGGCCGGTGGTGGTAGCCGAGCATCACCTGGAACAGGGGGTTGCGGTCGGCGACCCGGACCGGGTTGACCGCGTCCACGACACGGTCGAACGGCACGTCCTGGTGCTCGAAGGCGGCCAGCGCCGACTCCTTCACCCGGTCGAGGAGTTCGGCGAAAGTCGGGTCGCCGGACAGGTCGGTGCGCAGCACCAGCGTGTTCACGAAGAAGCCGACCAGGTCGTCGACCGCACTGTCGGTGCGCCCGGCGATCGGCGCGCCGAGCGGGATGTCGTCGCCCGCGCCGAGCCGGTGCAGCAGGGCCGCCGTGGCCGCCTGGAACAGCATGAACATGCTGGCCTGCCGGGAGCCCGCCAGCTCCCGCAGGGCGTCGCCGGTGCTGTCCGGCAGCGCCTTGCGGACGACGGCGCCCCGGCCGGTGATCCGCGCCGCGCCCGGGCGGTCCAGGGGCAGCGGGATCTCCTCGGGCAGATCGCGCAGGGTCCGCGTCCAGAAGTCGAGCTGCCGCTCGCCGACCTCGGTGAGCAGGGCCTCCTGCCACAGGGTGTAGTCGGCGTACTGCGCGGGCAGCGGCGCCGCCCAGTCGGGCGCACGCCCGGCCGTGCGGGCGGCGTAGGCGTGGTCGAGGTCGGCCAGGAAGGGGCGGTCGGACCACTCGTCGGTGGTGATGTGGTGCAGCACCAGCGCCACCACTGCGTCATCGGCGCCCAGGCACAGCACCTCGGCCCGTACCGGGAGTTCGGCGCTCAGGTCGAAGGGGCGCCGCTGGGCGGCCTCGATCAGTGCGGGCAGCTCCTCCTCGGTGCAGTCGACGACCCGGAACTCGGGCTCGGCCTCACCGGGCGCCGCGATCCACTGGTACGGCTCACCGTCCTCCACCAGAAAACGGGTGCGCAGGGACTCGTGACGGTGGGTCACATCTCCCAGCGCGCTCCGCAGGGCGTCGGAGTCCAGCGTGCCGCGCACCCGGACGACGAGGGGGAAGTTGTAGGCGACCCCGTCGCCGGTGATCCGCTCGACGAGCCACAGCCGCCGCTGGGCCGCCGACAGCGGGATGCGTGTGGGCCGGTCGGCCGGGGCAACGGGCTCCAGCACCGGACGTGCGGGCCGTCCGGCCTCGGCGCGCAGGGCCAGTTGCTCGGGGGTGGGGGCCTCGAACAGGTCGCGGATCGCCAGCTCGGCGCCGAGTTCGGTGCGGGCCCGGCTGATCAGCCGGGTGGCGAGCAGTGAATGCCCTCCCAGGTCGAAGAAGTTGTCCTCCGCGCCGGTGCGGGGCAGCCCCAGCACCTCGGCGAAGAGCCGGCACAGCACCTCCTCGACGGGGGTGCGCGGGCCGCGCCCGGCCGACAGGGCGACGGCGGGCTCGGCGTCCGGCAGGGCCCGCACGTCGAGCTTGCCGTTGTCGTTCATCGGCAGGCGCGGCAGCACCACGAAGGCGGCCGGGACCATGTAGCCCGGCAGCCGCTGCGCCAGCTCCTCCCGGATACGGCGCACCAGCGCGCCCTGACCGCGGGTGGCGGTCGGGGTGTTGGCGTACGGCTCGGTGCCGCGTCCGGCGCCCGGGCGGTACAGGCCGAGGGTGCGGCCGGTGCGCGCGGCGGGCACGAACACGGCGTCGAAGAAGCCCGGTTCGTCGGACCAGGTGGTCAGTACCCGGAAGCCGTGGGCCTCCCCCGACTGCCGTACGTCCTCGGGCTCCTCGCCCGCTGCCGGGACGGGCTCGGCGTCCATCGCGCGCATCGCGGCGAGGTCGGCTGCCGTGCGGCCGTCGGGGATGCGCCGGACGCGGAAGGGCTCGGCCCCGCTCAGGAGTCCGGCCAGGTCGGCGCCCCACTCCGCCTCCGGTACCTCGTCCAGCCGGAGGGCGTCGGCGGTGTCGGCGTACAGGACGACGTCGTAGCGGTAGCGCGTCAGCTCGTTGTGGTGGCGTCCCCGCTTGGTGCGCAGGTCGACGCCCACACCCAGGGTGGTGAACCAGCCGGGGTCGACGAGGAGTTCCTTCTCCAGGGCGAGCCCGCGGTCCACGGCCTGCCGCAGCGGCTCGGCCCGGCGGGCGACCTGGATGCCGGTCTGGAGGACGCGCGCCTGCCGCAGGTCCCGTACGTCGCCCAGGAACAGGGCGCCACCCGGGGCGAGCAGGCCCATCGCGCCCCAGATCACCTTGCGCAGGTGGTCCAGGCTGGGGAAGTACTGGATGACGGAGTTGATGACGATGGTGTCGAAATGGCCGACGGGCAGCCCGTCCGTCACCTCGGCGGCCTGGCAGCGCAGACGGACCTTGGAGGCCAGACCGGGGTCGGCCTTCAGGTCCTCGCCGAGCTTGCGGATCACGGGTGCCGCGAAGTCGGTCGCCCAGTACTCCTCGGCGTCCGGGGCGAGCCGGGAGAGCAGCAGACCGGAACCGACGCCGATCTCCAGGATGCGGGCGGGCCGCAGTTCCTTGATGCGCTCGACGGTGGCCTCGCGCCACTCCCGCATGTGCTCCAGCGGGATGGGCGTGCCATCGTAGGAGCTGTCCCAGCCCGCGAAGTCCTCGGTGAAGACGGCGGTGCCGATCTCGGAGTACTCGGCGGAGTAGATCTCCTGCCACTCCCCGATCTGCTCCGCCTCCGCCACCTGGCGGGCCCCGGCGTCCGGTTCGGCAGGGACGACGTACCCCACGAGCCGCTTGGTGCCGGGCGCTGAGGTGTCGTCGCGGGCGATGACGGCGGCCTGGGAGACCTCGGGGTGCTGGGCCAGCGCGGTCTCGATCTCACCGAGTTCGACGCGGTGGCCGCGGATCTTGACCTGGTCGTCGGTGCGGCCGAGGAAGTCCAGGTTGCCGTCGGGGCGGCGCCGTACGAGGTCGCCGGTGCGGTACATGCGCTCGCCGGGCCGGCCGTAGGGGTCGGCGACGAACCGCTCGGCGGTCAGGCCGGGCCGGTCCAGGTAGCCGCGGGCCAGGCCCACGCCGGCGATGTACAGCTCGCCCGCCACACCGTCCGGGACGGGCCGAAGCCAGGGGTCGAGGATGCGGGCGCGGGTGGCGCGGATGGGCTTGCCGACGGTCGGGGTGGCGCTGTCGTGGGTGCCGCCGCCGAGGGTGTTGATGGTGTACTCGGTGGGCCCGTAGAGGTTGTAGCCGTAGGTGCCCTCGGTGTCCCGGAGGGTGTTCCACACGGTCTCGGTGACCGCCTCGCCGCCCAGCAGCACCAGTGGCGGCCGGTGCCCCTCCAACAGGCCTTCTTCGATGAGAAGATGGGCGTAGGTCGGCGTCACGTTGACGACGTCGACGCGGTGTTCCTCGCAGTACGCGACCAACGCGGTGGCGTCCCGGCGCAACTCCTCGTCGCAGAGGTGCACTTCGTGGCCCTCGACGAGCCAGAGCAGCTCTTCCCAGGACATGTCGAAGGCGAAGGACACGGTGTGCGCGATGCGCAGCCGGCGTCCGCCCGCCGAGGCGACGGCCGGGGCGAAGATCTCCTTCTGGTGGTTGAGCTGCATGTTGGTCAGGCCGATGTACGGCGTGACCACGCCCTTGGGGCGGCCGGTGGAGCCGGAGGTGTAGATCACGTACGCGGGGTGGTCCAGGCTGAAGGACACCTGTACGGGTTCGGCGGGCAGGGCGGCGAGTTCGGCCTGCGTGACCGGATCGTCCAGGAGCACGCGCGGCATGCCGCCGGTGAGGGTCGCCGAGACGGGCCGGGTGGACAGCAGGAGCAGCGGACGGGCGTCGGCGAGCATCAGCGACAGCCGCTCGGCCGGGTGGTCCAGCTCCAGCGGGAGGTAGGCGGCACCCGTGCGCAACACCGCGAACAGCGCCACGACGGTGTCGACGGAGCGCGGCAGGCCCAGCGCGACGACCTTCTCCGGGCCTGCGCCCCGCGAGATCAGCAGCCGGGCCAACCGGTTGCAGCGGGCGTCGAGTTCGGCGTAGCTGACGGGTCGCTCACCGAAGACGAGGGCCGTGGCGTCGGGCGTGCGGGCGGCCTGGGCGGCCAGCATGTCGGCGACCGTCTCCTGCGGCACGGGCTGCCGGCCCGCCTCCTCCTCGCGAGCCGCCGCGGCGGCTTCGTCGGGCAGCTGCGCGGACAGCGAGCCGACGGGGGCGGAGGAATCGGCCACGAGCCGGTCGACCAACAGCACGAACCGGTCGATCAGGCGCTCGGCGAAGACGTCCTCGATCAGGTCCGGGCGGTAGGCGAGGGTGACGCGGACGTGCTCGCCGGGGGTGACGACGAGGTTGGCCGGGTAGTGGGTGGCATCGACGTTGGCGACCGCGGTCGCCCCGTGCCGTTCGCGCAGTCCGGCGAGCCGCTCGTCGGTGTCGGCGTTGCGCAGCACGAACAGCGTGTCGAACAGCTGTCGGTGTCCGGTCTCGGCCTGGAGCACGCCGAGGCCCAGGTGCTCGTACGGCATGACCTCCAGCCGCTCGCCCTGGACGCGGCGCAGCAGGTCCAGCACCGGCTCACGCGGGTCGAAGGCGATACGGGCGGGCACGGTGTTGAGGAACATGCCGATGACGTTCTCGACGTCCGGCACCTCGCTGGGCCTCCCGGCGACCGTGGTGCCGAAGGCTACGTCGGTACGGCCGCACACGCTCGCGAGCACCAGGCCCCAGGCGGCGTTGAGCACGGTGTTGAGGGTCAGTCCGTGCCGCCGGGCGGTCTCCCGCAACCGAACGGCGGTGTCCGGGTGCAGCTCGGCGTCCAGCTGACGGGGGATGACCGGCTCCGGACCCCCGTCGTCGACCGCCGGGGCCAGCAGCGTCGGTTCCTCGAAACCGGCCAGGGCGGCACGCCAGGCGCGCCGGGCCTCGGAGTCGTCCTGGCGCTCCAGCCAGGTCAGGTAGTCGCGGTACGAGCCGGGGCGGGCGAGCCCGGCCGGGTCGCCGCCGCTCTCGTACAGGGCGAACAGCTGGTCCAGGAAGAGCCAGGCCGACCAGCCGTCCCACAGGATCAGATGGCGGCCGACGATCAGCCGGTCACCGCGCTGCTCGCCGAGCCGGATCAGCAGCATCCGGAAGAGCAACGGGCGGCCGAGGTCGAAGCGGCGGGCGCGCTCCTCGTCCAGCAACTCGCCCATGCGCCGGTCCTGTGCGGCCGCCGTCAGCCCGGACAGGTCCACCTCGGTGAGCGGGATGTCGGCGTCCCGGACGATGAACTGCACCGGTTGGCGCAGTCCTTCGCTGGTGAACCCGGCGCGCAGGGAGGGGTTGCGGTCGAGCAGGGCGCGGGTGGCGGCGCGCAGCCGGTCTGCGTCGACGCGCCCGGCGAAGTCGAAGGACTCGTGGACGGTGTAGACGTCCAGGGCGCTGTCGTCGTAGGTGGAGTGGAAGAACAGGCCCTCCTGGAGCGGTGCCAGGGGCCAGACGTCCTCGACGCGGCCGGGGGCGAGCAGGTCGACGCGGGCCCGCTCCTCGTCGGTGAGGGTGAAGGCGGAGGCCTCCCCTGCGTCGCTCATGTCCTCCAGGACCGCTGCCGCCTCGGCGAGCGCGGCAGGTGTGCGGTGCTCGAAGACTTCTCGCGGTCCGATCGCCAGCCCCGCCCGGCGGGCGCGGCTCGCCACGGCGACGGAGCTGATGCTGTCACCGCCGAGGAGGAAGAAGTCGTCCTCCACTCCGGCGTCGGCCAGCTTCAGCACGGCGGCGAAGATGTCCGTGAGCAGCTGCTCGCGGGGGTTGCGCGGGGCACGGGACTCGGCGCGCACGGCATGCGGCGCGGGCAGCGCGTTGCGATCGAGCTTGCCGCTCGGGGTCAGGGGCAGGGCGTCGAGGACGACGTAGGCGCTCGGAACCATGGGGGCGGGCAGGGCGCCTTCCAGCGCCGCGCGCAGGTCCTCCCCTGCGGCTGCGGCGGACAGGACCACGTAGGCGACGAGGGCGTTGTCCCGTACCGTCACCGTGGCCTGCGCGACGGCGGGCAGGCGGGTCAGGGCGGCCTCGATCTCGCCGGGTTCGATGCGGTTGCCGCGCAGCTTGACCTGTCGGTCGGTGCGGCCCAGGTACTCGATCACCCCGTCGGGGCGGCGCCTCACGAGGTCGCCCGTGCGGTACATGCGGGTGCCGGGCGGGCCGTAGGGGTCGGCGGTGAACCGTTCGGCGGTCAGCGCGGGGCGGGCGTGGTAACCGCGGGCGAGCTGGACGCCGGTGAGGTACAGCTCGCCGGGGACGCCGTCGGGCACGGGGCGCAGGCAGGTGTCGAGCACGCGCAGGCAGGTGTTCCAGACGGGGCGGCCGATGGGCACGGCGGATCCCTCGTCGGTGCCGTCACAGGGGTGGTGCGTGACGTCGACGGCGGCCTCGGTGGGGCCGTACAGGTTGTCCAGGGGGACGCCGGTCAGCTCGCGCCAGCGCTGTGCGGCGGCGGTGGGCAGGGCTTCGCCGCTGCTGAGGACGCGGCGCAGGGAGGTGGCCCAGGAGGGGTCGGCGGTGACCTCGTCGGACTGGAGGAACGCCTCCAGCATCGACGGCACGAAGTGCATCGTCGTGATGCCCTGCTCCCGCACGAGGGTCGCCAGACAGGCGGGGTCGCGGTGGCCGTCGGGCCGGGCGAGCACCACGGCGGCGCCTTCGAGGAGCGGCCAGAAGAACTCCCACACGGAGACGTCGAAGCTGGACGGCGTCTTCTGCAACACCCGATCGTCGGCCTTGAGCTCGTACGCACCCTGCATCCAGGCGAGCCGGTTGACGATGGCGCGGTGGGTGACGATCACGCCCTTGGGCAGACCGGTGGAGCCGGAGGTGTAGATCAGGTACGCCGGATCGTCCGGGTGGGCGGAACGTGCGGGTGCGGCCGGGGGCTCGTCGGCGTCCTCGCCGTCGAGGAGGAAGACTGCCGCCCCGGGCTGCTCCGGCAGCCGGTCCGCGATCGGGGTGAGCGTGATCACCGTGGTGGTCCCGGAGTCGGCGAGCATGTGGGCGACGCGGTCCGCCGGGTAGTCCGGGTCGACCGGGAGGTAGGCGGCGCCCGTCTTCAGAACGCCGAGCAGGGCCACCATCAGTTCGGTGGAGCGAGGTACGGCGACCGCGACGAACCGGCCGGGACCGGCTCCGCGAGCGCGCAGCCGTACCGCCAACCTCTCGGCTCTGACGTCGAGTTCGGCGTAGGTGAGGCGTTCGTCCGCGAAGACGACGGCCGTGGCGTCCGGCGTGCGGGCCGTCTGTGCGGCGATGGCCTGGGCGAGGGTGGTCTCCGGGACCGGGCGCTCCTCGCCGGCCGGGTGGGCGCGCAGGGCCTCGTCCGAAGTGAGCAGGTCCAGGGCAGCCGCCCGCTGCTCCGGGTCGGTGGCGAACTCCTCCAGCAGGCGCGCCAGTCGGTCGCCGAGCAGGCGTACGGTGTCGCCGTCCAGCCGCTCGGTGTGATGCTTGAGCCGCAGGTCGAGCCGTTCGCCCGGCTTGACGACGAGGGCGAGCGGATAGTGCACGGCGTCGTGGAAGGCGTCGCCGGTGATGCGTACGGTGCCCGAGGGGTCCCGCAGGCCGGTCGCGGCGGGGTAGTTCTCGAACACGACAAGGGTGTCGAAGAGTTCGCCCTCTCCGGCGTGCCCGGCGAGCCGCTGGATCTCGGCGAGTCCGAGGTGCTGGTGGTCCAGCAGGCGTGTCTGTTCTTCCTGGAGCCGGGTCAGCAGGGTGCCGAGCGAGTCTCCCGGCGACCACCGCAGCCGGGTCGGCACGGTGTTGATGAGAAGGCCGACCATGGAGGCGATGCCCTCGACCGCGACTTCGCGGCCGGAGACGGTGGTGCCGAACAGGACGTCGTCGCGGCCGGTGAGCCTGCCGAGGAGGAGGCCCCAGGCGGTCTGGACGACGGTGCCGAGGGTGACGCCGTGCTCGCGGGCGCGGTCCATCAGGCGGGCGGTGGTGCGTTCGGGCAGCTCCACCCGGAGGTGGGCGGGCCGTACCGGGGCCCCGGTGGCGGGGGTGTCGACCAGACGGGTGGGGTCGTCGAGTCCGGCGAGTGCGGTGCGCCAGGCGTCGCGGGCGGCCTCGCGGTCCTGTCCGGCGAGGCTGCGCAGGAAGTCGCGGTAGGGGGCGACCTCGGGGAGCGCCGGGCCCTCCGTGCCGTAGCAGGCCATGAGTTCGCGGTGCAGGACGGGCAGGGACCAGCCGTCGGCCACCGCGTGGTGGAAGGTCAGGACGAGTCGGCTGCGGTGTTCCCCGAGCCGGACGAAGGCGCAGCGGAGCAGAGGCGGTGCGGCCAGGTCGAAGCCGGCCGCGCGCTCGTCGGCGGCGACCGCCTCGCCGAGCGTCTCACGGGTCTCGCCGTCCTGGGCGGACAGGTCGACCTCCCGCCAGGGCAGCTCGGCGTGCCGGGTGATGATCTGCACGGGGGTGCCGTCCGGGCGCCGGCGGAAGGCGGCGCGCAGGGGCGCGTGCCGGTCCAGCAGGAGCTGTGCGGCGCGGCGCAGGGCGGTGCCGTCGACCGGGCCCGCGAGGTCGAGGACCTGCTGGACGACGTAGACGTCGCCGCCGTTGCCGCTGGTCAGGGAGTGGAAGAAGAAGCCCTGCTGGAGCGGGGTGAGCGGGAGGAACTCCTCGATGTCCAGGGGGCTTGCGCCCTGGATCTCGGCGAGTTCACCAGGGTCGACCTCCACCAGGGGTGCCTGCGCCGCGTGTTCCTCGACGCGCTCGACGGCCGCGCGGGCGAGGGACTCGGCGGTCCGGTGCCGGAACACGTCGCGGGTGGTCAGCTTGAGCCCGGACTCACGTGCCCTGATGAGGAGTTGGATGGCGGTGATGCTGTCGCCGCCGAGGGCGAGGAAGTCGTCCTCCGCGGTGACCGAGTCCAGTCCGAGCACCTCGGCGAACAGGGCGCACAGGAGTCTTTCGCGCGGTGTCCCGGGCGCGCGTCCGGAGCTCATCGCGCCGTAGTCGGGGGCGGGCAGGGCCCGGGCGTCGATCTTGCCGCTCGGGGTGACCGGCAGGGCGTGCAGGGGCACCAGTGCCGACGGGACCATGTAATCGGGCAGCCACTCGGCGGCGTGCGCGCGCAGGGTCCGCATCAGGGCATGCACGTCGCGGAAGGGGGCGGGGCGGTTGGCGTGCGGGTAGGCGTTGGCACCGCGGTAGAGGCCGGGGTGCGGGTCGGTGAGGGCGAGAACCGCGTCGAGGGCGCCGTCGTCTGCGGTGCCGTTCCAGGTGAGCGCGGCGCGGTAGCCGTGGCGCTCGGCCTGGGCGTGCAGGTCCTCGGGGTCGGCGCCGGGGGAGGCCTCACGGCTGCTGCCCTCCAGGGCGCGCAGGTCGGCGAGGTCGTCGGCGAGCCGGGCGTTGGGGATGCCGGTGACGCGTAGCCGTGCGGGCCGCTCGGCGAGCAGCGCATCGAGCGGTGCCGCGCCCTCCCAGGGCACCTCGTGCTCGTCCGGGGCGACCGCCTGCGGGCCGGGGTGCAGGACGACGTCGTACCGGTAGCGGGTCAGCTCGTTGTGGTGGGCGCCCCGCTTGACGCGGATCTCCGCGGCGAACCCGTCGAGGGCGGCGAAGTAGTCGGGGTCCAGAAGCAGTTCCCCCTCCCAGCGCACCGACTGCTCCACGGCGGCGCGCAGGGCGCCCTTGTCGTCGGTGGTGGCGCGCCGGGTCTCGACGGCGGCGCGCAGGGTGCGCAGCAGCCGTAGGTTGCGTACGTCGCCGAGGAAGATCCGCCCGCCCGGGGCGAGCAGCCGGGAGGCGGCGCGCAGGACCTCGGTGAGGTGGTCGACGCTCGGGAAGTACTGGGCGACGGAGTTGATGACGACGGTGTCGAAGTGGCCCTCGGGCAGTCCGGTGGTGTCGTGGGCGGGCTGGGCGCGCAGTTCGACGCCGGGGAGGTCCACGTGGGCGCGCAGGGCGGCGATCGCCTCGGAGGAGAGGTCGGTGCCCCAGTACTCGTCGCAGTCGGGGGCGGTGCGGGAGAGGATGAGTCCGCTGCCGACGCCGATCTCCAGCACGCGGCGTGCGGGGCCGAGTCCGCGGATGCGGCGGACGGCGGCCTCCCGCCACTCCCGCATCTCCTCCACGGGGATCGGCAGCCCGTCGTACATGCTGTTCCAGCCCGCGAAGTTCTCCTGGGAGCCCTCCGAACCGGCGGCGCCGTAGAGGAGTTCGTGGACCTCCTTCCACTCATCGACGTGGGTGGCGGAGCCGTCGAGGGCGGGGACGACGTAGCCGACGAGGCGGCGGTCGCCGGGACGGTCCTCGCGGGCGACCACCGTGACCTGGTCGACGGCCGGATGCCCGCGCAGTACGGACTCGATCTCGCCCGGTTCGATGCGGAAGCCGCGGATCTTGACCTGGGCGTCGGCGCGGCCGAGGAACTCCAGGCGTCCGTCTGCGCGCAGGCGCACCAAGTCCCCGGTGCGATACAGGCGTTCGCCGGGTGCGCCGAAAGGGTCGGCGACGAACCGTTCGGCGGTCAGGTCGGGGCGGCCGAGGTAGCCGCGGGCGAGGCCGGCGCCGCCGAGGTACAGCTCGCCGGTGAGTCCGGCGGGGACGGGGCGCAGGTAGGCGTCGAGGACGTAGGCGCGGGTGCCCGGGTCGGGTACGCCGATGGGCACGACGGAACCGGCCGGGATGTCCGGGTCGCACCGGCCGAGCGTGGAGTTGGTGGTGGCCTCGGTGGGGCCGTAGGCGTTGAACATCATCCGGCCGCGGGCGTAGCGGCCGACGAGTTCCGGAGAGACGCGTTCGGTGCCCGCCAGCAGGGTGGCGGTGGGCGGCAGGTGGACGTCGTCGGGCATGGCCGCGAGCAGGGCGGGCGGCAGGATCATGAAGGTGACGCCGTGCGCGTTGGCGTAGTCGGCGAGCGGGGCCGCGGGCACCCGCAGTTCGGCGGGTACGACGACCAGCCGGCCGCCGGAGAGCAGGCCGAGGCACAGGTCCCAGAAGGCGACGTCGAAGCTGGGCGAGGCGAACTGGAGCACCCTGCTGTGCGGGCCGATGCCGAATCGTTCGCTCTGTGTGGCGACGAGTTTGGCGACACCGCTGTGCGCGAGCACGACGCCCTTGGGCCGTCCGGTGGAGCCGGAGGTGTAGATGACGTAGGCGGCGTTGTCGACGGCGATCGGGGCGCCGGGGTCGTGGGCCGGACGCTCGGCCAGTTCGGCGGCCGTTGCGGGGTTGTCGAGCGTCAGGACGGTCATGCCCTCGCGCTCGGGGAGGTCGCGGGCGGTCTCCCCGGTGGTGACCATGCAGACGGGGGCGGCGTCGCCGAGCATGTAGGCGATGCGGTCGGCCGGGTAGTCGTGGTCGATCGGCAGGTAGGCGGAGCCGGACTTGAGGACGGCGACCTCGGTGACGATCAGGTCGAGCGAGCGGGGCAGGGCCAGGGCGACGATCCGCTCGGGGCCGGCGCCGCGTGCGAGCAGGGCGTGGGCGAGCCGGTTGGCACGCTCGTCCAGCTCGGCGTAGGTCAGTTCCTCGTCCTCGAAGACCAGGGCGACGGCGTCGGGGCGCAGGCGTACCTGTTCGGCGAACATCGCGGGCCATGTGTCCGAGGGGACCGTGTGCTCGGTGGCATTCCAGTCGAGGACGACCCGCCGGTACTCGTCCGGCCCCATCAACTCCAGTCTGACGACGGGGGTTTCCGGGTCGTCCAGCGCGGCCGTCAGCAGGGTTCGGTAGTGGACGAGGAGGCGTTCGACGGTCGCCTCCTCGAACAGGCGCGGGTCGTACGTCGCACGCGCCTCGCCGTCGGTGACCTCCAGCAGCAGGTCCACCGGGCCCGGCAGTTCTCCGGCGGGCCGGACCGCCGTGGCGAAGGCGGTGTTGCAGAGCAGCCCGCCGCCGCGTGTCGGCCGGGGGCGCAACGCGTCGATCAGCACACCGACGGGCACCCGGTGGGTTTCGGCCTCCTCCCACGCCTGGGCGACCCGCCGTGCCAGCTCCCGGAAGGCCGGGTCGTGCTCGACGGACACCCGCACCGGCAGACCGTCGTACCCCACGGTGAGGTCGGCCGCTCCGCTGTAGCGGTGCAGCAGGGCGAAGAAGGCGGTGAGCAGGGCGGACTCCGGGGCGTCCGGGACGCCGGCCAAGGTGCGGGTCTCGCGGGCGGGGGCGGGTTCCGACGGATGGGGCCGGTCGGCGGGGAGCGAGATCTCCAGCGGGCGTGGTGTCATCAACCGCTGCCAGTAGGCCAGGACTTCTCCGGAACCGCACACAGGCGTGCACCCTCCCCAGCAGATCGGTCCCGGACCGGGCCGGGGATCGGCGCCATAGTAAGGTAAGGGTTACCTAATTCATAGGGTGTCAGTTTCCGGCCGGGGAGGGGACGGTGGCCCGACTCGTCCTCTACAGTCCCTCCCAGTAAGGCAAGCCTGACCAAAGGAAGATGACGTGGGGACCTCGGAGGCCGGGGCGGCGAAAGACCCCCGCGCGGTACTGCTGCTGCTCGCGCTGTCCGGCGCGGCGCTGCTCACGCTGTGCGCCCTGTCGATGGCGTTCGGCGCGCTCAGCGTTCCCCTCGACCAGGTGTGGCACACGCTCCTCGGTGACGCTCCCAGCGCCCGTGTGGACACCGTGATCTGGTCCGTACGGCTGCCCCGCACCCTCCTCGGCCTCGCCACCGGGGCCGCGCTGGGCCTGTCGGGCGCGCTGATGCAGGCCCTGACCCGCAACCCGCTCGCGGATCCTGGCATCCTCGGTGTGAGCGCGGGCGCCGCCTTCGCCGTCGTCCTCTCGGTGGGGATCCTCGGCATCGGCTCCGTCCACGGCTACATCTGGTTCGCGTTCGCGGGCGCGTTCGCCGCGAGCGTTTTCGTCTACTTCCTGGGAGGGCTCGGACGGTCGGGAACGACGCCGGTGAAACTCGCCCTGGCCGGCGTCGCCGTGACCTCGCTGCTGTTCTCGCTGACCAGTGCCGTCGCCCTGACCGACCCGGACGCCCTGAACCGCTACCGCTTCTGGTCCGCGGGCTCCCTGGCCGACCAGAACGACGAAGTCCTCCTGCGCGTCCTGCCGTTCCTCGCCGTGGGTGCCGTCCTCGCGCTGGCCTGCGCGCCCGCCCTCAACAGCCTCGCGCTCGGCGACGACGTCGCCAAGTCCCTCGGGCTCCGGCTCGGACTCGTCCGCATCCAGGGCGTGGTGGCGGTCACCCTGCTCACGGGCGGAGCCGTCGCCGTCATCGGGCCGGTCGTCTTCGTCGGACTGGTCGTCCCCCACATCGCCCGCGTCCTCGCCCAGTACGCCGGCATCGGCCCCGACCACCGCTGGCTGCTGCCCCTGTCGGCCGTGCTCGCCCCCTGCCTGCTGCTGGCCGCCGACATCGCGGGGCGGCTGCTCGCCCGACCGGTCGAGATCCAGGCCGGCGTCCTGGTCGCCTTCATCGGCGGCCCGTTCTTCATCGCGCTGGTACGCCGCCGACGCCTCGCGGAGCTGTGAGCCATGACGAACCCGACGCACGGAGCGGTGAGCCCATGACGACCGACCTCGCGCCCGTACCGGGCCGCAAGGACGCCGCGGACCGTGCGGCCTCCCGCCGCACGGCCGGCCGGGTCGCCTTCCGACTCGCCTTTCCGCCGGTTTCCGGCGTGCTGCGACCCCGGCTGGTTGCCGTGTGCGTGGTGCTCGCGGCCGCCGCCTTCGCACTGTTCCTCGTGGAAACCTCCGTCGGGGACATCTCGCTCCCGCTGACGGACGTGGTGCGGTCCCTGGTCGGCGCGGGCGACCCGGCCACCGAGCTCATCGTCCACGAGCTGCGCCTGCCCCGTGCCCTCGCGGGTCTGCTCGTCGGCATCGCGTTCGGCATCTCGGGCGCCCTGCTGCAGACGATGACGCGCAACCCGCTCGCCAGCCCCGACATGATGGGCATCACGCAGGGCGCGGGCGCCGCCGTGGTCACCGGCATCGTCCTCGGCTGGGACGGAGGCCTGAGCACCCAGGCGCTCGGGCTGCTCGGCGCGCTCGCGGCGGCGCTGCTGGTCTATCTGCTGGCCTGGAAGAAGGGCGCGACCGGCTACCGGATCGTCCTCGTGGGCGTCGGCATCGCCTGGATCTGCACGAGTGTCACCGACTACCTCATGGCCCGCGGTGAGCGCTTCCAGGCACAGGCCGCGCTGGGCTGGCTGGTCGGCAACCTCAACGGCCGTACCTGGCAGCAGATCACCCCGCTGGCCGTGATCATGGCCGTGCTGGTGCCGGTGGCGCTGCTGCTCGGGCGGGTGACGCGGACCCTGGAGCTCGGGGACGACGTCGCCCGGGGCCTGGGGACGCGCGTGCAGACCGTGCGGGTGGCGCTGCTGCTCGCCGCCGTGGGGCTGGTGGCCTTCGGGACGGCGACCGCCGGGCCCGTCGCGTTCGTGGCGCTGGCCGCTCCCCAGGTCGCCCAGCGTCTGGCCGGTACGGCTTTCCCGCCGCCCGTGGGCGCCGGGCTGACCGGGGCCGTGATGGTTCTCGGATCCGATCTCGTCGCACGGAAGCTCCTGACGGACACCGAGCTTCCGGTGGGGATCGTCACGGGTGTGCTCGGCGCGCCCGTACTGCTGTGGCTGCTCGTCCGCGCCAACCGCGCCGGTTCAGGAGGCTGACAACGTGTCGAAGACGAACCCCGCGCCGGGCGGCGGCGCCGGCCTGCGCGCCGAGGGACTGCGGCTGGCGTACGACGACCGGATCGTCGTCGAGGACCTCGATCTCGCCGTTCCCACCGGCAGGATCACCGTGATCGTCGGCGCCAACGCGTGCGGCAAGTCCACGCTGCTGCGCGCGCTGGCCCGGCTGCTGACGCCCAAGTCCGGTGCCGTACACCTCGACGGGCGCTCGATCCACGCGATCCCCACCCGGGCCCTGGCCCAGCGGCTCGGCATTCTGCCGCAGTCTCCCGTGGCACCCGAGGGACTGACCGTCATCGACCTGGTGGGGCGCGGCCGTTCGCCGCACCAGACGTGGTGGCGGCAGTGGTCGTCCGCGGACGAGGAAGCCGTGCACGACGCGCTGCGGGCCACGGCGATGACCGGACTCGCGCACCGGGCCGTCGACGAACTCTCCGGCGGACAGCGGCAGCGGGCCTGGATCGCCATGGCGGTCGCCCAGGGCACACCGGTGATGCTGCTGGACGAGCCGACGACCTACCTGGACCTCGCCCACCAGATCGACGTTCTCGACCTGGTCACCGACCTCAACCGGCACCAGGGCCGCACGGTCGTGATGGTGCTGCACGACCTCAACCAGGCGTGCCGGTACGCGGACCACATCGTCGCCATGAAGGCGGGCCGCGTCGTGGCCGAGGGTACCCCCGACGAGGTCATCAACGCCGCGACGGTGGAGGAGGTCTTCGGGCTGAGGTGCGTGGTCGGCGCGGACCCGGTCAGCGGAACGCCGATGGTCGTGCCCATGGGCCGGCACCACGAGGGCGCCGGCGCGGCCGCCGTGGCCGTTCCGGACGCCATCGGGTGACCCGGAGGGGGCAACGCCCCAACGGGCCGGACCTTACGGACGGGCCGTCAGATAGCCGCCCATGGTGCGGAAGTAGTCGGTGGCGGCGTACTCGGTGCCGTCCTCGGTGCGCACCCGCTCGACCACCAGTCCGGGCAGCCGCCCGGAACGTGCGTCGGCGCCGGCCACGATGACGACGCCGTCGCCCTCGCGGATGAAGATCCGGCCCGGCGTGCCGCCGTAACGGCCCTCCGAGACCGCCGCCTCGACGATCCGCAGCCGCTCGCCGCGGTGGTACGTGAAGGCGTTCGGATACGGGTCCGACTGGGCCCGCACGAGCCGCTCCAGGTCCTCGGCGGGCCAGGTCCAGTCGATGCGGCTGTCCTCCAGGGACCGCTTGTGGAAGAAGCTCGACCTGGAGCGGTCCTGCGGTGTCCACACGGCCTCGCCCGAGGCGATGAGGTCGAGGGATTCCCTGACGATCGGGCCGATGACGTCGACCGTGCGGTGGAACAGGTCCGTCGCCGTGTCGGTGGCACCGACGGGGACCGAACGCTGCATCAGGATGTCGCCCATGTCGAGGTCGGCGTCCATGCGGTGAGCGGTGACGCCGACCTGCTTCTCGCCGTTGACGAGCGCCCAGATGAGCGGAGAGAAGCCCGCGTAGGAGGGCAGCAGCGAGTCGTGGATGTTGAGTGTGCCGTGCGGTGGGAGGTCGTAGATCTCCGGGGGCAGCCACGTACGCCAGTTGTTCGCCACGATGAGGTCCGGCTGGGCCTCCTTGAGCGCGCGCAGCAGTTCCTCGTCCCCCGGCCGGTTGCGCAACAGCACCGGCACGCCGTGCTTTTCGGCCAGGTCGGCAACCGAGTCGTTCCAGATCCTTTCGTACACGTGGTCGCTCTCCGGATGGGTGACGACCAGGACCACTTCGTGCTCGGAGTCCAGCAGAGCTTGCAGCGTCCGGTGTCCCCAGGTCTGGTAGCCGAACATGACGACCCGCATCCAAGCCTCCTCAGCCATTGCTAGGTAAGGCTAACCTTATCTAGCATGTGCCTGCTGAGGGGAGCCTGTGTTCCTTCATGGAGAACACTGCGGCTTCCCCACTACAGGAGGCGATGACGCGGTGACGACGCTGCAGACTGGGCCGGAATCCATCTACGACGTACTGGGCATCGGTTTTGGCCCGTCCAACCTCGCACTCGCCATCGCGGTCCACGAACAGGGCGCGACCTCATCCGCCGGAGCCGGGCTGCACGCCGGATTCCTGGAACGCCAGCCGCGGTTCGGCTGGCACCGCGGCATGCTCATCGACGACGCCACCATGCAAGTGTCCTTCCTCAAGGACCTGGTGACGATGCGTGACCCCACCAGCGACTTCACCTTCCTGAACTATCTGCGCGAGCAGGGAAGGCTGGTCGACTTCCTCAACCAGAAGACGCTCTTCCCCCTGCGCATCGAGTTTCACGACTACTTCGAGTGGGCGGCCGCCCGCGTCGACCACCTCGTCGAGTACTCCGCGGAAGTGGTCTTCGTGAGGCCCGTCGCCGAGGACGGCGAGGTCCGCTGGTTCGACGTCACCACTCGCGATCCCGCCACCCCGGAGCTGCGGACGGTGCGCCGGACCCGCGCCGTCTGCGTGGCCACCGGCCTGGAGCCGCACCTGCCGCCCGGTGCCGAGCTGTCGGACCGGGTCTGGCACAACAGCGAGCTGCTCCCGCGCGTGGACCACCTCCTGCGCTCGGAGACACCGGTGCGCCGTGCCGTGGTGCTCGGCGCCGGCCAGAGCGCCGCCGAGGCGGTCGAGTACCTCCACCGCCGCTTCCCCGGCGCCGAGATCTGCTCGGTGTTCGCCAAGTACGGTTACACACCGGCCGACGACAGCCCGTTCGCCAACCGGATCTTCGACCCCGAGGCCGTCGACGTGTTCTACTCCGCGTCCTCCGAGGTCAAGCAGTCACTGATCGACTACCACCGCAGCACCAACTACTCCGTGGTCGACATGGACTTGATCGAGTCCCTCTCGCGGACGATGTACCAGGAGAAGGTCCGGGGCACACAGCGGCTGCGGATGATGAACGTCTCCCGGATCCGCGAGGTCGTCTCCCAGGCGGACGGCGTCCAGGTGACGGTGGAGTTCCTGCCCACGGGGGAACGCGAGACACTCGACGCCGACGTGCTCGTCTTCGCGACCGGCTACCAGCCCAGGGGAATCAGCGACCACCTCGGCGAGATCGCCAAGCTCTGCCTGCGCGACGAGGAGGACCAGCTCCGCGTCGGACGGGACCACCGCGTGGAAACCGCCCCGAACGTCACCGCGGGCATCTACCTCCAGGGCGGCACCGAGCACACCCACGGCCTCACCTCGACGCTGCTGTCCACCACCGCCGTCCGAGCCGGAGAGATCCGCTCCTCGCTCCTCGCGCACCGCTCGGCACCCGTCGCGAAGGCGAGCGGCCTCCGCGGGTAGGAACGACACGTGCTCGCGGCCACCACGGTGGCCGCCGTCCTCCGGCTCTCTCCCGACGAGTCGTACGGGCGCGTGAGGTCGTGACGGCGGGCGGGCGGGCGGGCGGCCAACTCGTCGTCGTGTCCGTGGTGATCGGCTGGGCCGTGCGCCACACCGCCGTCCTGATCGGGTTCCTGTTCCTCGTGCCCGCCGTGGCGACCCGTACCGCCGGAGGGCGCATCACCGCCGAGGCACCCGGTGGTGGGCGGCCCTGCCCATCGCACTCCCCGTGGCACCGGTCGTGGCCGCCCCGTCCCTGGGCCTCCCGGAGCGCGACGCCCACCTCGAAGTCGCCCGCGGCGCCGCCTCGGACGCGCTCCTGCCGGCGCTGGACCGGACCCGCACCGTCGCCCTGGTCACCCTGCCGGGTGCCTTCGCCGGCTTGCTCCTGGCCGGCGCCTCCCCCGTGCAGGCGGGCGCCGTCCAGGTCCTCGTCCTCATCGCCCTGCTCGCCGTCGAGGCCCTGTCCGTGGCCCTGACCGTCGAACTCGTCGCCCGCCGCCGGCTCCATCGCACGGGCGTGCCGGCGGGGCGGGCTCGCGGCGGGGAATGACCGGTGCGGCCGGCCACGCCGACCGCACCGCGTGCTCAGCCGCCGCTCTTGCGCCGGAACGACCGCTGGCTCGCCGCCGGACCGTGCGCCGCACGCACCTTCGACGCATCGGAGTTGACGGCGCCGGCGGCGGCGTCCGCCTGTGCACTGCGCTTGCGGGCCAGGGCTTCGCGGAACTTGCGCTTGAGGTCGTAAGTGCCGTCGGCGTCCGGCACGACAGGGGACGTCTCGGGAGCGGCCGGCTCCGAACCTTCCGTGGATGCGTGATCTGCGGTCATGGTGACCTCCTGGGTTCGGTGGGGCGGGCAGGCACAGCTTGTCATGCCGGGCGCGCTGCGGGGCGCCGACGCCGTCGTCCCGCTCCGTCCGGCCGCGCTCCCCGGGCAGCGCCGCTCAGCCGTTGCGACGGATCCGGGCGGCCCTGCGGGCCTCGGCGAGCTTGCGGGCCTCGCCGGCCTTCCGGGACGTGCCGCCGGCGCCGCGGGAGGTGTCCTTGCTGGTGCCGAGGCCGCGGAAGGGAGCGTGGGTGTTCTTGGGGCGTGGGGCGGGGGGCCCGCCGCCGAGCGGGGTGCCGGAGGGAGCCCTGGCGCCGGTGATCCGGCTCAGCTCCGCCTCGCCCGAGCGCACCTTGGTGACCGTCGCGTCGACACCGGCCTCGGCCAGCATGCGACCGGTCTCGCGGCGCCCGCCCGCCGTCACGAGGGTGACCACGCTGCCCGGCTCGCCGGCACGGGCGGTGCGGCCGGCCCGGTGCACATAGTCCTTGGGGTCGGTGGGCGGGTCGACGTTGACCACGAGATCGAGGTCGTCGACGTGCAGGCCACGGGCAGCGACGTCGGTTGCCACCAGAACGGTGAGCCGACCGTTCCTGAACTCCGCCAGGGTCCGTGTGCGCTGTGGCTGGGACTTTCCACTGTGCAGGGCCCCGGCGTGCACTCCACTGGCCCGCAGATGCCGGGTGAGCCGGTCGACGGCGTGCTTGGTGTCGAGGAACAGCAGTACGCGGCCGTCGCGGGCGGCGATCTCCGTGACGACGGCGTAGCGGTCGGGGCCGTGGACGACCAGAACGTGGTGTTCCATCGTCGTGACCGTGCCCGCGGACCGGTCGACCGAGTGCACCACGGGGTCGCGGAGGTGGCGGCGGACCAGCTGATCGACGTCGCGGTCCAAAGTGGCCGAGAACAGCATCCGCTGACCGTCGCTACGCACCTGGTCGAGCACGTCGGCAACCTGCGGCAGAAATCCCAGGTCGCACATACGGTCCGCCTCGTCCAGCACGGTGATCCTCACCCGTGCCAGGCGGCAGGCGTTGCGCTCGACCAGGTCGTGCAGGCGTCCGGGGGTGGCGACGACCACCTCGGCTCCCTGGCGCAGCGCGGCGGTCTGCCGGCCGATCGACATGCCGCCGACCACGGTGGCCATGCGCAGCCGCAGGGCCTCGGCGTACGGCGCCAGCGCCTCGGTGACCTGTTGGGCCAGCTCCCGGGTGGGCACGAGGATCAGGGCGAGAGGCTGCTTCGGCTCGGCGCGGCGTCCGGCCGTACGTGTCAGCAGCGGCAGTCCGAAAGCGAGCGTCTTGCCCGATCCGGTGCGCCCGCGTCCCAGTACGTCACGTCCCCGAAGGGCGTCGGGGAGCGTGGCGGCCTGGATCGGGAAGGGCTCGCGCACCCCGTGTCCGTCCAGGGCCCGCAGCACCTCCAGCGGCAGGCCCAGACCGGCGAAGGAGTCGGCCGGGGGCAGTGCCGGTGTCGTGGGCCCTGGACCGCCGTGAGCCGTGCCGGAGTCATCGGGATGCTTCATGAACAGCCTTCCGCAGGGAAACGTACCGAGGAAGGCCCGGCAGGAGGGAGCAGGAGGGAACGGCCCGCGCACGGGCGGGACCGAAACAGACAGCATCGCCCACCGCGACGACCACGCAAAAGCATGACGGTATCACGGCAAGACGTCGCCTCGCACATCGCCGCACGCCGAGCCCGTTCAGGCGCCGGGGCTCCTGAGGGCCGACGCGAGGGAGCTGATGGCCGCGGGGTTGCGGGGGCTCTCGACGAGGTCGGCGTAGTCGAGAACGACGATCCGGTCGTGTTTGACGGCGGAGACGTTCGCGAGTGGCTCGTAGGACATGAGGAACCTGCGCTTCTGTTCCGCGGTGGTGTCCCCGTAGTCGTTGATCACGATGACCTCGGGGTCGCGGGCGACGACCGTCTCCCAGCCGACGGTGGTCCAGCTGTCCCGGAGGTCCTTCATGATGTGGTCCCCGCCGGCCTTGGTGATGATGTCGTGGGGCCCGGCGAAGGCACCGGACGTGAACGGCTTGTCCTGGCCGCTGTCGTAGAGGAACACCCGCGGCCGGGCGGCGCCCCTGGGTGCCTTCGCCTGTGCCGCGGCGACCTGCTCGCGGAACGAGCCGATGAGGGTTTCGGCCCGTGCCTCGACGTCGAAGATCCTGCCCAGGTTCCGCAGGTCCGTGTAGAGCGCGTCGAGCGGTGGCATCACACCGCGGGCCGAGCCCCGTCCGTTGCGGCACGACTCGCTGAGCAGGTAGGAGTCGATGCCCAGGCGTCGCAGCGCGGCGGGCGTGAAGCCCTCGCCCTCGTTGAAGCCGTAGTTCCAGCCGGCGAAGACCAGGTCGGCGCGGGCGTCCAGGACCAGTTCCTTGGTGATCCGTTCCTTCGAGAGCCACGTGGCCTTCCGGTAGCCGTCCTTCCACGGCACCTTCGTGAGATCACCCTTGTCGTCGGGCATGACGTATCCCGCCATGTGGTCCTCGAGGCCGAGGGCGAACATGATCTCGGTGATGCCCACGTCGTTGGTGACCACCCTCCGCGGGGCCCTCTCGAAGGTCTTCGTCTCACCGCAGTTCTCGACCGTGACCGGATAGTGGTCGCCGGACGCCCGGTCGCCGCCCGTCTTCCCGTCGTCCGACGGGACGTCCGCCCCGCATCCGGTGACGGCCAGGAAGAGGGCGAGGGCGAGGACGGCGGGACGTGCGCGGTTCGGCATGGGGTGAGGACTCCTTCGAAGGCGGACCGGAGAGGCGGGTCACGGTGACGGCAGACGGTCGAAGAGGAGCTGGACCGCGGCTGTTTCGGGGTGGGGGACGCGGTGCGCCCGGACGCCGAAGACATCGGCCAGCAGGGCGGGCGTGAGGACGTCGTGGGGGGCGCCGGAGGCGACGATCCGGCCGCCGTCGACGACGTACAGGAGGTCGCAGTGGAGCGCGGCGAGGTTGAGGTCGTGCAGCGCGGCGAGCACGGTCGGCCCGCTCGCGCCGATCAGGCTCAGGATGTCCAACTGCTGTGCGATGTCGAGGTGGTTGGTTGGCTCGTCCAGCACCAGGACGCGCGGTTGCTGGGCGAGCGCCCGGGCGATCAGGACCCGTTGCTTCTCACCGCCGGAGAGGGTGAGGAAGCCCCGGTCGGCCAGGTGGCCGGTGCCGGTGGCCTCCAGTGCGGCGGCGCACGCGCGCCGGTCCTCGTCGGATGCCCGGGCCAGCGCGCTCTGGTGCGGCAGTCTGCCCATGGCCACGACCTCGGCAGCCGTGAAGTCGAACTCCGCGGTCGCTTCCTGCGGAAGGGCGGCGAGCCGGCGGGCGCTCTCACGGGCGGTCATGGCCGACAGGTCGTCGCCCCCGAGACGCACCGTACCGGCGGTCGGGCGCAGGGCCCGGTAGACGCAGCGCAACACGGTGGACTTGCCGCTGCCGTTGGGCCCGACGAGACCCACGAACCGGCCGCTGTCCGCCCGCAGTGAGATGTCCTCCACCACGCGGGCGCCGGAGATCTCCACGGTGACCGCGTCGATGTCGACCCGCATCACACGCCTCCGAACGTGTAGGTGCGGCGGCGCATGAGGAGCAGGAAGCACGGCACGCCGATCGCGGCCGTCAGTACGCCCAGCGGCAGTTCGGCGGGGGCGAGCACCACACGCGACAGGATGTCGACCCAGATCAGCAGCACGGCTCCGGCGAGGGGGGCGACGGCCAGCAGCCGGCGGTGATCCGCCCCGACCAGCATCCGGGCGGCGTGCGGAACCATCAGTCCCACGAAGCCGATCGCCCCGCTGACCGCGACGACGGCCCCGGTCACGGCGGCGGTCGTGAGGAAGAGTTCCTTGCGCAGCCGCCCGGGGTCCACCCCCAGCGCCGCGGCGGTCTCGTCCCCCGTCGCCAGGGCGTTGAGGCGCCGTGCCGAGAAGCCGAGGTGGACGAGGCCGCCGAGCACCGCGCCCGCGGCGATCGGTACGGAGGACCAGCTCGCACCGCCCAGACTGCCGAGCAGCCACATCATCGCCGACCGGGCCGCTTCACCGTGCTCGGCGGCGAACACCATGAACGTGGTCACGGCCGAGAAGCCGTAGTACAGCGCGGTGCCGGTCAGCACCAGCCGGAGCGGTGTCAGCCCCCGTGGGGTACGGGCGATGGCGTACACCAGCGTCATGGCGGCGAGCGCGGAGACGAACGCCGCCGTGGACAGCGCCCACACTCCGAGTGCGCCGAAGGCGCCGAAGATGAGCACGGCGTTGGCCCCCACCCCCGCGCCGGAGGAGATGCCGAGGACGAACGGGTCGGCGAGCGCGTTGCGGACCATGGCCTGGACGGCGACGCCGACGGCGGCCAGACCGGCGCCGACGACCGCGGCGAGCACGGCACGCGGGAAGCGCAGTTCCCACACGATGGTGTACGAGGAGACCTCGTCCGGGGTGATGGCGCCGCCGGTCAGGCCCGCCCGGAGGTGGTGCAGTGTCTCGCCCCACGAGAGCCCCGACGCCCCGATGCCCGCGCCGCAGGCCAGGGAGACGGGGAGCGCGGCGCACAGGCCGAGCACGAGCAGCGGCAACGGGACCCGCCGGGGTGGCGGGGGCCCGCCGCTCGGACTGCGGCGCGGTGCGGCGGGCAGGGGGTCGCGGAGCGTGGCCACCGGCGGTTCGCTTTCGCCTCGGGCCGTGCACCTGCGGTCGGGAAGGAGCGGCTCCGGGCGCCGGGCGCCGTGGCCAGCGCCCTCTCGCAGTCCACGGCGATCGACAGGAGCTTCACCACCGCGGGTGATCGGGCTCACGGATCGCTGTACGGCAATCCGCCTACCGTTGCGGGTCAGCGCCGGACTTCGACCGGACTTCCCCCGCGGGGCACTTGCAGCTTAGCGCCTGACCCACGCCGCCGGTCCACGGGGACGGCACGGTGCCGGGTCAGGTGCTCGCGCCGGTCGACGCCTCCCGGTTCACGGCCGGTTCGGCCGGTTCCGGCACTGCGGTGGGACCGGCCGGCGGCGGGGGGTCGCCGGGGTCCGGTTCGGCGTCCCCGCCGAGGAAGCCGCCCGACTGGTGCTGCCACAGCTTGGCGTAGGCGCCGTCCGCGGCGAGCAGTTCCTCGTGCGTGCCCTGTTCGACGACGCGTCCCCGGTCGAGGACGACGAGGCGGTCCATGCCGGCGACGGTGCTCAGGCGGTGGGCGACCACCAGGGCGGTGCGTCCGTCCATCAGCCGCCACAGGGCGTCCTGGACGAGGAGTTCGCTCTCCGAGTCCAGCGCGCTGGTCGCCTCGTCGAGCAGCAGGATCGGGGCGTCGCGCAGGATGGCCCTGGCGAGGGCGACGCGCTGGCGCTGGCCGCCCGAGAGTTTCACCCCCCGCTCCCCCACCAGGGTGGCGAAGCCGTCGGGGAGCCGGCCGGCGAACTCCGTGACATGGGCGGCCTCGGCCGCCGCGTGGATCTCCGCGTCGGTGGCGCCGGGCCGCGCGAAGGCGATGTTGTCCCGCAGGCTCCGGTGGAACATGGCGGGTTCCTGCGGGACGTAGGCGATCAGCGAGCGCAGGTCGGCCTGGCGCAGCCGGCTGATGTCCTGACCGCCGATCAGGACGCGTCCGGCGTCGATGTCCGACATCCGCAGCAGGAGCCGGGTGAGGGTGGTCTTGCCTCCGCCGGACCGGCCGACCAGGCCGATCCGCGCGCCTGCGGGCACGTCCAGGTCGAGGCCGTCGAAGATCGGCTCCGCACCGGCGTGGGCGAACGTCACGGCCTCGAAGCGGACGCCGGTGTCCCGTGGTGTCAGCGGTTCGGGGTCCGGTGGGTCGAGCACGGTGGGCGGGTCCAGCAGCAGTTCGGTGAACTGGGCGGCCTCGGTCATCGAGCTCTCCAGCCGCCGGTAGATCTGGTTGAACTCGAACATGATCTGGGTGGCGTTGGAGTAGTAGGTGAACGCCACCACGATCTCCTCCACCCCCTGTCCCTGCCCTCCGAAGGCGATGGCCACCAGCAGGCCCAGCACGTTGGTCAGTACGGACATGGGGGCGATGAGGGTGTCGACGCGCAGATTGCCGTAGTCCCACGACTTCAGCATCAGGCGCCGGGAGTCCGCGACGCGGCTGCGGTGCTCCTCGGCCTCCCGCCGCTCGGCGGCGAACGCCCGGATGGTCTCCATGTTGGTGAGGCTGTCGGCGACATGGCCGGAGACCCGGGCGATCGCCGCCTCGCGTTCGTTGACGAGCGCCTGGCGGCGGCGGACGAGAGGCGCGGCGGCCACCACGGTCACGGCGATCATCAGCAGCAGGCCGACGACGAGCATCGGTGCGTAGCTCCAGAGGACCACGGCGCCGAACACCAGGGGCACGAGGCTGCCCACGATCCGGTACGTCAGCGTGTCGACGAAGTCCTCGAAGCGCTTGCCGAAGCTCAGCACCCGTTTGGTCAGCGAGCCGGCGAAGTTCTCGTGGAAGAACGCGGCGTCCTTGGCGAGGAGTTCGTCCATGCCGCTGACGTACAGGTGCTCCATGCCGAGGGCGTCCACCCGGTTCAGGCAGTGCAGTCCGATCCGCCACAAGGCCTCGGCGAGCAGCAGAACCGCGCCGAAGCCCAGCACGTACGGCAGTGCGGAAGCGAGGGTGAGGCCGCCGTCGTCGGCGGCCTGCCCCGCCAGTTTGGCGATCAGCAGAGGGGCCACGTAGCGGATGCCGATGTTGCCCACGGCCGGCAGAAGCAGCGCGGGCAGGGCCAGCCTGCGCAGTCGGAACATCTCCTGGCCGTAGCGGCGCAGCGCGAGAACGACCGCGCTCCTGCCCGGCGTCGGCCTGTGTGCATCTGTGGTCGCCATCACACTCCCGGGGTCGGAATCCGGAAGTCTGCCGCGGGAGGACGATCCCGGTCCAGGCATTTACCGCGGATGGGCGACAACCGGACACTTCCCCCGTACGCTTCCCACGTCAGTCGGCAGGATGGCCGCATGGGCCCTGAAACGGACCAGGTGCTCGAAGGAGTGGGGCCGCGACTGCGTGCGCTGCGGCGCCATCGTGGCCTCACCCTCGCCGACCTGGCGATGACGACCGGTGTGTCGGGGAGCACGCTGTCCCGGCTGGAGAGCGGGCAGCGCCGGGCGACCCTGGAGTTGCTGCTGCCGCCGGCCCGTACCTACAACGTCCCGCTGGACGACCTGGTCGGTGTCCCGCGCACCGGCGATCCCCGCATCCATCTGACGCCGATCCGGAGGTTCGGGATGACGTTCGTGCCGCTGTCCCGGCGGCCGGGCGGGGTGCAGGCGTTCAAGGTGATCATTCCTGCCCGGCCGGAGCCGCCTTGACGCTTGCCGCCCGGCGAGGCAGCCGAGTTCGACACGTCCCTGCCGCACTGGCTGGGCAGCGCGGACGGCGGTGCGGTCGAACTCCCCGTCCTGTTCGACCCGCAGGGCATGCGCACCCATATCCATGCCGACCCGCACCGGGCCTCCGGCGGCGGAGGAAGGCCATGAACCCGGCGGGCGGCGGCGTCATCCCCCGCTGCGGGTCAGGGTCTTCAGCGCGGGGATCACCGCGCGCAGGTCGTCGCCCCGGACCGACGTGGTCGCACGGGCGCCGGCGGCGGGCGGGGCGTTGAAGGCGATGCCGAGGCCGACGGACTCGAAGAGGGGGCCGTCGGTGGCGCAGGCGCCCACCGCTGCGCAGTCCTCAGGGGTGACGCCGAGTTCGTCCGCCCGCCGACGGGCGAACTCGCTCTCGTCCGTGAGCACGGTCGTGTCGCCGGTCTTGCCCGTGAAGCGGCCGTGCGACGTCTGAAGCGGGCAGCCGAAGTAGGAGTGGGCGCCGAACCGGTCGGCGAGGTGTGCGCCGACCGGGGTCCAGGTGAGGCTGGAGATGACCGGAACCAGACCGTTGCCCCAGCACCAGCGGGTCGTCTCGGCGACGCCCGGGAGCATGGGCAGGCCCGTGAGCTGCGTGTGCAGGGCGCCCTCGGCGATCCCCGCCCAGCGCGCCGCGTCGGTCTCCCCGGTTTCATGCAGGCTCGACGGACCGCTCAGGCCGAGGCGCTCCTCGAGCAGGCGGGAAAGGCTGCCTCCCCGGACCAGGACGCAGTCCAAAGAGAAGAACACGGCGGCGGTGTGAGCAGACATGAGTCTTCGACTATGCCACCCGTGAGGGGGCTCACACCAGAGATGTGAGTGATCCTTCACGACCGGTCACACCGTGCTACCTCTAGGGATCTCCTCGTGTGTCGGGCGCGAGCATGGATGCCGCCGTCATCCGCCGTGCGCCGTCTTCCCGGCCGTCAGGAGAGTCATGTCCCGTCGACTGTTCACCTCGGAGTCCGTGACCGAGGGTCACCCCGACAAGATCGCTGACCAGATCAGCGACACCGTCCTCGATGCGCTGCTTCGTGAGGACCCGGCCTCCCGGGTCGCCGTCGAGACCCTGATCACCACCGGCCTGGTGCACGTGGCCGGCGAGGTCACCACCCAGGCGTACGCGGACATCGCGACGCTGGTGCGGGAGAAGATCCTGGAGATCGGCTACGACTCCTCGAGGAAGGGCTTCGACGGTGCTTCGTGCGGGGTGTCGGTGTCGATCGGCGCGCAGTCCCCGGACATCGCGCAGGGCGTGGACACCGGCGGTGCCGGTGACCAGGGTCTGATGTTCGGCTACGCGACGGACGAGACGCCGACGCTGATGCCGCTGCCGATCCACCTGGCGCACCGGCTGTCGAAGCGCCTGTCCGACGTGCGCAAGGACGGGACCGTCCCCTATCTGCGTCCCGACGGCAAGACGCAGGTCACCGTCGAGTACGACGGCGACAAGGCGGTCCGTCTGGACACCGTGGTCGTCTCCTCGCAGCACGCGAGCGACATCGACCTGGGCTCGCTGCTGGTCCCGGACATCCAGGAGCACGTCGTCGTCCCCGTGCTCAAGGAGCTGGCCGACGAGGGGATCAGGCTCGCGACGGACGGTCACCGGCTGCTGGTGAACCCCACCGGCCGGTTCGAGATCGGCGGCCCGATGGGCGACGCGGGCCTGACCGGCCGGAAGATCATCATCGACACCTACGGCGGTATGGCCCGCCACGGCGGCGGCGCGTTCTCCGGCAAGGACCCCTCCAA
>NZ_JBVIGA010000038.1:0-59806 GCF_055571035.1 Streptomyces malachitofuscus | reverse complement strand
ACCACGGGCAAGGAGATCGGCCAGCTGTCCCTGCACTACGGCGCGGACGACCTCGGCTCGATCATGCTGGAGGAGAACGTCGTCTCCTCCGCCGGCGCCAAGCACCGCTCCAACCTCGTCGAGCTGCTCACCCTGATCCGTGCCGCGGGCCGGGTCCCGGCGCAGCGCTCGACGACGTACGAGCACCTCGTGGTGCACGACGACCCGGCGAACGACCCCGTCGACGAGCGGATCGTCTCGCACGTGTCCTCGACCGCCATCGCGGGCGGCACCGCCCACCCCGAGCTGAAGCTGATCGCCACCACCTGAGCCCCAAGCGTGTGTCCGGGGCTCGTGCGCCGCGGGTCCCGGACACACGCCCTCCCGGCCCATCCCTGGGCACGGCCATCCCCCACCCCCGCAACACGAGGACGGAGAACCCCATGGCGGGCGCCCTTCACGCCACGGGTCTGGTCAAGACCTTCGGCGAGGTCCGAGCCGTGGACGGAGTAGACCTGGACGTGCCGGAAGGCGGCGTGCTCGGACTGCTCGGCCCCAACGGAGCGGGAAAGACCACGACCGTCCGGCTGCTCACCACCCTGCTGCGGCCCGACGCGGGCACCGCCACCGTGGCGGGTCACGACGTGGTGCGCGAACCGGACCGGGTCCGGCTGTCGATCGGGCTCTCGGGCCAGTTCGCGGCCGTCGACGACCGGCTGACCGGCCGGGAGAACCTGCGCATGATCGGCGAACTGTACGGGCTCCGGTCCCGGGCGGCCCGGCAGCGGGCGGACGAGCTGCTGGACCGGTTCGGCCTCACCGCGGCCCGCGACCGGGTGTCGAGCACCTATTCCGGCGGCATGCGGCGACGGCTCGACCTGGCCGGGGCCCTCGTCGTGCGGCCCTCGGTGATGTTCCTCGACGAGCCGTCGGTCGGGCTGGACCCGACCAGCCGGCTGATGCTGTGGGACGCCATCGAGGACCTGGTGGCCCAGGGCACCACCCTGCTGCTGACCACCCAGTACCTGGAGGAGGCCGACCGCCTCGCCCGGGACATCGCCGTGGTCGACCACGGGCGCATCGTCGCGCGGGGCACCCCGCGCGAACTGAAGGCGCAGGCAGGCGGCCAGCGCATCGAGGTGGTCGTGTCCTGGCCCGAGCAACTCGACCCGGCAGCGGCCCTGTTGGCCCGGTTCGGCACCCGCGCCCCGGACGTGGACCGGCCGCGCGGCACGGTGTCCGTGCCCGTGAACGGCGGGGTGCGGCTGCTCACGGAGGTCATCGCGGCACTCGACGCCGACGGCATCGCGCTCACCGACATCGGACTGCGCCGCCCCACGCTGGACGAGGTCTTCCTGGCCCTGACCGAGGACACCCCGCGGGACACCGGGCGTGCGGCGGTCGGCGCCGGCGCGCCGAGCGAGAAGGAGTGATGAACGTGTCGGCAGCGGCACCGTCCGTACCCGAACTCAGGCCGGGCACGGCCGCCAAGTCCCTGCACGACGTCCTGGTCGTGACGCGGCGCAACGTGATCCGGTCGATACGCATCCCCGAGGTGCTCATCCTCAGTCTGGTGCAGCCCATCGTGTTCGTGCTGCTCTTCGCGTACCTGTTCGCCGGGTCCTTCAGTCTCCCCGGGGCCGAAGGCGCCGCCGCCTACCGCGAGTACATGATGCCGGGGTTCTTCGCACAGACCATCGCCTTCGCCACCGCCAGCAACAGCAGCGTCAGCATGGCCAACGACGTGCAGAGCGGGATGGTGGACCGGTTCCGGTCGCTGCCGATGGCACGGGGCTCGCTGCTCACCGGCCGCACCGTCGCGGACCTGGTGCAGAACGTCATCGTTGTCGGGGTGATGGTCCTGTGCGCGCTGATGGTCGGCTGGCGCATCCACCACGGTGTGCCACGTGCCCTCGCCGGGTTCGCGCTGCTGCTGCTCATGGGGTACGCGCTGTCGTGGGTGGGCGTGCTGATCGGCCTGTCGGTGCGCGCCCCGGAGGCGGCGGCCACCAGCAACTTCCTGTGGCTGTTCCCGCTGACGTTCCTGTCGAACGCGTTCGTGGCGCCCTCGACCCTCCCGACGGTGCTGCGCTGGGCCGCGGAGTGGAATCCGCTGAGCGCGACGGTGCAGGCGGCACGGGAGCTGTTCGGCAACCCCGGGCTCCACGCCACGGGCGCCTGGCCCGCCGAGCATCCCGTGCTGGTGTCGGTGGCGTGGTCGCTGCTGATCGCGGTGGTGTGCAGGGCGCTGGCGGTGCGCCGCTACGCTTCGGCCGGCTCCTGAGGAGAGACTCGTGACCGCGGACGCCACGTTCCGGGCGGAGCTGGTCCGCCCGGTGCACGAACTGCTCGCCGGGCACGCGTCGCGGCAGCCCGGCCGGATCGCCTTCGAGGACTCCCGCCGCGCGGTGACCTGGGCCGAGCTGGACCGGCGTACCGCCCGGGTGGCGGGGCATCTCGTGGAGCTGGGGCTGCCGCGCGGCGCGTCGGCGGTGATCCTGCTGCCGAACCGGGTGGAGGCGGTGGAGAGTTACCTCGCCGTCGCCCGGGCGGCCGCCGTGGCGGTGCCACTCGACCCGGGGTCGGCCGACGCGGAGCTGGCCCGTCTGCTGGACGACTGCGCGGCACGGCTGGTCATCACCGGGGCCGCGCAGCTGCCGCAGGTGCGCCGGGTGCTCGCGGACCGGCCGGGGACCACGGTGATCCTCGTCGGTGAGGACTCCGAGCCGGGGTTCGCGGAGGCGGCCGCCGAGGCGGAGGGATCCGGCGAGGCGCTGCCGCGCTGGGAGGAGCTGGCGTCGTCGTGGTCGCTGCGTCATCCGCCCCGCGACAACCTCGGCCTGGACGATCCGGCCTGGCTGCTCTACACGTCCGGGACGAGCGGGCGTCCGCTGGGGGTGGTGTCCACGCAGCGGTCGTCGTTGTGGGCGACGGCCGCCTGCACCGCGCCGCTGCTGGGGCTGTCGCCGCAGGACCGGATCGTGTGGCCGATGTCGCTGTTCCACGCCGTGGCGCACAGCGTGTGCGTGCTCGGCGGGGTGGCGGTCGGTGCCACGGTCCGCATCGCGGACGGTGCGGCCGCCGACGAGGTGCTGCGGCTGGCGTCGGAGACGGACGCGACCTTCCTGGTGGGCGTGCCGACGATGTACCACCGGATGGTGGAGCTGGCCCGGTCCCGGGCGGCCGGGCCGCTGCCGCGGTTGCGGGTGTGCATGGTGGTGGGCTCGTCGTGCCCTCAGTCCCTGCACGAGGCGTTCCGTGCCACGTTCGGCTTCCCGCTGCTGGACAGCTACGGCTCGACGGAGACGGGCGGCGCGATCACCACAAATTTGCCGCAGGGGCCGTACGTGCCCGGTTCGTGCGGTGTGCCGCTGCCCGGCCTGGCACTGCGGCTGGTGGACCCGCGTACCGGCGAGGAGGCGCAGCGGGGTGCCGAGGGAGAGGTGTGGGTGTCGAGTCCGGCGCTGATGCTGGGCTATCACCGGCGGCCGGAGGAGACCGCGAGGGTGCTCTCCGGGGGCTGGTACCGCACCGGTGACCTGGCCCGCCAGGAAGCGGACGGACATGTGACGATCACCGGCCGGCTCAAGGAGCTGATCATCCGGGGCGGGGAGAACATCCACCCGGGTGAGGTCGAGCAGGTTCTGGCCCGGGCGCCCGGGGTCGCGGACGCGGCTGTCGCGGGCGTCCCCCACGAGACGCTCGGCGAGGTGCCGGTCGCCCATGTGGTTCCGGCGGCCGGCGGGCTCGACGTGGAGGCGGTGCTGTCGTTCTGCCGGCAGCGGTTGTCGGCGTTCAAACTTCCCGAGGAGATCCACGAGGTCACCGAGGTGCCCCGCAACCCGGCCGGGAAGGTCGCCCGGACCCTGCTGGCGGGGCTGTCGCGGAGGCCGCTGTGGCGACGGAACGGGCAGGGGCCCGGGCCCGCCTCCTCCGCCGTGGCCGGTCTGGGACTGGACGAGGCGGCCCATCCCCTGCTGCCGGCGGTGGTCGAACTGCCCGGGCGCGACGAACTGGTGTGCACCGGCCGCATCACCGCGGCCGGAGGCGACCCGACGCTGCCGCAACGCGCCGACGGCAGGCAGGTGCTCGCCGGAGCGGGCCTGCTGGACCTGGTGCTGCACGCGGCGGGCCGAGCCGGCTGCGACCGGGCGCTGGACGTGGCGGCGGACGAGCCGCTGGTGCTGCCGCGCCACGGCGGCGTGCAGCTCCGGGTGACGGTCGGCGCGCCGGAGGCGGACGGGATCAGGCAAGTGGCGGTGCACGGGCGGCGGGACACGCGGGGGTCCGCGCGCCGACCGTGGGTCCGGCACGCGACCGCGACGGTGGCACCGGCCCCCACCGCAGCATCCCACGCGGACCGGTCCGCGTGGCCTCCGCCGGGCGCCCGACGGCTTCCCCGGGACCGGGGTGCCGGGCGGCCGGACGCCGCACGGACACCCCGAGCCGTGTGGCGGCGCGGGCACGACGTGTTCGTCGAGGTGGCGCTGCCCGACTGGGTGACCGGCCAGGACCGTCACGCGCTGCATCCGGCGCTTGCGGACGGGGCGCTGGCGGGTGCGCTGGGCGCGGCCGGTGCGGCGTCCCCGGACGGCGCCGAACCCGTGGTGGCGGTGCGCTGGCGGGACGTGACCCTGCACGCCACCGGCGCCTCCGTGCTGCGGGTGCGGCTGCGGGAGAGGGCAGACGGTTCCTGGGACCTGGAGGCGGCCGACGGCGCCGGGGATCCGGTGCTGAGTGCGCGTGCGGTGACCTGCGCGCCGCTGCGCGGCGACGCCGTACGCGCGGCGTCGGCGGCACAGCAGGACGCCCTGTTCGAGGAATCCTGGCGGCCCTGCGAACCTCCCCGGGCATCGGGCCGCCCGTCGAGGTGGACGGTGGTCGGTCCGGACGCGCCACGGGTGCGCGAAGCCCTGTTCTCGGCTGGCCGCCGCAGTGAGGTGCATCCCGATCTGCCGTCCCTGCTGCGCGCGGTCGGGCAGGGCGCGCAGGTCCCGGACGTCGTGGTGGTCCGTCCGACGCCGCGCGACGGAGCGGACCCGGCGGAAGCGGTGCGCGCCGCGGTGGGTGAAGCCCTCACGTGGGTACGGCACTTCGCCGATCCCCGGCTGGCGCGGGCCCGGCTGGTCGTCGTGACCCGGAACGCGGTGGCCACGGACGGCGCACGGCTGCCGGACGTGGCCGCGGCGGCCGTCCGGGGTCTGGTCGGAGCGGTGCAGGACCGTGCACCGGGGCGCTTCGTCTTGCTCGACATTGACGAGGAGCGTCGTTCCTGGGGCCGTGTGGAGGACGCCGTGGCCGGTGGCGCACCCCAACTGGCCCTGCGCGACGGCAGGGTGCTCGCTCCGCGTGCGGTGCGTGTCTCCGCCGTACTCCCCGTGACGGCCTCCGCCGGGCGTACGGCCCTGTTCGCCGGCGTCGAGACGGAGGGACCGGCCGAGACACTCCTGGCCCGGGCCGGTGACGGCACGGGGCCCACGGCGGAAGGGCCGCTGTTGACCGGGCCGTTCGCGAAGAACGTCGCCGATCGGCTCACTCCGTCCGCCGGGACGGCCGAGCTGCTGCGCTGGGACCCGATGGACCCGGCCACGACGGTGCGGGCGCTGCTCGACGGCGCTCCCCGCACGGTGGTGTTCACCGCGGCGGTGTCCGCCGACGGCCCGTCGGCGGACACGCAGGCCGACGTGGACGCCGCGCTGCGTCCGGTGGTCGACCCGGCGCTGGAGCTCGTGCGGTCGGCGCCGGGACGGGGCATCGCCTCCGTCGTGTTCGCGACGCCGCCGCCCGCCACGGCCGGGCCGGCGGACGCGGCGGTGGCGGCGGTGTTCGACGTATGGGCCCGCACCCTGCGGCAGGCGGGTGTGGCGGCGGTGTCCGTGCGCGGCCCCGCGGGGGCCACGGACGAGGCGGCGGACCTGTTCGCCTGGGCCGTCGCCTCGGGCCGGACCGCACTCACCGCGCAGCGGCCGGACCTGTCCGTCCCGCACCCGACGGGTCCCGTCACCGCGACGGCCGCGCTGCTGCGGGACACGGCGGGCGGGGCTCTACGCCGAACGGCGCGCGACGCGGCGGCCGATCCCACGGGGCTGCGCCGCCGGCTGGCGGCGCTCACCCCCGCCGAGCAGGAGGAGACGCTGCTGCGCCTGGTGCGCGACCGGTTCGCGTCGGCGCTCGGGCTCACCACGCCCGGGCGGATCCCGGAGGAGGCGGAGACCCGCGACCTCGGGTTCGATTCGCTGACCGCGCTGACCGCGCGCGACGCGCTGGAGTCGGCGACGGGACTCCCCCTGCCCGCGTCGGTCGTCTTCGACTTCTCCACACCGGCGGGACTGGCCCGCCACCTCAAGAGGGAACTGGTCGCCGACGAGGGCGGCGGACGCGCCTGACGACAGCGGGCGGTCGGTGTGCGGCCCCACACGCCCGTGCGTCCGCCCCCCGTCGTGACCGCGGCCGCACAGGCGGCCGTCCCGGCACCCGACAGGTGTGGGCGCGGAGGTGCGCGCGGGGGTGCGCGCGACGCGTTCCTGCCGGTCACGGCGCCTGCCGGAACTAGAGAAAGACCTAACCCGCCCGCGCCCATACTGGCCCCCTAGGCCGGGGTTGGGAGATCCCCGCCGTTCGCGTGCCCGGCGGCCCGGACCGCCGAAGTCGTGCGTCTCCGTTGCCAAGGTGATTGGAAGTCGAGCGTCGTGACTCAGAAGCCCCGTGTTGCGCTGGTCCGGCCGGTGCATGAGATCCTCGCGGACCACGCCCGGGAACGTCCGGACGCGCGGGCCTTCCAGGACGGCCGCCGTGCCGTCACCTACGGCTCTCTGGATCGCCGCACGCGGTTTCTGGCCGGCCATCTGGTCGCGCGCGGAGTCGGCCGTGGCGACCGCGTACTGCTGCGCATGGGCAACCGGGTCGAGATGGTGGAGAGTTACCTCGCCGTCGCGCGGGCGGGAGCCGTCGGTGTTCCGGTCGACCCGAAGTCCTCCGACGCCGAACTCACCCACCACCTCACCGACAGCGGTGCCCGCACGGTGATCACCGGCGTGGCGCAACTGCCGCAGGTGGAACGGACGTCGAGGGGCGCACTCGACGGCGCTCCGATCGTCGTCGGCGCCGCGGAACCCGTTCCCGGCACCGTCGACTTCGAGCAGCTCGCCGTCACCCCGCCCGCCGCCGACGCGCGGGACGACCTGGGACTCGACGAGACCGCCTGGATCCTCTACACGTCGGGCACCACCGGCCGCCCCAAGGGTGTGGTGTCGACACAGCGCAAGTCCCTGTGGGCGACCGCTGCCTGCACCGCGACGATCCTCGGCCTGTCCGCGGACGACCGGGTGGTGTGGCCCATGCCGCTCCACCACGCCGCCTCGCACAACATCGGCGTGCTCGCCACGCTGGCCGTCGGCGCGTCCGCGTACATCCTGGAGGGCTCGGCCCCGGACGAGATCGTCGAAGCCGTCCGCAGCGAGCGCGCCTCCTTCCTGGTCAACTCCCCCAGCACCTACCGCCGCATGGTGGAGCTGGCGCGCGAGGACGGGATGGAACTGCCCGGGCTGCGGGTGTGCATGGCGGCCGGCTCCGTCTGCCCGCCCGAACTGCACCACGACTTCGAGGCGGCCTTCGGCGTACGGCTCGTGGACAGCTACGGCAGCAGTGAGACCGGAGGCGCCATCACCACCCAGGAGCCGGCCGGGGAGCGCGTCCCGGGTTCCTGCGGAACTCCCCTGCCCGGCCTGCGGCTGCGCCTGACCGACCCCCGGACCGGCGAGGAGGTGGCCGCGGGCGAGGAAGGCGAGATCTGGGTGCACAGCCCGGCCACCATGGTCGGCTACCACAACGACCCGGAGGCCACCCGTGCCGTCCTCGCGGACGGCTGGTACCGCACCGGCGATCTCGGCCGGCTGGACCCGGCGGGCCGACTCGGCATCACGGGGCGGACCAAGGAGCTCATCGTCCGCGGGGGCGAGAACATCCATCCCGGCGAGGTGGAGCGGGTGCTCGCCGGGGTGCCGGGCGTGGCCGAAGCGGCAGTGGCCGGCACACCCCACGCCGTACTCGGCGAGGTGCCCGTCGCCTATCTGGTGCCAGGGCCCGACGGCCCCGAGGGCATCGACACCGGACAGCTCCTGGAGACATGCCGCCGTGAACTGTCCTACTTCAAGGTGCCCGACGAGTTCCGTCTCGTCGACGCCATCCCGCGGACGTCGAGCGGCAAGACCGCCCGCCGACGCCTGGCGGCGCTCACCTCGACGCTCCTCCTGGTCAACCCGGCGGTGAACGTCCGCCCCGGCACGGCACCCACCGCGTCGCCCGCGGCGACCGGCGGCTCGGGCCCGTCCGGCCCCTCCGGTCCGTCCGCGGCCAGGCACGAACTGCTCACCCTGGTGCGTTCCGTGATCGCCGACATCCTCGGTCTGGCGTCCGTCCAGGACGTGCCTCCCGACCGGCCCCTGCACGAGCTCGGCTTCGACTCCCTGTCCGCCGTGGCCCTGCGCGACCGGTTGTCCGCCGCCACCGGGCACCGTCTCACGGCCGCCGTGGCCTACGACCACCCGACTCCACAGGCTCTCACCCAGTATCTCGACGGGCTGGCCCAGGGCGGTCCGGCCCCTGGGGAGGCAGCGCCGGAGTCAGGGGCCGCGCCGACCGAGCGGGACGAGCCCATCGCCGTCGTGGCGATGGGCTGCCGCCTGCCGGGCGGCACCCGGACGCCGGAGGAGTTCTGGCAGCTGCTCCTGGCGGAGACCGACGCGGTCGGCCCGCTCCCGGAGGACCGTGGCTGGGACCTCGACCGGCTGCTCGACGACGAAGGCGCCGGCGGCGGCAAGTCGTCCGCCCGCCAGGGCGCCTTCCTGGACGGCGCCGGGACCTTCGACGCCGCGTTCTTCGGGATATCGCCGCGCGAGGCGCTGGCGATGGACCCGCAGCAGCGGCTGCTGCTGGAGACCGCGTGGGAGACCTTCGAGCGCGCCGGCATCGACCCGGCCACGCTGAAGGGCAGCCGGACCGGCGTCTTCGCCGGTGTGATGCACGGAGGTTACGGCCCCGGGCTCTACGACCGTTCCCCGCGCGACCTCGAGGGCTACCTCGGCAACGGCGCCGCCGTCAGCGTGGCCTCCGGCCGCATCTCCTACTCGCTGGGTCTGCAGGGTCCGGCGCTCACGGTGGACACGGCGTGTTCGTCGTCGCTGGTGGCGATCCATCTGGCGGCGCAGTCGCTGCGCAACGGGGAGTGCTCCCTCGCACTCGCCGGCGGCGCCACCGTCATGTCGACGCCCGGTGCGCTCGTCGAGTTCAGCCGTCAGGGCGCCCTCTCCGCCGACGGGCGGTGTCGTGCGTTCGCGGACGGGGCCAACGGCACCGGGTTCGCCGAGGGTGTGGGGCTGGTGCTGCTGGAGCGGCTGTCCGAGGCACGGCGGCTGGGGCATCCGGTGCTGGCGGTGGTGCGCGGGTCGGCCGTCAACCAGGACGGCGCGTCCAACGGCCTGACGGCCCCGAACGGCCCGGCACAGCAACGGGTGATCCGGGCCGCGCTGTCGTCCGCCGGCCTGTCGGCCACGGATGTGGATGTGGTCGAGGCGCACGGTACGGGCACGTCGCTGGGGGACCCGATCGAGGCGCAGGCACTGCTGGCCACCTACGGGCAGGGACGGCCGTCGGACCGGCCGGTGCTCCTGGGATCGGTGAAGTCCAACATCGGCCATACGCAGGCGGCCGCGGGCGTGGCCGGTGTGATCAAGATGGTGCTGGCCATGCGGCACGGAACCGTCCCCCGCACCCTGCACGTGGACCAGCCGTCGTCCCACGTCGACTGGGACACCGGCGACGTACGCCTCGTCACCCGGACCCAGCCCTGGCCCGAGACGGCCACACCCCGCCGCGCCGGCATCTCCTCCTTCGGCGCCAGCGGCACCAACGCCCACCTGATCCTCGAGCACGTTCCGCAGGAGGCCGCCGGCCTCGACGACGACCGCATGGTCCCGCTCATGGTGTCGGGGCGGAGTGAGGGTGCGGTGCGGGCATCGCTGGAGCGCGTCGCGGACTTTGTCGAACGGCATCCGGACGTGCCCGTGGGCGCGGTGGCACGGATGCTCGCCGGGTCACGCACGGTGTTCGAACACCGTGCCGCCCTCCCCACCACCGGCACGCACCGCGAGACACTGGTGGAACGCCTGCGCGCAACGGACCACGCCCTGTGGGGTGCGGGCCGCCCGGTAGGTGATCCGGTATGGGTCTTCCCCGGCCAGGGCGCCCAGTGGCCCGGCATGGCCGTGGAACTGTTGGAGGAGAACGGGGCCTTCGCCGAGCGGCTGACCGAGTGCGCACGGGCTCTCGAGCCGTTCGTGGACTGGGACCTGCTGGGCGTGCTCCGGGGCGAGCCCGACCAGCCCGACCTCGAGCGGGTCGACGTGGTCCAGCCCGCCCTGTGGGCGGTCATGGTGTCCCTGGCCGCACAATGGCACGCCGTGGGCGTACGCCCCGCCGCGGTCATCGGACACTCCCAAGGCGAAATCGCCGCCGCCACCGTGGCCGGCGCCCTCTCCCTCTCCGACGGCGCACGCGTCGTCGCCCTGCGCTCCCGCCTCATCGCCCAACACGCCGGCGGCGGAGGCATGGCCTCACTCGCCCTCCCCCGCGCCGAAGCCCAGCAAGCCGCCGAGGAGTTCGGGCTGGAGGTGGCGGCGGTCAACAGCCCGGCCGGCACGGTCGTCTCCGGTCCGGTCGAGGCGCTGGACCGGCTCACCGCCTGGTGCGACGAGCACGACATACGATGCCGACGCGTCCCCGTCGACTACGCCTCCCACTCCACCTTCGTGGAAGTGATGCGCGACCAACTCCTCGACGCACTCGCCCCGATCACACCACGCGACACCGACACACCCCTCTACTCCTCACTCACCGCCGACCTCATCCACGGCAGCGACCTCGACGCCGACTACTGGTACCGCAACCTCCGCCACACCGTCGCCTTCGAAGCAGCCACACGCGCCGCAGCCGAAGCGGGCGTCACCGGCTTCATCGAAGTCAGCCCACACCCGGTCCTCACCCTGCCGGTACAGCAGACCCTGCAAGAAGCGTCCGACCAGGAACCCGTGGTCCTCGGCACACTCCACCGCGACCGCGGCGACGCACAGGACTTCACCGAGTCCGTCGCCACCGCCTTCACCCACGGCATCGCCGTACGCCCCACCCCCGTACCCGTCCACCCCGACCTCCCCACCTACCCCTTCCAGGGCACCCACCACTGGCTCACCCCCTCCACCGGCGGTGACCCCCAGTCGCTCGGCCTGCATGCCGTGGGCCACCCCCTTCTGGGCGCGGCGGTGCATCGCGCCGAGGAGGACGGCCTGGTCCTCACCGGGCAGATCTCCATGGCCGCCCAGCCGTGGCTCGCCGACCATGTGGTGAACGGGGCCGTCCTGTTGCCCGGCACGGCCTTCGTCGAGGCCGCGATCCGGGCGGGGGACGAGGTGGGAGCGTCCACCCTGGAGGAGCTGGTTCTGGAGAGCCCGCTCGTCGTCGACGCGCGGCAGACCCTCAGCGTCCAGGTGACCGTCGGAGCCCCGGACACTTCCGGGCGCCGGGCGGTGAGCGTCCACTCGGCGCCCAGGAGCGGCGAGCCGGCCGACAGCCCGCTGTGGACCCGGCACGCCCGCGGCTTCCTGGTCCCCCCGCCTGCGCCCGCCGGCTCGGGGCAGGCCGGGGCGCTCGCCCCCTGGCCGCCGCAGGGTGCCGAGGAGGTGCCCGTCGCGGACGCCTACGAGCGGATGGCCCGCGCCGGCTACGGCTACGGCCCGGCCTTCCGGGGCCTGCGGGCGGTCTGGCGCCGGAACGGGGAGTTCTTCGCCGAGGTCGCGCTGCCCGAGCGGGAGAAGAGCGACGGCTGGGGCGTCCACCCGGCGCTGCTCGACGCGGCCCTCCACGCCGATGTGCTGAACGAGGTCGAGAAGGACGCCACCGGCCCGCTCAGTCTGCCGTTCTCCTGGCAGGGCGTGGAGTTGCACGCGTCCGGTGCCACGATTCTGCGGGTCCGGCTGACGTGGTCGGAGGACGGGGCCGTCTCGTTGTTCGCGGTCGACCCCTCGGGTGCCCCTGTCGTCTCCGTGAGCAAGCTGCTGACACGGCCGGTGGCCGACGGACCGGTGACCGCGTCGGGCGAGACGGTCCGGCGGATGCTGCTGCGCACGGAGTGGCGGTCCCTCACGTCCTCTCCCGAGCGGCGGCCCTCGGGCCGATGGCTTCTGGTGGGCGGCCGGGCCGCCGAATACGCCAGGGACCTGGCCGACGCCGGCGTGGACGCGTACGGGGTGGCGGACCTGACGGCGGACGTCTCCGGCCCCGCCCCCGACACGCTGCTCCTGCTCCACGACCGGCCGACGCCGGAAGCCGCGGACGAAGCATCCGAGGCCCGTGCCCGGGTGCGGGACGCGCTCGCGCAGGTACAGCGTCACCTGACCGACGAGCGGTACGCGGCGACGCGCCTGATCGTCGCCACCAGGGGCGCGGTGCCGGCCGACGGTGCCTGCGATGTCACCGACCCGGTCGGCACGGCGCTCTGGGGCCTGGTCAGGGCGGCGCAGGCCGAGCACCCCGGACGCCTCGTCCTGGTCGACCTGGAACCCGGGACCGATGCCGGGGACGGCGCCGCGGACGTGGCAGGGCTTCTTGCCGCGGCCGCATCCGGAGAACCGCAGACAGCCGTCCGCGCAGGTGAACTGCGCGTCCCCCGCCTGACGCATGCCACGGACGTGGCATCCGGTGCGCCGCGCCGACTGGACCCCGAGGGGATCGTCCTCGTCACCGGCGGGACCACCGGCGTGGGCCGGCTCGTCGCCCGTCACCTGGTCGCCGCGCACGGAGCCCGCCATCTGCTGCTGCTCAGCAGGCGCGGACGCGAAACGGAAGGAGTCGGCGACCTCGTCGACGAACTCACCGCCATGGGCGCCTCCGTGAGCGTCGAGGCGTGCGACGTGGCCGACCGCGACGCGCTGGCCGCCGTCCTCGACGGTCTCGACCGTCCGCTGACCGCCGTCGTGCACAGTGCGGGTGTCCTCGCCGACGGCATGGTCACCGGTCTCTCCCCGGAACAGGTCGACACGGTGCTGCGGCCCAAGGTGGACGCGGCCGTGCACCTTCACGATCTCACCCGCGACGCGGATCTTGCGCACTTCGTGCTCTTCTCCTCGATCGCCGGCACCATCGGCGGCGTCGGACAGGCCAACTACGCGGCGGCCAATGCCTTCCTCGACGGCCTGGCCGAGCACCGGCGCTCGCTCGGGCTGCCCGCCACCGCGGTGGCATGGGGCCTCTGGGAGGACGGCGGCCTGACCGCGCACCTGGGCGCCGTCGACCGCGACCGCATCGCCCGCAACGGGGTCCGGCCGCTGACCGCCGAACAGGGACTGGCGCTCCTCGACGCCGCGGTCACCCGGAACGCGGCCACCTGCGTCGCGGCCCGCTTCGACCCCGCCGCCCTGCGCCGCCGCCCCGAAGGGGTGCCCGTGTTGCTGAGCGGACTGGTGCGCGCCGCCACGCGGCGTACCGCCGCCGACGCGGGCGAGGACAACGGCGTCGGAGCCGAGTTGGCCGGACTGTCGCCGCAGGAGGCCGAGCGCGTTCTGCTCGCCATGGTGCTCCGGCATGCCGCCGCGGTCCTCGGACACGAGACGCCGGATGCCGTGCGCGCCGACAGCGCGTTCAAGGACATCGGCTTCGACTCGCTCTCCGCGGTCGAACTGCGCAACCGGCTCAACGCGGCGACGGGTCTGCGGCTCGCCCCGACCGCCGTCTTCGACTATCCCAGCCCGCACGCCCTGGCCGAGCACCTGAACGAGAGCCGCGCCGGGACCGAGGCCGTCACGTCCCCGCCACCGGTACGGACGGACATCCCGCCGGACGACGACGCCATCGCCGTCGTCGCCATGGGGTGCCGGCTGCCCGGCGGGGTCACGGGACCCGAGGACCTGTGGGACCTGCTGCGGTCCGGGACGGACGCGATCGGCGAGTTCCCCACCGACCGCGGCTGGGACCTGGACACCCTGTTCGACGCCGACCCGGACAAGCCGGGCACGTCCTACACCCGCAACGGTGGCTTCCTGGACGGCGCCGGGCGCTTCGACGAGGCCTTCTTCGGCATCTCGCCGCGTGAGGCGCTCACCATGGACCCTCAGCAGAGGCTGCTGCTGGAGACCGCGTGGGAGACCTTCGAGCGCGCCGGCATCGACCCCACGTCACTCGACAGGAGCACGGCCGGCGTGTTCGTCGGGGCCATCGCCCAGGAGTACGGGTCGACCCTGCTCCACGAAGCCCCGGAGGGCCTGGACGGCATGCTCCTCACGGGCACCGCCACCAGCATCATCTCCGGCCGCCTCTCGTACCTGCTGGGTCTGCAGGGTCCGGCGATCACGGTGGACACGGCGTGTTCGTCGTCGCTGGTGGCGATCCATCTGGCGGCGCAGTCGCTGCGCAACGGGGAGTGCTCCCTCGCACTCGCCGGCGGCGCCACCGTCATCGCCACCCCGGGCACCTTCACCGCCTTCAGCCGGCAGCGTGCGATGTCCCCCGACGGGCGGTGTCGTGCGTTCGCGGACGGGGCCAACGGCACCGGGTTCGCCGAGGGTGTGGGGCTGGTGCTGCTGGAGCGGCTGTCCGAGGCACGGCGGCTGGGGCATCCGGTGCTGGCCGTGGTGCGCGGGTCGGCCGTCAACCAGGACGGCGCGTCCAACGGCCTGACGGCCCCGAACGGCCCATCACAGCAACGGGTGATCCGCGCGGCGCTGGCCCAGGCGGGTGTTCCGGCCGCCGAGGTGGATGTGGTCGAGGCGCACGGTACGGGCACGTCGCTGGGGGACCCGATCGAGGCGCAGGCACTGCTGGCCACCTACGGGCAGGGACGGCCGTCGGACCGGCCGGTGCTCCTGGGATCGGTGAAGTCCAACATCGGCCATACGCAGGCGGCCGCGGGCGTGGCCGGTGTGATCAAGATGGTGCTGGCCATGCGGCACGGAACCGTCCCCCGCACCCTGCACGTGGACCAGCCGTCGTCCCACGTCGACTGGGACACCGGCGACGTACGCCTCGTCACCCGGACCCAGCCCTGGCCCGACACGGCCACACCCCGCCGCGCCGGCATCTCCTCCTTCGGCATCAGCGGCACCAACGCCCACCTGATCCTGGAGGAAGCGCCGCCCGTCGAGCAGGTTCCCCGGGCCGACGCCGACCGTGATGACACGCTGCTGCCCCTGCTGGTGTCGGGGCGGAGTGAGGGCGCGGTGCGGGCGGCACTGGAGCGCGTCGGGGACTTCGTCGAACGGCATCCGGACGTGCCCGTGCGCGCGGTGGCACGGATGCTCGCCGGGTCACGCACGGTGCTCGAACACCGCGCCGCCCTCCCCACCACCGGCACGCACCGCGAGACACTGGTGGAACGCCTGCGCGCAACGGACCACGCCCTGTGGGGTGCGGGCCGCCCGGTAGGTGATCCGGTATGGGTCTTCCCCGGCCAGGGCGCCCAGTGGCCCGGCATGGCCGTGGAACTGTTGGAGGAGAACGGGGCCTTCGCCGAGCGGCTGACCGAGTGCGCACGGGCTCTCGAGCCGTTCGTGGACTGGGACCTCCTGGGCGTGCTCCGGGGCGAGCCCGACCAGCCCGACTTCGAACGGGTCGACGTGGTCCAGCCCGCCCTGTGGGCGGTCATGGTGTCCCTGGCCGCACAATGGCACGCCGTGGGCGTACGCCCCGCCGCGGTCATCGGACACTCCCAAGGCGAAATCGCCGCCGCCACCGTGGCCGGCGCCCTCTCCCTCTCCGACGGCGCACGCGTCGTCGCCCTGCGCTCCCGCCTCATCGCCCAACACGCCGGCGGCGGAGGCATGGCCTCACTCGCCCTCCCCCGGGCAGAGGCAGAGGAAGCGGCCGTACTGTTCGGACTGGAGGTCGCCGCCGTCAACAGCCCCGACAACACCGTCCTCGCCGGTCCGGTCGAGGCGCTGGACCGGCTCACCGCCTGGTGCGACGAGCACGACATACGATGCCGACGCGTCCCCGTCGACTACGCCTCCCACTCCACCTTCGTGGAAGTGATGCGCGACCAACTCCTCGACGCACTCGCCCCGATCACACCACGCGACACCGACACACCCCTCTACTCCTCACTCACCGCCGACCTCATCCACGGCAGCGACCTCGACGCCGACTACTGGTACCGCAACCTCCGCCACACCGTCGCCTTCGAAGCAGCCACACGCGCCGCAGCGGAGACAGGTGCCGGCGCCTTCATCGAAGTCAGCCCGCACCCGGTACTCACCCTGCCGGTACAGCAGACCCTGCAGGAACTCTCCGGTGCGGAACCGGTCGTCCTCGGCACACTCCACCGCGACCGCGGCGACGCACAGGACTTCACCGAGTCCGTTGCCACCGCCTTCACCCACGGCATCGCCGTACGCCCCACCCCCGTACCCGTCCACCCCGACCTCCCCACCTACCCCTTCCAGGGCACCCACCACTGGCTCACCCCCTCCGCGAACTCCGCGCGCGGCGCGTCCGGCCTGGGGACGGTCGCCGCCGCGCATCCCCTGCTGGGCGCGGCCGTCGAGCTGCCCGGCACCGAGACCGTGGTCTTCACCGGCCGTCTCTCGGCGACGACGCACCCGTGGCTGGTGAACGAGCGCCCGGCAGCCCTCGGCTGGGTGGTCGCCGAGCTGGCACTCGCGGCCGGGGAACAGCTCGGCCTCGGCCGGCTGCCCGCCCTGACGCCGCAGGCGCCGTTGGCGGTGCCGACGGCCGGCTCGCTGCAGATCCGCGTCACCGTGGGTGGGGGTTCGGAGCCCGGCGTGCGCACGGTGTCCGTGCATTCCCGGCACTCCGACGAGGTTCTCGGCCTGCCGTGGATCTGCCACGCTACGGGCGAGCTGGCCGCGGCGGCGGACCGGCCGGACTGGGACCTGGAGGTCTGGCCGCCCGCCGACGCCACCCCGGCCCCCGGGTCCGTACCGGACCTGCGGCACCTGCCCGTGCAGCCCGCCGTACGGGGCGTGTGGCGTCGCGGCACCGAGGTGTTCGCCGAGGTCGCCCTGCCGGACACGCTGCGCGAGGAGGCGCGGGGGTTCGGGCTGCACCCGCTGCTGGCCCAGGCCGCGCTCGGCCTGGTGGGCGTCGAGGGCGCCCTGCCCCAGGTCGGGGACTCCTGGCGGGCGGGGCTCTGGCAGGACGTCTCCCTGCACGCGTTCGGCGCCTCGGTCCTGCGCGTCCGGGTTTCCCCCCGCGCCGACGGTTCCGTTGCGCTGTTCGCCTCCGACGCGGCCGGCAGCCCCGTCCTGTCGACGGTGTGTCTCCGCCCGGAGGCCGTCCCGCGCGGGGTGCGCAGAGCCACGGATGCGGCGCAGCAGGACGGCCTGTTCGGCATCGAATGGACCGAGACCGGCACGCGGCACCTCACCGCGGACGCCGGCGCGACCTGGGCCATCGTGGGAGAGGACCCCGTACGGGCGCGGTCCTCGCTGATGGCGGCGGGACGGTACGCGGAGGCGTATCCCGATCTGGCGGCGCTCACCGCCGCCGTGGAGGCGGGCCGCGATGTGCCCGATGTCGTCGTGGTGCCCTTCCTGCGGGAGCCCGTCGATCTCTCCGGCCGGGAACTGGTGGACGCCGTCCACGCCACGACGGCCCGGGCCCTGGAGACGGCGCGCGCCTGGGTGACGACGCCCCTGTACGACGACTCCCGGCTGGTGTTCCTCACCCGCGGTGCCGTGCCCGCGGTGAGCGGTCCCGATGACGTGTCGCCGCTGGATCTCGCGGTGGCCGCGGTCTGGGGGCTCGTCCGCAGCGCGCAGTCGGAGTATCCGGGCCGCTTCGTGCTCGTGGACACCGACATCGCCAAGCCCACCTGGCGTGCCCTGGACCGTGCGGTGTCCTCCCCGGAACCGCAGTGGGCGTTGCGCGGGCGGACGGCCCGGGTGCCGCGGATGACGCGCCTCGCCCCCGCCGACGCCCTCCCGGCATTCGACGCCGGCCCGGACGGCACCGTACTGATCACGGGCGGTACGGGCACCCTGGGCTCCGTGGTCGCCCGGCACCTGGTGACCGAGCACGGGGTGAAGGAGCTGCTGCTGACGAGTCGTCAGGGTCCGGACGCGCCGGGTGCCGCGGCTCTGGAGGCCGAGCTCTCCGCGCTCGGCGCCCGGGTCCGAGTGGCAGCCTGTGACGTCACGGACCGCGACGCCCTGGCCGCGCTGCTCGCCGGCCGGCGGATCGGTGCCGTGGTCCACACCGCCGGCGCGGTGCACAACGGCATTCTCCCCTCCCTCACGACCGAGCGGCTGACCGAGGTGCTGAGGCCCAAGGTGGACGCTGCCGTGCACCTGTACGAGCTGGTCCGCGAGGCGGGCGTGCGGCAGTTCCTGCTGTACTCCTCCGTCGCCGGCATCACGGGCGGCCCCGGACAGGCCAACTACGCGGCGGCCAACACCTTCCTGGACGCGTTCGCCCACCATCTGCGCTCCCGGGGCGTCCCGGCGACGTCGGTCGCCTGGGGGCTGTGGGCCGGGGCCAGCGGTCTGGCGGGTTCCGCCGCGACGGACCGGCAGCCGGCGGCGTTGCACGGAACGCGACCGCTCGAAGCCGAGGACGGCCTCCGGTTGTTCGACGCGGCGTGGGCGGCCGGGCGCGGTCTGGTCGTCGCGTCCCGCCCGGACTTCGCCGCGCTGGCCGACGACGCCAGGTCCGGTGCCGTACCGGCCGTCATGCGGTCCCTCGTGTCCGGCTCCGCGCGCCGCATGGCCCAGGACACCCCCGAGGAGCAGGGCGGCCTCGCGCACCGCTTGGCGGCGATGGGTCCGGAGGAACGGGAGACCGTGGTGACCGGCCTCGTGCGGGAGCGGGCGGGCGCGGTCCTGGGGCACACGACACCGGGCGGCGTGCCGGAGGACGCCCGGTTGAAGGATCTCGGGTTCGACTCGCTCACCGCGCTGCAACTGCGTACGGCGCTCGTCGAGGCGACGGGGCTCCGGCTGCCGGCGGGGGTGGCGTTCGACTTCGAGACGCCGCTGGATCTCGCCCGGCACCTGATCGAGCGGCTCCTCGCCCCGGCCGCCTCGCCTCTCGACGACAACGGAAGGATCCAGGATGAGAATTGAGAACGTGTTCATCGACTCGCTGGGGGTCGTGCTGCACGATTTCGAGCCCGTCGAGCGGGCCGTGGCGCAAGGACTGATCGCGCAGGACGTCGTGGACGCGAACGGCCTGACCGGGACCCATCTCGCTCACGACATCCCGGCCGTGGAACTCGCGATCGCCGCCGCACGCATCACTCTGGACCGCTCGAAGATCGACCCCGAGTCCCTCACGAGTCATGTCCACAGTGGCGTCTACTACCAGGGCCCGCAGGGTTCCTATCCGCCGGGCTACGTGCTGCGCGAGCTGGAGCTGGAGCCGACGAGCTCGCTGTACCTGCGGCAGGGCTGCAACGGCATGCTCGGCGCCCTGGAGGTGGCCGTCGGCCAGATCACCGGTGCGGCGCAGGCCGAGGCCGTGCTGATCACCTCCGGTGAGAACTTCACCGCGACGGGCCTGAACCGCTATTCGGGACTGGGGCAGGCCTACTTCCTCTCCGACGGCGGCGCTTGCGTCCTGGTCAGCGCGGACGAGGGCTTCGCGCAGGTCAGGTCGCTGAGTACCGGCATCCTCCCGGAACTGGAGCGGTGGCACCGCGGTGACGGACCCCTGTTGCCGGGCGACGGACAGCGCAGCGAGGAGGAGATGGCCGAACGGGCCACGCGGTACAGCGAGACCGAGACACCGCTCTCCGAGACCCTCGAGAAGCTCACCCTCTTCAACCTCGGTGTCATCCGCCGGGCGCTCGTGAGCGCCGATCTGAACGCCGGCGACCTCGCCAAGGTGGTTCCGATCAACATGGACGGCCGCATGGTCGAGTACTCGGTCATGATGCCGCTCGGTCTGCCCATGGACCGGTCGACGTTCGACTACGGCAAGGGCATCGGGCATGTGGGCGGCGCCGATGTGATCATCACCCTGGAGCATCTGGTCCGCAACCGCGAGGTGGCGCCCGGTGACCATGTGCTGCTGATCTCGCAGGGTCCGGGCTGGATGTGCACGGCCTGTGTCGTCACCGTCCTGGACCTTCCCGCCTGGGCGGTCTGACCGGGCCGCACGGGCCTCGTCGCGTCCTCGCTCCACGCCAAGGGCCTGCCCCCTCTCCGGAGAGGGGGCAGGCCCTTGGCGTGGGCGGGGTCCCGGGTCAGGCGCCCCGGGAGGTGAGCCAGGCGTGGGTGGCCTCGGCGGTGGAGCGGGCGTGGTCCTCCATCATGGTGAAGTGGTTGCCGGGGACGTCGAGCACGGTGTGCGCCCGGTCCCAGGACGTCTGCCACTCCTCGGGCCGCATCTCCTCGCCGGGACCCGCGGGCACCGGGGGCTCGGTGGAGCGGACGAGCAGGACCGGGCAGTCCAGCGGACCCGGCTCCCACTCACCGATCATCGCCACGTACCAGCTCATCGCGGTGAGCCGGTCGGAGTCCATGTGCGCGAACATGGACTCCCGGTCGAACATGCCGCCCAGCATCTGCTGGGAGAACCGGAGGAACGGGGAGTCGGCCCGCGGCATGTAGGTGTCGAGCAGGACGACGGCGGCGGGCGCGGCGCCGCGTTCCTGCATCCGCCGGGCCGTGGACAGGGCGAGGACGCCGCCGGAGGACGATCCGAGCAGGACCGCCGGGGTGTCGCCCACGGTGCGGTGCACCGCGTCGGCGTGCAGGTCGGCGACCGCCTCGAAGGTGGCCGGCAGCGACTCTCCGGTGCCGAAGCCCTGGGTCGGCAGGGCCCATACGTCGCGCCGGCCGCGGAAGGCGGAGGCGAACCGGGCGTACTGGTGGACACCGGCGAGGGCCACGTAGGAACTGAAGCAGACCAGCGGCGCGGCGGTGTCACCGGCCGAGAGACGGATCGCCCCGGGAACGGCGGTGAGTTCGTCCGGCGAGGCGAAGGTGGGACGCAGTGCCGCCGCTGCCTGGAGCAGGGTGAAGCCGTCGTCGACCCGGCCGTCCAGACATGCCTGCTTGAACAGGGCACCGATGGTGTCCCCGGCGCGCGCCCCGGCGGCGGCCGGTGCCGCTTCTCCCCGGCCGGTGTCCGGGGCGCCCCGGTCACCGAGCCTGCCGTGCAGATGGGCGGCGAGCGCCTCGGGGGTCGCGTGGTCGAAGAGCAGGGTCGGGGCGAGTTTCAGGCCGGTGGCGATGGCGAGGTGGTTGCGCAGTTCGACCACCGTGAGGGAGTCGAAGCCCTGCTCGGTGAAGAGCCGGTCGGGCTCCACCTCGTCGGGGCCGGCGTGGCCGAGGACGGTCGCGGCCCGTTCGCGCACCAGGCCCAGCAGCAGGGCGCGGCCCTCTTCGGGGGTGCGTCCGGCGAGCAGGGACGCTCCCGCGTCCGGGTCGGCGCCCGCCACGGTCCTGCGGGTGACCGCCGGGGCGGCGGGCCGCAGCATCGCCCGGACGCCGGAGCGGCCGGAGCCGGTGGCGACGGCGATCACCGCGGAGTCGGTCGTGGCCAGCGCCTCGTCCAGGAGGGCGAGGGCGTCCTCGGTGGCCAGGGGGCGCAGTCCGCCGCGGGCCAGCCGGCCGCGGTCGGCGTGGGACAGCCGGCCGGTGATGCCGCTGTCGTCGTTCCACAGGCCCCAGGCGACGGAGGTGGCGGGCAGCCCGAGGGAGTGCCGCAGGGCGGCGAGCCCGTCGAGGAAGGCGTTCGCTGCGGCGTAGTTGGCCTGCCCCGGGGCGCCGAAGGTGCCCGCGGCGGAGGAGAACAGCACGAACGCGGCGGGTGGCCGGCCGACGGTGAGCTCGTGCAGATGCCAGGCCCCGTCGGCCTTGGGCCGCAGCACGGTGTCGAAGCGCCCGCCGTCGAGAGCGGTGAGGACGGCGTCGTCGGTGACGCCGGCCGCGTGGACGACGCCGGTCAGCGGCAGTTCGTCCGGCAGGCGATTCAACAGCCGCTGCACGTCGTCCCGTTCGGCCATGTCACAGGCCTCCAGGTCTACATGGGCGCCCAGTTCGGTCAGTTCGGCGACAAGGGCGTCGGCCCCGTCGGCGGCGGGTCCGCGCCGCCCGGTCAGGAGCAGCGAGCGTACGCCGTGCCGGGTGACGAGATGGCGGGCGACCGCTCGGCCGAGGGTGCCGGTGGCGCCGGTGATCAGCACGGTGCCGTCGGCGAGGGCCGGTGCGGCGCCGGCCTCGGCGGGCGCGGCGTCGGGGTGCAGGACACGGCCGTCGCGAACCGCGCCGTGCGGGCGTCCGGAGGATACCGCCGTGAGCAGGGCGAGGGCATCGCCGTCGTCCGCGACGTCGGCTGCCAGGTCCACCAGCTGGAAACGGCCCGGGTGTTCGGCCTGGCCGGAGCGGACCAGGCCCCACAGGGCGGCACCGGTGGCGTCGGTCCCGGCGTCCCCGGCGTCGACCGCCGCGCGGGTGACGAACACCAGCCGGGAGTCGGCGTACCGCTCGTCGGCGAGCCAGCCGCACATCAGCTCGTGGGCACGGGCCAGTCGGCCGCGGACCCGTTCGGGCAGGGCGGCGTGGGCGTCGGAGGGCTGCGGCTCGGGGGCGACGAGGACCACGTCGGGCATGGTCATCCCGGTGTCGACGGCCTTGCCGAGGGCCTCGAGGTCGGCATACGCCTCGAGGTGGACCCCCGCCGCGTCCAGGGCGGCGGCCACCCGGTCGTCGCCCTCGCCGAGGACGATCCAGCGCACCGCGCGCGGCCGCGGGGTTCCCGGGGCCGGGCGGCTCTCCCGCCAGTCGAGACGCAGCAGTTCGGGCCGGCCGGTGCCGGCGGCCGGGGCGGCGGACACCGTGCGCAGGGTGATCGCCTCGGCGGTGGCGACGGGCCGGCCGGTGGTGTCGGTGACCAGCACCCGGAAGCCGTGGTCGTGGCCCGCCGGGGTGAGGCGCACCCGCAGCGCGGTCGCGCCGGTGGCGTGCAGGGTCAGTCCGGACCAGGCGAACGGCAGCATGGGCGCGGCGGCCTCCTCGTCCCGCACGCCCGGGCGGCGGACCAGCAACGCCTGCACGGCCGCGTCCAGCAGCGCCGGGTGCAGCGCGTGCCGTGCGGCGTCCTGCCGGTACGGCTCCGGCAGCGTGACCTCGGCGTACACCTCGTCGTCGCGCTCCCACACGGTGCCCAGGCCGCGGAAGCTGGGGCCGTAGTCGAATCCGGCGGCGGCGAAGGCCGGGTAGGGGTCCTCGTCGGAGACGGTCCGGGCGCCCGGCGGGGGCCAGGCGGCCAGGTCGTCGGCCGGGGCGGGCGGCGCCTGCGGGGCCAGGACGCCCTGGGCGTGCCGCTGCCAGGGGCCGTCGTCCCCTTCGGGCCGGGACCACACGGTGAAGGCGCGGCGGCCGTCGGCGTCGGCGCCGTCGACGGCCACCTGGATGAGGGCGGCGCCCTCGCCGGGTACGACGAGCGGGCTGAGCAGGGTGAGTTCGCTCAGGTGGCCGCAGCCGGTACGGTCGCCGATGTGCACGGCCAGGTCGAGGTGGCCGGTGGCGGGCACGATGACCTGGCCGAGGACGGTGTGGTCGGCGAGCCAGGGGTGGCTGCGCAGCGACAGCCGCCCGGTGAACAGCAGGTCGTCGGAGCCTGCCCGGATGACCTCGGCGCCGAGGAACGGGTGCTCCGCGGTGCGCAGTCCGGCGGCCTCCGGGTCGCCGGCGAAGGCCGCGGTGGGCAGCCAGTGGCGCCGCCGTTGGAAGGCGTAGGTGGGCAGGGGCACGACGCGGGCGCCGGGCATGAGTGCCGCCCAGTCGGGTGCGACGCCGTGCGCGAAGAGCGTGCCGACGGCCGTCAGCAGCTGGTCCGTCTCCGGCTTGTCGCGCAGGGCGGCCGGAACGCACACCGGCTCCTCCGCCGCGGACGGCTCCGGCTCGGCGAGGGCGGCCTCGGCGAGCGCGGTGAGCGGGCCGTCGGGGCCGACCTCCAGGAAACGGCGGGCGCCGAGACCGTACAGCCGTGCCACGCAGTCGTGGAACCGGACCGGTTCGCGTACGTGCCGTACCCAGTACTCGGGGTCGGTGAGCAGGCCGGGTGTGGCGGTCTCGCCGGTCCGGCCGGAGACCAGGGACAGCGTCGGCTCGGCGTAGGAGATGCCGGCGGCGACGGCGCGGAAGTCGTCGAGCACCGGGTCCATCAGCGGTGAGTGGAAGGCGTGGCCGACCCGCAGCCGGGTGGTGCGCCGTCCGGCCGCCGCGAAGTGGTCGCAGATCTCCGCGACGGCGGCCTCGGTGCCGGAGACGACGGTGGCGAGGGGGCCGTTGACGGCGGCGATGCCCGCTTCGTGCTCGCGGCCCGCCAGCAGAGGCAGCACCTCGTCCTCGGCTGCCCGGATCGACGCCATCGCGCCGCCGGGCGGGAGCACCTGCATCAGCCGACCGCGGGCGGCGACCAGGGCGCACGCGTCGTCGAGGGAGAACACGCCCGCCACATGGGCGGCGGCGATCTCGCCGACGGAGTGCCCGGCGACGAGGTCGGGCCGCAGGCCCCAGGCCTCCAGCAGGCGGTAGAGGGCCACCTCGAAGGCGAACAGCGCCGGCTGGGCGTGATCGGTGCGGTTCAGCGCGTCGGTGTCGTCACCGTGCACCGCCTCGCGCAGTCCGGGGATCCGCTCGCACACGGCGTCGAAGGCCTCCGCGAACGCCGGGAAGGCGGCGTGCAGGTCGCGTCCCATGCCGGGCCGCTGGGCGCCCTGTCCGGTGAACAGGAACGCCGTCCGGCCGCCGGAGCGGGCGGTGCCGGTGACGGTGCCGGGCAGCGGGGCACCGTCGGCCAGCGCCCGCAGCCCGTCGGTGAACTCCTCGTGTCCGGTGCCGACGAGCACGGCCCGGTGGGGGAACGGCGTCCGGGTGGTCGCCAGGGCCAGCGCGGTGTCGGCCGGCCGCACCCCGGGGTGCGCGGTGATGTGGTCGAGGAGCCGGGCGGCCTGGGCGCGCAGGGCGTCACGGCTGCGGGCGGACAGGACCCAGGGCACCGGTCCCGCCCACGCCTGCGGCTCCGCCTCCGGCGTCTCCTCCTCGGGTACGGCCTCCAGCACGACGTGCGCGTTGGTGCCGCTGATGCCGAACGACGACACACCGGCGCGCCGGGGGCGCTCCCCCGTCCCCGGCCATTCCCGGGCCTCGGTCAGCAGCTCCACCGCGCCCTGACCCCAGTCCACGTGCGAGGACGGCCGGTCGACGTGCAGGGTGGCCGGCAGCACGCCGTGCCGCATCGCCAGCACCATCTTCATCACGCCCGCCACACCGGCACCCGCCTGCGTGTGACCGACGTTCGACTTGACCGACCCCAGCCACAACGGCCGGTCGGCCGTACGCCCCTGGCCGTAGGTGGCCAGCAGTGCCTGCGCCTCGATCGGGTCACCCAGCCGTGTACCGGTCCCGTGGGCCTCCACGGCGTCCACCTCACCGGCAGCCACCCCCGCATCGGCCAGGGCGGCCCGGATGACCCGCTGCTGCGACGGACCGTTGGGCGCGCTCAGCCCGTTGGACGCACCGTCCTGGTTGACCGCCGAACCCCGCACCACCGCGAGCACCGGGTGCCCGTTGCGCCGCGCGTCCGACAGCCGCTCCACCAGTAGCAGACCACCGCCCTCGGAGAAGCCCGTACCGTCCGCCGCGTCCGCGAACGCCTTGCACCGCCCGTCCGCCGCCAGCCCCTGCTGACGGCTGAAGTCCACGAACAGACCGGGGGTCGACATCACCGTGACGCCGCCGGCGAGGGCGAGGTCGCACTCGCCCGCGCGCAGGGCCTGCACGGCGAGGTGGAGGGCGACCAGGGACGACGAGCAGGCGGTGTCGACGGTGACCGCCGGGCCCTCCAGGCCGAAGGTGTAGGACATGCGTCCCGACAGGACGGCGGCGGAGTTGCCGGTGCCGAGGTGGGCGCCGACGTCGTCGCCCGGGGCGATCGGACGGGACGTGTAGTCCTGGTAGTTGGTGCCGGCGAAGACGCCCGTGCGGCTGCCGCGCAGGGTGCGCGGGTCGACGCCCGCCCGCTCGAAGGTCTCCCAGGCCATCTCCAGCAGCAGACGCTGCTGCGGATCCATCGCCACCGCCTCACGGGGCGAGATGTTGAAGACGCCGGGGTCGAAGTCGGCGAAGCCGTCGAGGAAGCCTCCGGTGCGGGTGGAGGTACGGCCCGCACGGCCGGGTTCGGGGTCGTAGAGGGCCGCGACGTCCCAGTCGCGGTCCTCGGGGAAGGGACCCATGGCGTCGGCGCCGTCGGCCAGGAGCCGCCAGAACCGCTCGGGGGTGTCGGCGTCACCGCTGTCGCCGTCACCGGGGAAGCGGCACGCCATGCCGACGATGACGACGGGATCCTCGGACGTGTGGTGCCGGGTCGCGGTGTCGGTGTCGGCGGATGTGGCCGGGGACGCCGGGGCCAGGCGTTCACTGAGGTGTTCGGCGAGGGCGGCGGGTGTCGGGTAGTCGTAGACGAGGGTCGCGGGCAGCCGCATGCCGGTCGCCTCGCCGAGGGTGTTGCGCAGTTCGACGGCGGTGAGGGAGTCGAAGCCGAGCTCGCGGAAGGCGCGGGCCGGTTCGACGTCCTCGGGACCGGGATGGTTGAGGACGTAGGCGATGTGGGCGCGGACCAGTTCCAGGAGGGCGTGGCGCCGGTCCGCCTCGCCGAGGGCGGTGATGGCCGCGAGGATGTCGTCGTCCTCGTCACCGGTGCCCTGGGCGGCTCGGCGGGCGCGCAGCCGTTCGAGGTCCGGGAGCCCCGTGTAGAGGCGGCGGGGGCGTCCCTTGTCGAGTTCGGCGCCGAAGACCTCCCAGTCGATGTCGGTGACGACGAGGGTGGTGTCGTCCTGGTCGAGGGCGTCCTGGAGGGCGGTGACGGCGACGGCGGGGTCCATGAGGCGGACGCCGTGGCGCTGGAGGCGTTCGCCGACGGTGCCGGAGGCCATGCCGCCATCGGCCCAGCCGCTCCAGGCGACGGCCGTGGCGGGCAGGCCGCGGGCGCGGCGGTGCTCGGCGAGCGCGTCGAGGTAGGCGTTGCCGGGGGCGTAGTTGCCGTGTCCTGAGCTGCCGAAGACGCCGGAGGACGAGGAGAAGAGGACGAACGCGGACAGGTCCAGGTCCGCGGTGGCGGCGTCGAGGTTGAGGGCGCCGCCCACCTTGACCCGCAGGACCTCGGCGAGGCGGTCGGGGGTGAGGGAGCCGATGACGCCGTCGTCGAGGACGGCGGCGGTGTGGAAGACGGCGCTCAGGGGCCGGTCCTCGGGGATGCCGGCCAGCAGGGCGGCGAGGTCGGCCGGGTCGGCGATGTCGCAGGCGACGAGGTCGGCCCGGGCGCCGGCGGCCGTGAGCTCGGCGAGCAGTTCGGCGGCGCCTTCGGCGTCGGGGCCGGAGCGGCTGACCAGCAGGAGGTGGGGGGCGCCCGTGCGGGCGAGCCAGCGGGCGACGTGGCGGCCGAGGGCGCCGGTGCCGCCGGTGACCAGGACGGTGCCGTGCGGCGTCCACCGGCGGCGGGCGGGCAGCCCGCCGACGGCGGCGCGTTCCAGACGGCGGCCGAGGGTGCCGGTGGCGCGGACGGCGACCTGGTCCTCGTGGTCGGTTCCGGCGAGGACCGCGACGACGCGGTCGGCGGCGCGCCGGTCGCACTGCTCGGGCAGGTCGATCAGGCCTCCCCAGCAGGCGGCCTGTTCCAGGGCGACGACGCGTCCGAAGCCCCAGACGAGGGCCTGGGCGGGGTGCGCCGGGGCGGTGTCGGTTCCGGTGGCGACGGCACCCCGGGTGAGGAACCACACCGGGAGGCGGGCGTTGAGGTCGTCCAGCGCCTGGACCAGCGCGACGGTCGCGGCGAACCCGGCGGGCAGCTGCGGGTGTCCGGGATGCGGGGTGTCGTCCAGGGCCAGCAGGGAGAGCAGGCCGCGGGCACCGGCGGCGGCTTCGGCCAGTACGGCGGCGGCGCCGGCCCGGTCGAGGGGGGCGTCGACGACGACGGGGAGGCATTCCGCGCCGGCGCGGGTCAGCGCGTCGCGTACGGCGGCGGCTTCGGGGCCGTTCTCGTGGCCTCGGGGGACGACGAGGGCCCACCGCCCGCCGAGGGACGGGGTGTCGTCGGCCGGGAGCGGGGACCAGGTGATGCGGTAGCGCCAGCGGTCGGCGGTGGCGTGGTCGTTGCTGCGGCGCCGGTAGTCGGCCAGGGCCGGGGCCAGGGTGGCGACGGTGGCCTCGTCGAGGCCGAGGGCCGTGGCGAGGGTGGTGAGGTCACCGGAGTCGACGGCCTGCCAGAAGGGCGCGTCTGCGGTGTCCGCGGGGGCGGCCCCGGAGGGATCGCCGGTGCTGAACCCGGGCCAGTAGCGGCGGCGTTGGAAGGCGTAGACGGGCAGGTCGACACGGCGGGCGGGCTCGTCGTGGACGGCGGCCCAGTCGACCGGTCCGCCGCGCACGGCGAGGGCGGCCACGGAGGAGAGGAACCGTTCGGGTCCGCCCTCGGAGCGGCGCAGGGTGCCGAGGACGGCTCCGTCGGTGATGCCGAGGTCGTCGAGGATGTCGTCGACGGCCGTGGTGACGACGGGGTGCGGGCCCGCCTCGACGAAGACACGGTGTCCGGCGTCGGCGAGTCCGCGCACGGTGGTTTCGAAGCGGACGGTGCGGCGGATGTTCTCGTACCAGTAGGCCGCGTCGAGGGTGGTGGTGTCCTCGACCCGGGCGCCGGTGACGGTGGAGTGGAAGGGGATCTCGGCGGGGCGCGGGCGGACCGGCGCGAACCCGGCGAGCAGGGCGTCCTTGACGTCCTCCACCTGGGCGCAGTGGGAGGCGTAGTCCACGGGGACGCGGCGGGCCCGGACGCCGTCGGCGGTGAGGCGGGTGAGGAGTTCGGCGAGTGGTGCGGCGTCTCCGGAGACGGTGACGGAGCGCGGGCCGGTGACGGAGCCGACGGAGATGCGGCCCTCGTAGGGGGCGAGGAGAGCCTCGACCTCGGCGAGCGGCAGGGGGACGGCGACCATGCCGCCGCGGCCGGTGACGGCGGTCAGTTCGCGGGAGCGGGTGACGACGACGCGGGCCGCGTCCTCGAGGGTGAGGACGCCGGCGATGTGCGCGGCGGCGATCTCGCCCTGGCTCTGTCCCGCGACGGCGGCGGGGCGGATCCCGCAGGCCATCCACAGGCGGGCGAGGGCGACGCAGACGACGAACAGGGTGGGCTGGACGACGTCGAGGCGCTCCAGCGGCGGGGCGCCGGGCGTGCCCCGCAGGACGTCGAGGACGCGGTAGTCGGTGAACGCCTCGACGGCGGCGGCCGCTTCGTCGAAGTGGGCGCGGAACCGGGCGTCGGCGGCGTGCAGTTCGACGGCCATGCCCTCCCACTGGGGGCCCTGGCCGGGGAAGAGGAACACCGGGTCGCCCTCGGTGTCGGCGACGCCGCGCACCACCGCCGGGTCGGGGGTGCCGTCGGCCAGCGCGGTCAGTCCGCGCACCAGCACGTCGAGGTCGGGGGCGACGACGGCCGCACGGTGTTCGAGGGCGGGGCGGGTGGCCGCGAGGGACCAGGCGAGGTCGGCGGGGCGCGGTGTGCCGTCGGGGGCGGCGCGGAGGTGGGCGGCGAGGCGGCCGGCCTGGGCCCGCAGCGCGGCGGCGGTGCGGCCGGAGACGGTGAAGGCGCGGGGGCGGGGCGTGTCGTCGGCGGGTTCGGCGGTGTCGTCGTGCTCGGGCTGCGGGGCCTGTTCGAGGATGACGTGGGCGTTGGTGCCGCTGACGCCGAAGGAGGACACGCCCGCGCGGCGCGGCCGGTCGCCGGTGCCGGGCCAGGAGCGGGACTCCGTGAGCAGTTCGACGTGTCCGGCGGACCAGTCGACGTGGTGGCTGGGCCGGTCGACGTGGAGGGTGGCGGGCAGCCGTCCCTCGCGCAGGGCGAGCACGGTCTTGATGACGCCGGCGACTCCGGCGGCGGCCTGGGTGTGGCCGATGTTCGACTTCACGGACCCGAGCAGCAGCGGGCGGTCGGCGGGCCGGTCCTGGCCGTAGGTGGCGAGGAGGGCCTGGGCCTCGATGGGGTCGCCGAGGGTGGTGCCGGTGCCGTGCGCCTCGACGGCGTCGACGTCGGCGGGGGCGAGCCGGGCGGACTTCAGGGCCTGCCAGATGACCCGTTCCTGGGAGGGTCCGTTGGGCGCGGTCAGGCCGTTGGACGCGCCGTCCTGGTTGACCGCGGAGCCGCGCAGCACGGCGAGGACGGGGTGGCCGTTGCGGCGGGCGTCGGAGAGCCGCTCGACGACGAGGACGCCGGCGCCCTCGCCCCACGCGGTGCCGTCGGCGGCGTCGGCGAAGGCGCGGCAGCGGCCGTCGGGCGACAGACCGCGCTGGCGGCTGAACTCCAGGAAGACGGTGGGCGTCGACATGACCGTCACGCCGCCGGCGAGGGCGAGGTCGCACTCCCCCGCGCGCAGGGCCTGGGCCGCCAGATGCAGGGTGACCAGGGAGGAGGAGCAGGCGGTGTCGACGGAGACGGCCGGGCCCTCCAGGCCGAGGGTGTAGGAGATGCGGCCGGACAGGACGCTGGGCGCGTTGCCGACGCCGTCGTCGCCCGCGTTGTCGGAGTGGCTGAGCAGGGTCGTGTAGTCCTGGAGGTTGGTGCCGGTGAACACGCCGGTGCGGCTGCCGCGCAGGGACAGCGGGTCGATGCCGGCGCGCTCCAGGGCCTCCCAGCAGATCTCCAGGAGGATGCGCTGCTGCGGGTCGGTGCCGACGGCCTCGCGCGGTGAGATGCCGAAGAACCCGGCGTCGAAGTCTCCGACGCGGTCGATGAATCCGCCGGTGCGGGTGTAGCTGCGGCCGGGGGTGCCGGGCGTCGGGTCGTACAGGGCGTCGGTGTCCCAGCCGCGGTCGCGCGGCCACTCGGTCATGGCGTCGGTGCCCTCGTCGAGCAGCCGCCAGAGGTCGTCGGGGCCGGTGACGCCTCCGGGGAAGCGGCAGCCCATCGCGACGATCGCCATGGGTTCGTGCCGGTGGGCCTCGGCCGCGGCCAGACGCTGCCGCGTCTGGTGGAGGTCGGCCGTGACCTTCTTCAGGTAGCCGAGGAGCTTGTCCTCATCGGTCATGTGTTCTCACCCGTTCTCAGGTCCCGTGGCCGTGCGTCAGGAGATGCCGAGGTCGTTCTCGATGAAGTCGAAGATCTCGTCCGCGCCGGCGGACCGGATCCGGTCGCCCACGTCGTCGCCGCCGTCGGCGGGCGCGGGGACGACGGTGGTGGTGGTGCCGAGCCGGCCGAGGAGCGTCTGGAGGCGGGCGCCGATGCGGTCGCGGCGGGCGTCGTCCTCGGGCAGCCCGTCGAGGGCCGCCTCCAGGGAGTCGAGCCCGGCGAGAACGGCGGCGGCCGTGTCGGTGTCCTCGGTGAGCCGGTCGCGCAGGTACCCGGCGAGGGCGGTGGCGCTCGGCTGGTCGAACAGCAGGGTGGCCGGCAGGGCGAGTCCGGTGGCGGCGCCGATGCGGTTGCGCAGTTCGACGGCCATGAGGGAGTCGAAGCCGAGCGCGTTGAAGGCGGTGGTGGCGCCGACCCGGTCGGTGCCGGTGTGGCCGAGGACGGCGGCGGCCTCGGTGCGGACGAGCGCGGTCAGGGTGCGTTCGCGTTCGGCGGCGGACTGTCCGGCGAGCCGCTCGCGCAGGGCTTCCGCGGCGCCCGCGGCCGCCTCGGGGCGCGTGGCGGGCAGGTCGCGTACTTCGGGGAGGCCGGAGAGCAGCGGGCTGGGCCGGGAGGTGGTGAAGCCGGGCGCGAAGCGGGCCCAGTCGATGTCGGCGACGGCGAGGACGGCGTCGGTGCGGGCGGTGGCCCGGCGGAGGGCGTCGGCGGCCTTCGCGGGGTCGAGCGGGTTGATGCCGCCGCGGCGCATCCGGTTCTCGGTGCCGGTGTCGGCGGTGGCCATGCCGCCGCCGTCCCAGGGGCCCCAGGCCACGGAGGTGGCGGGCAGTCCGGCGGCGCGGCGGGCCTCGGCCAGGGCGTCCAGGAAGGCGTTGGCGGCCGCGTAGTTGGCCTGCCCTATGGTGCCGAGGGTGCCGGAGACCGACGAGTACAGGACGAACGCGGTGAGGTCGCGGTCGCGGGTGAGTTCGTCGAGGTTGCGGGCGGCGGCCAGCTTGGGCCGCAGGACGCGGTCGAGTGCCGCGGTGTCCATGCCGTCCAGGAGCCGGTCGTCGAGGACGCCCGCGGTGTGCACCACCGCGTCGACGGGGTGCTCGGCGAGGAGCGCGGCCAGCGCGTCCCGGTCGGCGGTGTCGCAGGCGGCCAGGACGAGTTCGGTGCCGGTGTCGGCGAGGGCGTCCTTGAGGCGGGCGGCGCCGTCGGAGCCCGCGCCCGAACGGCTCACGGCCACGATGCGGGTGGCGCCGCGCCCGGCGAGCCAGGCGGCGGTGCGCAGGCCGAGTGCGCCGGTGGCGCCGGTGAGCAGGACGGTGCCGGTCCAGTCGGGGCCGTCCGTCGTCGGCGCGCCGGGAGGGGCGTGTTCGAGGCGGCGCAGGAAGGTGCCCGCGGGGCGGACGGCGATCTGGTCCTCGTCCGCGGTGCCGGTGAGGGCGGCGGCCAGGCGGCGGGCAACGTCGGGGGCGAGGGCGGTGGCGGTGCCGGCGGGCAGGTCCACCAGGCCGCCCCACAGCTGGGGGTGTTCGAGGGCCGCGGTGCGGCCCAGTCCCCAGACGGCGGCCTGCTCGGGTACGGCGGGTGCCTCGGTGCCGAGAGCGCCGACGGCGCCCGCGGTGAGCGCCCACAGGCGGGCCGGGTCCGCTCCCGCGGCTCCGTCGGCGAGCGCCTGGAGGAGGGCGGTGGTGGCGGCCAGTCCGGCGGGGACGGCCGGGTGCGCGGGCAGCGGATCGGTGTCGACGGCGAGCAGGGACAGCACGCCCGCCCAGGCCGGGTCTCCCTCGCGGCGCAGGTCGGTGAGGGCGGTGGTCAGGTCGGCGCGGTCCGCGGCGCCGCAGTCGACGGGCAGGACGCGGACGTGTGCGCCGTGGACGGCGAGGGCGTCGGCGACGGAGCACGCCCAGGTGCCGCCGACGAGCCGGCTGGGGACGGCGAGGAGCCAGGTGCCGTCGAGCGCGGCCGGGCCGCCCTCCGCGGCCGACCGCCACACCACGCGGTGTTCCCAGCCCTGGATCTCCTCCCGCCTGCGGTCCTCGCCCCGCCAGGCGGCCAGGGCGGGCAGTACGGCGCTGAGCGGGGCGTCCGGATCGACGGCGAGCCGTGCGGCGAGCGCGGCGGGGTCGGCAGCCTCGACGAGGTCCCAGAACGCCGAGTCCTCGCCTGACCCGGTGGGCGCCGCCGAGGGCTCCAGCCAGAAGCGCTCCCGCTGGAAGGCGTAGGTCGGCAGGGGCACGGCGCGCGCCCCGGTGTCGGCGGGTGCGGCGGGGACGTCGGCGCGGCCGTGGACGTGGAGTTCGGCGGCGGCGAGCAGCGCGGACCGGTCCTCGGCGGTGTCGCGCCGCAGCAGGGGCACGGCGGTGACCGCGGCGGGGTCGGTGACGCCGTCCAGGACGAGGGTGGTGAGGGTGGCGTCGGGGCCGAGTTCGAGGCAGTGGGTGACGCCCGCGGTCTCCAGTGCGCGGACTCCGTCGGCGAAACGGACGGCCTGGCGCACGTGGCGGACCCAGTAGTCGGCGGTGACGAGGTCGTCGCCGGTGGCGAGGGCTCCGGTGAGATTGGACAGGACCGGTACCGTCGGGGCGTCGTAGCCGACGCGGGAGGCGACGGCGCGGAAGTCGTCGAGCATGGCGTCCATCAGGGGCGAGTGGAAGGCGTGGCTGACGCGCAGGCGACGGGTCTTGCGGCCGCGCCCGGCGAACTCGCGGGCGACGGCCTCCACCGCTTCCCGCTCACCGGAGACCACGACGGACGCGGGCCCGTTGACGGCGGCGATCGCGACGCGTCCGGCGCCGCCGTCGAGCAGGGGCAGCACCTCCTCCTCGGTGGCCTCCAGGGCGGTCATGGCGCCGCCCTCGGGCAGGTTCTGCATGAGCCGGCCGCGGGCGGCGACGAGGGCGCAGGCGTCGGCGAGGCCGAAGACCCCGGCGGCGTGCGCGGCGGTCAGCTCGCCGATGGAGTGACCGCCGAGCACGTCGGCGCGGACACCCCACGACGTGGCGAGGGCGTGGGCGGCGGTGCCGAACGCGAAGAGGGCGGCCTGGGTGTGGGCGGTGCGGTCCAGCAGCGCGGCCTCGGCGGTGCCCTCGTCGGCGAAGACCACGTCGCGCAGCGGCGGTCCGTCGAGGTGCCGGTCGAGTTCGGCGCAGACGGTGTCGAAGGTGTCGGCGAAGACGGGCTGCGCGGCGTACAGGGCGCGGCCCATGCCGGGGTGCTGGGCGCCCTGGCCGCTGAACAGGACGGCGAGCCCGCCGCCGTCGGCGGTGCCGGTGGTGACGTGCGGGGCCGGTTCGCCGGCGGCCACGGCGGCGAGTCCGGCGAGCAGTTCGTCCCGGTCGGCCGCGACGACGGCGGCCCGGTGCGTGTGCGGGTGGCGGACGGTGGTGAGGCTGTGCGCCAGGTCGCGGGCGTCGTCGTCGTGCTGGAGGACGTGGGTGCGCAGGCGGGCGGCCTGGGCGCGCAGCGCCTCGGGGGTGTGTCCGGAGACGGGGTGCACGCGCGGTACGGCGGCGGGCGCCGGCCGTTCGGGGGCGGCTCCGTCGCCGGGCGGTTCCTCCAGGACGACGTGGGCGTTGCTGCCGCTGATGCCGAAGGAGGAGATGCCGGCCCGGCGCGGGCGGCCGTCCCGGGCGGGCCAGGGGCGGGCCTCGGTGAGCAGGTCGATGGTGCCGCTGGACCAGTCGATGTGCGGGGAGGGCGCGTCGACGTGCAGGGTGCGGGGCAGTTCACCGTGGCGCATCGCCATGATCATCTTGATCACGCCGGCCGCTCCGGCGGCCGCCTGGGTGTGCCCGAAGTTGGACTTGGCGGAGCCCAGCAACAGGGGCTGCCCGTCGGGCCGTTCGCTGCCGTAGGTGGCGAACAGGGCTTGCGCTTCGATGGGGTCGCCGAGGGTGGTGCCGGTGCCGTGCGCCTCGACGGCGTCGACGTCCGCCGGCGACAGGCCGGCGGAGGCGAGGGCCTGCCGGATGACGCGTTCCTGGGAGGGACCGTTGGGCGCGGTCAGTCCGTTGGACGCGCCGTCCTGGTTGGTGGCGGAGCCGCGGACGACGGCGAGGACGGGGTGGTGGTTGCGGCGGGCGTCGGAGAGGCGTTCCAGCAGGAGCATGCCGACGCCCTCGGAGAAGCTGGTGCCGTCGGCGGAGGCGGCGAAGGCCTTGCACCGGCCGTCGGCGGCCAGGCCGTTCTGTGCGGTGAACTCGGTGTAGGTGCCGGGGGTGGCCATCACGGTGACGCCGCCGGCCAGGGCCATCGAGCACTCGCCCTGCCGCAGCGCGTGGGCGGCGAGGTGCAGGGCGACCAGCGCGGAGGAGCAGGCCGTGTCGACGGTCATCGTCGGCCCCTCCAGGCCGAAGGTGTAGGCGACGCGGCCGGAGATGACGCTGCCGGAGACGCCGAGCCCGATGTAGCCCTCCATGCCCTCGGGGATGTCGGCCAGTCCGGAGGCGTAGCCGGAGCCCATGGCGCCGACGTAGACGCCGGTGTCGCTGCCGCGCAGGGACAGCGGGTCGATCCCGGCGCGTTCGAAGGTCTCCCACGAGGTCTCCAGCAGCAGCCGCTGCTGGGGGTCCATGGCGAGGGCCTCACGGGGCGCGATGCCGAAGAGGGAGGCGTCGAAGTGGGTGGCCCCGTGGAGGAATCCGGCCTCCAGACCGGCCAGCCGGTCGAGGTCCCAGCCCCGGTCGGTGGGGAAGGCGCCGATGGCGTCGCCGCCCTCGGAGACGAACCGCCACAGCTCCTCCGGGGAGGTGACGCCGCCGGGGTACTGGCAGGCCATGCCGACCACGACGACCGGGTCGTCCGCGTCGGAGGCGACCGTGGTGGCGGTGAACTGCTCGGTCGATCCGGCGAGTTGCCTCGCGAGATGGCGGGCGAGGGCGCTGGGCCGGGGGTGGTCGAAGACGAGGGTGGCGGGCAGCCGCAGCCCGGTCTCGGCGTTGAGCCGGTTGCGCAGGTCGACGGAGGTGAGGGAGTCGAACCCGAGGTCCTTGAAGGACTGTTCGCCGTCGACGGCGCCGGACGAGCCGTGTCCGAGGGCGACGGCGGCGTGCCGGCGCACCAGTTCCAGCAGCAGTCGCTCCTGTTCGGGCGCGGTCAGGCCGGCCAGCCGGCGGCCGAGGGCGGAGGCGTCGGTGCCGGCGGCGCGGGCGGCGCGGCGGGCGGGCGCGGGGACGAGGCCGTGCAGCAGGGCGGGCAGCCGTCCGGCGGAGGCCGCCGCGCGCAGGGCGGCGGGGTCGGTGCGCAGCGGCGCGAGGAGCGGCTCGCCGGTGGCGAGGGCCTCGTCGAGCAGGTCCAGGGCCCGTGCCGGGTCGAGGGCGGGCAGTCCGGAGGCGGCGATGCGGCGGCGGTCGTCCTCGCCGAGTCCGCCGGTCATGCCGGCGTCGTGGTCCCACAGGGTCCAGGCGAGGGAGGTGGCGGGCAGGCCCGTGGCCCGCCGGTGCTGGGCCAGGGCGTCCAGGACGGTGTTGGCGGCCGCGTAGTTGGCCTGCCCGGCGCCTCCGAGCAGGCCGGAGGCGGAGGAGAACAGCACGAAGGCGGTGAGGCCGGCGTCGCGGGTCGCGGTGTGCAGGGCGAGCGCGGTGTCCGCCTTGGCACGCAGCACGGCGGCGAGCCGCTCGGGGGTGAGGGAGCCGAGGACGCCGTCGTCGAGGACGCCCGCGGTGTGCACGACGGCACGCAGCGGCCGGTCGGCGGGCACCGTGGCCAGGGCGGCGGCGAGGGCGTCGGGGTCGGTCGCGTCGCACGCCTCGATGCGTACGGCGGCGCCTCGGGCGGTGAGTTCGGCCGCCAGGCCGTCGGCGCCCGGGGCGTCGCTGCCGCGGCGGGAGAGCAGCAGCAGCGAGCGTACGCCGTGCGTGGTGACCAGGTGGCGGGCGACCAGCGCGCCGAGTGCGCCGGTGCCGCCGGTGATCAGGACGGTGCCGTCGGTGTCCCAGGCGGGCGCGCCGGGGGCGGCGGGCGTGCGGGCGAGCGTCGGCGTCAGCAACCGGCCCTCTCGGAGCACGAGTTGGGGTGCTCCCGCGGTGACGGCCGCGGCGAGCACGGCGCGTGACGCCTCGGTGTCGTCCACGTCGGCGAGGACGAGACGGCCGGGGTTCTCGGTCTGGGCGGCGCGCACCAGGCCCCACGCGGCGGCGGCGGGCAGGTCCGTGACGTCCTCGCCGTCGGCGGCGACGGCGCCGCGCGTCACGACGACGAGCGGCGCGTCCTGGGTGCGCGGGTCGCTCAGCAGGGCCTGGAGGTCGGCCAGGGCACGGGCCGCCACGTCGGCGGGCCGCTCCCCGGGCCGTGAGGCGTACGGCACGACGGCGGCGGCACAGGGGGTCGCACCGGTGCCGAGCGCGGGCCACGCGGGCACCAGGCCGTCGGCGGGGTCCTGACCGGCGAGCCGCCAGCCGTCGGTGTCCGGCGCGTCGGGGAGTTCGGCGCCGGTCCAGCGGACCGCGTACAGGGCTGCGTCGGTGGGGCGGGCCGTCTGCAGGGCTCCGTCGGCGACGGGACGGCTGACCAGGGATCCGACGGTGGCGACGGGCTGTCCGGTGCCGTCGGCGAGCGTGAGGCGTACGGAGCCGGAGGGGCCGCGGTCGAGACGGACGCGCAGTTCGGTGGCGCCGACGGCGTGCAGGGCGACGTCGCCGAACGCGAACGGCAGCCCCGTGCCGCGGGCCTCGCCGTCGCCGTCCGTGTCGTCACCGGCCAGCTGGGCGTGCAGGGCGGCGTCGAGGAGGGCGGGGTGCAGTCCGTAGCGGGCGGCGTCGCGGTGCTGGTCCTCGGGGAGCGCGATCTCGGCGTACCAGGTGTCGCCGGAGCGCCAGACGGCACGCAGGCCCTGGAAGACGGGGCCGTACTGGTAGCCCCGGTCGGCCAGGGCCGGGTAGAGGCCGTCGAGGGGGACCGGCCGGGCGTCGGCCGGCGGCCAGGCGGTGAGACCGGTCCCGGGCTCGGCGGGCGCGGAGGCGAGGACGGCGGTGGCGTGCCGGGTCCAGGGGCTGTCGTCGTCGGCGTCGGGCCGGGCGTGGACGGTGACCGGGCGGCGGCCGGAGGGGTCGGGCGCGCCGAGGGCGATCTGGAGCTGGATGCCGCCGTCGTCCGGGAGGACGAGCGGTGCCTGAAGGGTCAGGTCGTCGAGGAGGCCGCAGCCCACCTCGTCCCCGGCGCGCAGCACGAGTTCGACGAACGCGGTGCCGGGCAGCAGGACGGCACCGGAGACGGTGTGGTCGGCGAGCCACGGCTGGGTGCGCGTGGACAGCCGGCCGGTGAGCAGGACCCGGTCGTCGTCGGCGACCCTGACGACGGCGCCGAGCAGCGGGTGCCCGGTGGCGGTCAGTCCCGCCCCGCCGACGTCGGCGGCGGCCGCGGCGGGGCGCAGCCAGTAGCGCTCCCGGGTGAAGGCGTAGGTGGGCAGGGCGATGCGCGGGCCTGCGGGGTCGGCGCCCAGCAGGGCGTCGAGGTCGACGGACACGCCGTGGGCGTGGGCGGCGGCGACACCGGCGAGGAGGGTGGCGGCCTCGGGGCGGTCGCGGCGCAGCAGCGGCACGCACACCCGGCCGGCGGTGTCGTCGGGCAGGCAGGTGCGGGCCGGTGCGGTGAGGGCGGCGTCGGGTCCGACTTCCAGGAAGCGGGTGACGCCGTGGGTGGCGAGCCAGTCGACGCCGTCGGCGAAGCGGACCTGGTGGCGCAGGTGGCGCACCCAGTAGTCGGCGGAGGCCAGTTCCTCGGCGGTCGCGGGGCGGCCGGTGAGGTTGGAGACGACGGTCAGGCGCGGCGGATGTGCGGTGACGGTCTCGGCGACCGCGCGGAAGTCGTCCAGGACGGCGTCCATGTGCGCCGAGTGGAAGGCGTGCGAGACGCGCAGCCTGCGGACGGTGCGGCCGCGGGCGCCGAGCTCGGCGGCGACGGCCTCGACGGCGGCGGCGTCGCCGGAGATCACCGTGGCGCGCGGTCCGTTGACGGCGGCGACGGCCACGGCGTCGCCGTGCGCGGCCAGCAGCGCGGTCACCTCGTCCTCGGCGGCGTCCACGGCGGCCATGGCGCCGCCCTCGGGCAGCGCCTGCATGAGCCGGCCGCGGGCGGCGACCAGGCGGCAGGCGTCGGGCAGCGACCACACGCCGGCGACATGGGCGGCGGACAACTCGCCCAGGGAGTGGCCGAGGACGTACTTCGGTGTGATGCCCCACGACTGAAGGAGCCGGAACAGGGCGACCTCGAACGCGAACAGGGCGGGCTGGGCGAGGCCGGTCCCGCGCAGTGCCTCGTCGTCCGGGCCGGCGTCCAGGACGGTGTCCTTGAGGGAGAGGCCGAGCTCGGGATCGAGGTGGGCGCAGACCTCGTCGAAGGCGCGGGCGAAGGCGGGGAACGCGGCGTACAGGTCGCGGCCCATGCCGGGACGCTGGGCGCCCTGCCCGGAGAACAGGAACGCGGTGGCGCCGCGCAGGGTGCGGCCGGTGACGACGGCCGGGTGCTCCTCGCCCGCGGCGAGCGCGGCGAGGGCGTCGCGGGCCGTGGCGGTGTCCTCGGCGAGGACGACGGCGCGGTGCTCGAACGCCTGCCGGGTGGTGGCGAGCGATCGCGCGGTGACGTGCGGGTCGTCGCCGGGGTGCGCGTCGACGTGGTCGAGGAGGCGGGCCGCCTGGCCGCGCAGGGCCTCGGCGCCGCGCGCGGACAGCAGCCAGGGGGCGAGCGGCAGTCGTGCGGGGGTGGCGGGGGCCGGGTCCGCGTCGGCGGGCTCGTCGGGGGCGGCTTCGAGGACGGTGTGCGCGTTGGTGCCGCTGATGCCGAAGGAGGAGACGGCGGCGCGGCGCGGCCGGCCCTCGGTGGCGGGCCAGTCGACCGGCTCGGTGAGCAGCCGGACATGGCCGGCCTCCCAGTCGACGTGCCGGGACGGCGTGTCGACGTGAAGGGTGCGCGGCAGCCGGCCGTGCCGGAGCGCCATGACGGTCTTGATGACGCCGGCGACTCCCGCGGCGGCCTGGGTGTGGCCGAGGTTGGACTTGAGGGAGCCGAGGAAGAGGGGGTGCTCGGCGTCCTTGGCGCGGCCGTAGGTGGCGAGGAGCGCCTGGGCCTCGATGGGGTCGCCGAGGGTGGTGCCGGTGCCGTGCGCCTCGACGGCGTCGACGCCGTCGGCGGTGATCCCGGCGTTGGCGAGGGCCTGTTCGATGACCCGCTGCTGGGCGGGCCCGTTGGGGGCGGTCAGGCCGTTGGAGGCGCCGTCGGAGTTGACGGCGGAGCCGCGGACCACGGCCAGCACGGGGTGCCCGTTGCGGCGGGCGTCGGAGAGCCGTTCCACCAGGAGCAGGCCGACGCCCTCGGACCAGCCGGTGCCGTCGGCGGCGTCGGCGAACGCCTTGCACCGGCCGTCGGGCGCCAGTCCGCGCTGCCGGCTGAACTCGAACAGCAAGCCCGGCGTGGCCATCACCGCCACGCCGCCCGCCAGTGCGAGATCGCACTCCCCCGCGCGCAGCGCCTGCACCGCCCAGTGCAGGGCCACCAGCGAGGAGGAGCAGGCGGTGTCGACGGTGACGGTGGGGCCCTCGAGGCCGAGGACGTAGGAGATGCGGCCGGAGGCCACGGAGGTGGCGTTCCCGGCGAGCATCAGGCCGTGCACGTCCTCGGGCACCTCGACCGGGCCCTGCCCGTAGCCGGAGCTTGCGGCGCCGACGAAGACACCGGTGGCGCTGCCGCGCAGGGTGGCAGGCCTGATCCCGGCGCGCTCCAGCAGTTCCCAGGACGCCTCCAGCAGGATGCGCTGCTGCGGGTCGGTGGCCAGCGCCTCGCGCGGGCTCATGCCGAAGAACGCGGCGTCGAAGGAGGCGGCGTCCTCGAGGAAGCCGCCCTCGCGCGTGGAGAACGTGCCGGGCCGGTCCGGGTCGGGGTCGTAGCGGTCGGCGATGTCCCAGCCGCGGTCCTCGGGCAGTGGTCCGATGGCGTCGCCGCCCTCGTCGACCAGCCGCCACAGGTCCTCGGGGGTGCGGATGCCGCCGGGGAACCGGCAGCTCATCGCGACGACGGCGATGGGCTCACGGCCGCGGTCCTCGACCTCGCGGAGCCTGCGGCGCGTCTGCCGCAGTTCGCCCGTGACCCGCTTGAGGTATTCCACGTACTTGTCGTCGTCAGCCACGTGTGTCACTTCCTTGAACCGGGCGGGGCCGGGGCTTCGGGTGCGTGCGGGGGACCGGCGGTGTGCTCATGCGTCGCCCAGCTCGCGGTCGATCAGGTCGAAGAGGTCGCCCGCGCTTTCCACCCCGGCCAGTTCCTCGTCCTCGTCGGCGGGGGTGCCGACGGCCGGGGCGACGGGCTCGCCCTGCCAGCGGGCGAGGAGATCGCGCAGCCGGGCGGTGACCTTGTCGCGGTCCTCGCCGGCCACGCCGGAGCCGTCGAGGGCGTTCTCCAGGCGGTCCATCTCGCCGAGCAGCGCCTGTGCGGTGCCGGGCGGTTCGGGCAGGGGCAGCTCGCCCAGCAGATGCCGTACCTGGGCGAGGGCGGTCGGGTGGTCGAAGACCAGGGTGGCGGGCAGCCGCAGTCCGGTGGCGGACGCGAGCCGGTTGCGCAGCTCGACCGCGGTCAGCGAGTCGAAGCCGAGCTCCTTGAAGGTCTGTTCGGGGTCGATCTCGGCGGCCGAGCCGTGTCCGAGGACGGCGGCGGCCTGTTCGGCGACCACCTCCAGGAGCAGCTGCTCGCGGTCCGCCGCGGACAGCGGGGCGAGCCGTTCGGCCAGGGTCCGCGGCGCGTGCGCGGCGGGCGCCGCGGCCGCGGCGGTGTGCGCGCGGCGGCGGGCGGGGGTGCGCACCAGGCCGCGCAGCAGCACCGGCAGCACGTCGTGGTGGGCGCGCAGCGCGGCCGGGTCGAGGTCCATCGGCAGCAGCGCGGCCCGGTCGGAGCCGACGGCCGCGTCCAGCAGGCGCATGCCGTGGGCGGCGTCGAGCGCCACCATGCCGGTGCGGGCGTGGCGTTCGCGGTCGGCGTCGCCGAGTTCCCCGGTCATGCCGGCGTCCGGCAGCCAGGTGCCCCAGGCGAGGGACGTCGCGGGCAGTCCCTGGGCGCGCCGGTGGTGGGCGAAGGCGTCCAGGAAGGCGTTGGCGGCCGAGTAGTTGGCCTGTCCCGCGCCGCCGAAGGTGCCGGCGACGGAGGAGAAGACCACGAAGCGGGCCAGGTCGAGGCCGCGGGTCAGCTCGTGCAGGGCGACCACCGCGTCCGCCTTGGGACGCATCGCCTCCGCGAGCCGCTCGGGCGTCATGGAGGACAGCACGCCGTCGGCGAGGACACCGGCGGTGTGCACGACGGCGGTCAGCGGCCGCTCGGCGGGGATGTCCGCGAGGAGCGCGGCGAGCGCGGTGCGGTCGGCGACGTCGCAGGCCGCGACGGTCACCTCGGCGCCCAGGGCGGCGAGTTCGGCCCGCAGCTCGGTGGCGCCGGGCGCGTCCGGGCCGCGCCGGCCGGCGATGAGCAGGTGCCGGACGCCGTGTTCGGCGACGAGGTGGCGCGCGGTGATCCGGCCGAGCCCGCCGAGCCCGCCGGTGAGCAGGACGGTGCCCTCGGGATCGAGCTCGGCCGGCAGGGTGAGGACCGCCTTGCCGATGTGCCGGGCCTGGCTGAGGAAGCGGAACGCCTCCGGTGCCCGGCGCACGTCCCACACGGCCATCGGCAGCGGCTTGAGCACCCCGCGCCCGAAGAGGCCGACGAGGTCGGTGAGGATCTCGCCGATCCGGTCGGGTCCGGCTTCGACGAGGTCGAAGGCGCGGTAGACGACTCCGGGGTGCTCGGCGGCGACCCGTGCGGGATCGCGTACGTCGGTCTTGCCCATCTCGAGGAACCGGCCGCCGCGCGGCAGCAGTCGCAGGGAGGCGTCGACGAACTCCCGGGCCAGGGAGTCGAGGACGACGTCGAAGCCGCGGCCGTCGGTGGCGGTGCGCAGCCGCTCCTCGAAGCCGAGGTCGCGGGAGGAGGCGAGATGCGCGTCGTCCAGGCCGGCCGCGCGCAGGGCGTCCCACTTGGCGGGGGACGCGGTGCCGTACACCTCGGCCCCGAGGTGGCGGGCGAGGTGGACGGCGGCTGAGCCGACGCCGCCGGCCGCCGCGTGCACCAGCAGGCGCTCGCCGGGCCGGAGCCCGCCGAGGTCGACCAGCGCGTAGTAGGCGGTGAGGTAGGCGATCGGGACGGTGGCGGCCTCGGCGAAGCTCCAGCCCTCGGGGATGGGCGCGACCATGCGGGCGTCGGCGATCGCGACGGGTCCGAAGGCCCCGGCGAACATGCCCATCACCCGGTCGCCGGGCGCGAGTCCGGTCACGGCGTCGCCCACCTCCGTGACGACGCCCGCGCCCTCCAGGCCGATCGCGGTGGCGTCGCCGGGGTACATGCCGAGCGCGGTGAGGACGTCACGGAAGTTGACGCCGGCGGCGCGCATCGAGAGGCGCACCTCGTTCGGCGCGAGCGGTGCGGTGACCTCCGGGCAGGGAGCGAGCCGCAGGCTCTCCAGGGTGCCCTTGCGCTCGATGGCGAGGCGCCAGGCCCCGGTGCCGTCGGGCGGGGTGAGGGCCCCGTCGGCGGCGAGCGGCACGATGCGCGGGGTGCTCACCGTGCCGTCGTGCACGGCGAGTTCGAAGGCGGTGTCGCCGAGCGCGGCGGGCAGTGCCGCCAGGGAGGGGGCGGTGCCGTCGGTGTCGGCGAGGACGAGCCGGCCGGGGTTCTCGGTGCGGGCCGCCCGCACCAGGCCCCACACGGCGGCCTGCGCCGGGTCGGCGGGCCGGGGCGGGGCGGGGACGGCGCACCGGGTCACCACGGCGAGCCGGGCATGCAGGAATGCGGGCTCCTCCAGCCAGCGCCGCACGGTGTCCAGCGCGTGGCCGGCGGTGGTGCGCGCGGTGTCGGCGAGGGCGCCCGGGGACGCCTCGGGCTCCGGATCGACGGCGGCGACCGGTACGGCGTACAGGACGGTGTCGGGGACCGCTTCGGCCTCGGCGAGGGTGTCCAGGTCCGGCACGGAGTGGGCCGTGTGCCCGGCGGCGTTCAGCGCGGCGGCCAGTTGGTCCGCCTCGGCCGCGCCGACGACGGTCCACGCGGTCGTCGTGGCGGGGGCGTCCTGGGTGGTGGACGGCTGCCACTCCAGTTCGTGCAGGCCCCGCAGGGCGGGTGCGCCGACGGTGGAGCCGGCGAGGTCACCGGTCAGTTCGCGCAGGGTGAGCGAGCCGACGGAGGCGACCGGGCGGCCTTCGGGATCGGCGAGGGCGAGTCCGATGGCCTCCGGGCCCTCCTGGACCATGCGCAGCCGCAGCGCGGAGGCTCCTACGGCGTCCAGGCGCACGTCGTTCCACGAGAACGGCAGGCGTCCGGCGTCCTCCATCGGCACGAACATCACCGCGTGCAGGGCGGCGTCCAGCAGGGCGGGGTGCAGGTCGAAGTCGTCGGCGGCAGGGGTCGCCCCGTCGGGCAGTGCGACCTCGGCGAACACCTCCGTTCCGCGCGTCCATACCCGGGTCAGGCCCTGGAACAGGGGGCCGTAGAGGTGGCCCCGGTCGGCGAACGCCTCGTAGAAGCCGTCGAGCGGCACCTCCTCGCCGTCCTCGGGCGGCCAGACGGTGAAGTCGTAGGGCGTGGCGGCCGGTTCGGCTGCGTCCGTGAGCAGGCCGCTGACGTGCAGGGTCCACGGGGTGCCGGGCTCGGCGTCGTCGGGCCGGCCGTGCACGGTCAGCGGGCGGGCGCCGGTGGCGTCCGGTGCCTCGACGCGCACCTGGACCTGCACGCCGCCCCGGTCGGGCAGGGTGAGCGGGGCCAGGATGGTGAGCTCGGCGACGTGCTCGCAGCCGGTCCTGGCGCCCGCGTGCAGGGCCAGGTCCAGGAAGCCGGTGGCGGGGAACAGGGCGGTGCTGGTGAGTGCGTGGTCCCTGAGCCAAGGGCTGGAGCCGAGCGCGAGGCGGCCGGTGAACACCTGGGTGTCCCCGTCGGCGAGTTCCACGGCCGCGCCGAGCAGCGGGTGGCTGCTCGTGCCGAGTCCCGCCGTGGTGACGTCGCCGAGCAGGACGGGCGGGCCGGGCCAGAAGCGGCGGCGCTGGAAGGGGTAGGTGGGCAGCTGGGTGATCCGGGCGCCGGTGCCGTCGAAGAGGCGGGGCCAGTCGACGCTCACCCCGTGCGCGAAGGCGCGGGCGAGGGTGTCGAGGAGTGTCTCGCGCTCGTCGCGGTCCTTGCGCAGTGCCGGGACGAACAGTGTGTGCCCGGCGTCCGGCAGGCAGCTCTGCGCCATCGCGGTGAGGGTGCCGTCGGGGCCGACCTCGACGAACCGGTCCGCGCCGAGCTCGGCGAGCGCGGCGACACCGTCGGCGAACCGCACGGCCTCCCTCACGTGGCGCACCCAGTACTCCGGGTCCTGCAGTTCGCCGGGGGCGGCGGCACGGCCGGTGACGTTGGAGACGACGGCCATGCGCGACGGCTCGTAGGAGATGCCGGCGGCGACGGCGCGGAAGGCGTCGAGCATGGGCTCCATGAGCGGCGAGTGGAAGGCGTGGCCGACGCGCAGCCGGGTGGTGCGGCGTCCCTGGGCGGCGAGCCGGGCGGCGATGCCGGTGACGACGTCCTCCGCGCCGGAGACCACCACGGAGGTGGGGCCGTTGACGGCGGCGACACCGGCGTGCGGCTGGTCCTCCAGCAGCGGCAGCACCTCGTCCTCGGCGGCCTCCAACGCGAACATGGCGCCGCCGGAGGGGAGTTCCTGCATGAGCCGGCCGCGGGCGGCGACCAGCGCGCAGGCGTCGGGCAGCGACATCACTCCGGCGACATGGGCGGCGGCGATCTCGCCGACGGAGTGCCCGGCGACGAGGTCGGGCCGTACGCCCCAGGATTCCAGCAGGCGGTAGAGGGCCACCTCCACGGCGAACAGGGCGGGCTGCGTCCACTCGGTGCGGTTCAGCCGCTCGGCGTCGTCGCCGAGGACGAGGGCGCGCAGGTCGTCGCCGAAGTGTGCGCAGACCGCGTCGAAGGCGTCCGCGTACGCGGGGTACGCCTCGTACAGTCCGCGTCCCATCCCCGGGCGCTGGGCGCCCTGTCCGGAGAACAGGAAGGCGGTCTTCCCCTCGCCGCGGTGCGTGCCGGTGACGGTGTGCGGTCCGGTGTCGCCGGTGGCGAGCAGGCGCAGTCCGTCGGTGAGTGCGGAGCGGTCGGCGCCGAGGACGACGGCGCGGTGCTCGAAGACGGCGCGGGTCGCGGTGAGCGAGAGGCCGAGTTCGGGGTCGGTGAGCCCGGGGTGCGCGGTGATGTGGTCGAGGAGCCGGGCGGCCTGGGCGCGCAGGGCGTCACGGCTGCGGGCGGACAGGACCCAGGGCACCGGTCCCGCCCACGCCCGCGGCTCCGCCTCCGCCGTCTCCTCCTCGGGTACGGCCTCCAGCACGACGTGCGCGTTGGTGCCGCTGATGCCGAACGACGACACACCGGCGCGCCGGGGGCGCTCCCCCGTCTCAGGCCATTCCCGGGCCTCGGTCAGCAGCTCCACCGCGCCCTGACCCCAGTCCACGTGCGAGGACGGCCGGTCGACGTGCAGAGTGGCCGGCAGCACGCCGTGCCGCATCGCCAGCACCATCTTCATCACGCCCGCCACACCGGCACCCGCCTGCGTGTGACCGACGTTCGACTTGACCGACCCCAGCCACAGGGGATCGTCCCCCGCGCGTTCCTGGCCGTAGGTGGCCAGCAGCGCCTGTGCCTCGATCGGGTCGCCCAACCGGGTTCCTGTCCCGTGGGCCTCCACGGCATCCACCTCACCGGCCGGCACGCCCGCGTCCGCCAGGGCGGCCCGGATGACCCGCTGCTGCGACGGACCGTTGGGCGCGCTCAGCCCGTTGGACGCACCGTCCTGGTTGACCGCCGAACCCCGCACCACCGCGAGCACCGGATGCCCGTTGCGCCGCGCGTCCGACAGCCGCTCCACCAGTAGCAGACCACCGCCCTCGGAGAAGCCCGTACCGTCCGCCGCGTCCGCGAACGCCTTGCACCGCCCGTCCGCCGCCAGCCCCTGCTGACGGCTGAAGTCCACGAACAGACCGGGTGAGGCCATGACGGTGACGCCGCCGGCGAGGGCGAGGTCGCACTCCCCCGCACGCAGGGACTGCACGGCGAGGTGGAGGGCGACCAGGGAGGCGGAGCAGGCGGTGTCGACGGTGACCGCCGGGCCCTCCAGGCCGAAGGTGTAGGAGAGCCTGCCGGAGACGACGCTGGCGGCGTTGCCGGTCAGCATGTAGCCCTCGAAGTCCTCGCCGGAGGCGGCGAGCATGCCCGTGTAGTCCTGCCCGTTGGTGCCGGCGAAGACGCCCGTGCGGCTGCCGCGCAGGGTGCGCGGGTCGACGCCCGCCCGCTCGAAGGTCTCCCAGGCCATCTCCAGCAGCAGACGCTGCTGCGGGTCCATCGCCACCGCCTCACGGGGCGAGATGTTGAAGAACGCCGGGTCGAAGCCGCCCGCGTCGGTGAGGAATCCGCCGGTGCGGGTGGAGACCGTGCCGGGCTTGCCGGGCTCGGGGTCGTGGAGGGCGTCGAGGTTCCAGCCCCGGTCCTCCGGGAACGGCACCAGGCCCTCCGCGCCGTCGAGGAGCATCCGCCACAGCTGTTCGGGGGTGCGGATGTCGCCGGGGAAGCGGCAGCCCATGGCGACGACGGCGATCGGGTCGTCGTCGGTCGCCCGGTGTGGGGCGACGTCGGTGGCGGGTGCCGTGGCGTCGGCGACCTCGGCGACCTCGGCGACCTCGGCGACCTCGGCGAGCAGGAAGTCGGCGAGGGCGCGGCAGGTGGGGTGGTCGAAGACGAGGGTGCTGGGCAGGCGCAGGCCGGTGATGCGGTTCATGCCGTTGCGCAGTTCGACGGCGCTGAGCGAGTCGATGCCCAGGTCGGTGAAGGGGCGTTCCGGTTCGACGGCGTCCGCGCCGGGATGGCCCAGCACGCCGGCCACATGGCCGCGCACGATCTGCAGGACGGCGTCGGCCCGTTCGTACGCGGGCAGGTCGGCCAGGTGGGCGCGGAGCGAGGGAACGTCGTCCACCGCGGTGCCGGCGTTCCGGCGTCCGGCGTCCAGGGCCGCGCGGGCGGCGGGCAGTTCGTCGAGCAGATGGCTGGGGCGGGGCGCGGTGAAGGACGGGGCGTAGGTGTCCCAGCGGAGGTCGGTGACGACGACGTGGGTGTCGCCGAGGTCGAGGGCCCGGCCGAGGGCGTCGCAGGCGGCCGCGGTGTCCATGGGATGGACGCCGTGACGGCGCATGCGGTCCCCGGCGTTGTCGCCGACCATGCCGCCGTCGGCCCACAGGCCCCAGGACACGGCCGTGGCGGGCAGTCCGGCGGCGCGGCGCTCGGCGGCGAGGGCGTCGAGGTAGGCGTTGCCGGGGGCGTAGTTGCCGAGTCCGGCGCCGCCCAGGACGCCGGCGGTGGAGGAGAACAGCACGAACGCGGACAGGTCGAGGTCGCGGGTGAGGTCGTGCAGGTTGCGGGCGGCGGTGGCCTTGCCGCGCAAGATGGGGTCCATGCGGTCGGGCGTGAGCGCGTCGAGTACGCCGTCGTCGAGGGCTCCGGCCGCGTGGAACACGGCGTCCAGGGGCCGGTCGGCGGGCAGTGCGGCGAGCAGGTCGGCGAGGGCGGTGCGGTCGGAGACGTCGCAGGCGGCGAGGGTGACCTCGACGCCGCGGCCGGCGAGTTCGTCGCGCAGTTCCGTGGCGCCGGGGGCGTCGGCGCCACGGCGGCCCGCCAGCACCAGGTGGGTGGCGCCGCGGTCGGCGAGCCAGCGGGCGACGTGGCCGCCGAGGGCGCCGGTGCCGCCGGTGACCAGGACGGTGCCGCGGGGCTGCCAAACCTCGGCGGGGATGTCCGCGCCGGGGGCGTGGACCAGGCGGCGGCCGTGGGCACCGGTGGCACGCAGCGCGATCTGGTCCTCCTCGCCGGGGTCGGCGAGGACGGCGGTGAGACGGGTGGCGGAGCGGGCGTCGAGGTCGGCGGGCAGGTCGATCAGGCCGCCCCAGCGGTCGGCGTGTTCCAGGGCGGCGACCCGGCCGAGGCCCCAGACGAGTGCCTGGCCGGCGTCCGGCGCGGGGTCGGCGCCGCCGACGGCGACGGCTCCGCGGGTGGCGCACCACAGGGGTGCGTCGACGCCGAGGTCGCCGAGGGCCTGGACGAGGGCGAGCGTGGCGGCGAGTCCCTGCGGGACGGCGGTGTGTTCGGGGTGGTCGCGGGTGTCGAGGGCGAGCAGGGACAGCACGCCGGCGGGCCGTCCGGAGTCCTCGGCGCCGGCGAGCAGGTCGGCGAGGGCGCTGCGGTCGGGGGCCCCGTCGGGCAGGGTGATCCGCCGGACGGTGCGGGCGCCGCCCGCGGTGAGGGCGTCGGCGACGGTGTCGGCGAGGGCGGTGTGCCCGGCCGCGTCGGCGGGGGTGACGAGCAGCCAGGTGCCGGTGAGGGTGGCCGGGCCGGTGTCGAGGGGGCTGAAGGCGATGCGGTAGCGCCAGGCGTCGGTGGTGGCGCGTTCCCTGCGGGTGCGCCGCCAGTGGGACAGGGCGGGCAGGACGCTGCTGAGGGGGGCGTCCGCGGGGAGGTCGAGGGTGTCCGTGAGGCTTTCCAGGTCCTCCTGTTCGACGGTCTCCCAGAAGCGTGCCTCCACCGGGTCGGCGGTGAGGAGGTCGCCGGCGGCGCCGGACGCCGCCTGTTCGCGGACCGTCGGCCAGTAGCGCCCGTGCTCGAAGGGGTAGGTGGGCAGGTCGGTCCGGGTGGCGCCGGTGCCGTCGAAGACCGTCTCGAAGTCGACGTCCACGCCGTGCACATGGGCCTCGGCGAGGGCGGCGAGGAACTGCCGCAGTCCGCCCTGGTCGCGCCGGAGCGAGCCGAGGACGGCGCCGTCCACGCCGGCCGCGTCGAGGGTGTCGCGCAGCCCGACGGCGAGCACGGGGTGCGGGCCGACCTCGATGAAGGTGCGGTGTCCGGCGGCGATCAGGCCGCGGACGGCCTCCTCGAAGCGGACGGTCTCGCGCAGGTTGTCGTACCAGTAGGCGGCGTCGAGTCCGGTGGTGTCCTGCCAGTCCCCGGTGAGCGACGAGCGGAAGGGGATCTCCGCCTCGTGCGGGGCGAGGCCGTCGAGGGCCTCGAGGACGGTGTCGCGGATCGCCTCGACCTGCGCGGAGTGCGAGCCGTAGTCGACGTTGACCTTGCGGGCGCGGACGCCGTCGGCGGTGAGGGCCGTGTGCAGTTCGTCCAGGGCCGCGGCCTCGCCGGAGACGACGACGGAGGCGGGCCCGTTGACGGCCGCGACGGCGAGGCGGCCGGCCCACGGCTCCATGCGGGCGCGGGTGTCGTCGGCGGACAGCGGTACGGACATCATGCCGCCGGTGCCGGCGATGCGGGTGATGGCGCGGCTGCGCAGGGCGACGACGCGGGCGCCGTCCTCCAGGGTGAGCGCCCCGGCGGCGCAGGCGGCGGCGATCTCCCCCTGGGAGTGGCCGACGACGGCGGCCGGGCGGACGCCGTGTGCGCGCCAGAGGGCGGCGGTGGCGACCATGACGGCCCACAGCGCGGGCTGGACGACGTCGACGCGGCCGAGGTCGGCGGCGTCCTGACCGCCGCGCAGCACGGCGGTCAGGGACCAGTCGACGTGCGGGGCGAGCGCCTGCTCGCAGCGGTCGATCCAGTCGGCGAACACCGGTGACTCGTCGAGGAGTTCGCGGGCCATGCCGGCCCACTGGGCGCCCTGTCCGGGGAAGACGAGGACGGGTTCCGCGCCGCCGGGCACCGCGCAGCCGACCGGGACGGGCGCGGTGAGTGGTGCGTCGGCGGCGAGGGTGGCCAGGGTCTCGTCGAGCCGCGCTTCGTCGTCGGCGAGGACGGCGGCGCGGTGGGTGAGGGCGGCGCGTCCGACGGCGAGCGTGTAGGCGACGTCGGTGAGCGGGGTTCCGGGCCGGGTGCGCAGGTGGGTGCGCAGGCGGGCGGCCTGGGCACGTAGCGCGGCGGGCGTGCGCGCGGACAGCAGGACGGGCACGGCGGGCAGGGTGGTGCGCGCGGCGGGCGGTTCGGCGGTGCCGGGGGCCTGTTCGACGATGACGTGGGCGTTGGTGCCGCTCATGCCGAAGGAGGAGACGCCGGCCCGTCGGGTGCGGCCGGTGTCGGGCCAGGGCTGTTCGTCGGTGAGCAGGCGGACGTGCCCGGCGCTCCAGTCGACGTGCGGGGTGGGGTTGTCGGCGTACAGGGTGCGCGGCAGGAGGCCTTCGCGCAGCGCCATGACCATTTTGATGATGCCGCCGACGCCGGCCGCGGCCTGGCTGTGCCCGATGTTCGACTTGAGGGAGCCCAGCCACAGCGGCCGGTCCTCGGCGCGGTCCTGGCCGTAGGCGGCGAGCAGGGCCTGGGCCTCGATCGGGTCGCCGAGGGTGGTGCCGGTGCCGTGCGCCTCCACGGCGTCGACGTCCTGCGGGGTGAGTCCGGCGGAGGCGAGCGCCTGGCGGATGACCCGCTGCTGGGACGGGCCGTTGGGCGCGGTCAGGCCGTTGGACGCGCCGTCCTGGTTGAGGGCGGAGCCGCGCACGACGGCGAGGACCCGGTGGTTGTTGCGGCGCGCGTCGGAGAGCCGTTCGAGGACGACCATGCCGACGCCCTCGGCCCAGCTGGCGCCGTCGGCGTCCGCGGAGAACGGCTTGCAGCGGCCGTCCTCGGCGAGGGCGCGCTGCCGGCTGAACTCGATGAGGGAACCGGGCGTCGACATCACGGTGACGCCGCCCGCGAGGGCGAGTTCGCACTCCCCCTGGCGCAGGGACTGCGCGGCGAGGTGCAGGGCGACCAGCGAGGAGGAGCAGGCGGTGTCGACGGTGACGGCCGGGCCCTCCAGGCCGAGCGCGTAGGAGATGCGGCCGGACAGGACGCTCGGCGAGTTGCCGGTGCCGACGTAGCCCTCGAAGTTGTCGTCGGAGGCCGCGAGGATGCTCGTGTAGTCCTGGTAGGTGACGCCGGCGAACACGCCCGTGGCGGAGCCGCGGGCCGCGTGCGGGTCGACTCCCGCGCGTTCCAGCGCCTCCCAGGTCACCTCGAGGAGCAGCCGCTGCTGCGGGTCCATGGCGAGGGCCTCGCGGGGGCTGATGGAGAAGAAGGCCGGGTCGAAGCGGCTCGCGTCGTGCAGGAAGCCGCCCTCGCGGGTGTAGACGGTGCCCGGGTGGTCGGGGTCGGGGTGGTAGAGCCGCTCGGGGTTCCAGTTGCGATCGGTGGGCAGCGGGGAGATGCCGTCCGCCCCGGCGCGGACCAGGTCCCACAGGTCTTCGGGGCCGGCGATGCCGCCGGGGTAGCGGCAGGCCATGCCGACGACGGCGATCGGGTCGTCGTCGACGGGGCGCCGTACGGCGGTGGGGGTGCCGGCGCCGGCGGTGCCGAACAGGTCGTCGGCGAGGTGCCGGGCGAGCGCCGCCGGGGTGGGGTGGTCGAAGACGAGGGTGGCGGGCAGGGTGACGCCGAGTGCGGCGCTGAGGCCGTTGCGCAGTTCGACGGCGGTCAGCGAGGTGAGGCCGAGGTCGGTGAACGGGCGCTGCGGTTCCACCTCGTCGGGTCCGCCGTGCCCGAGCACGGCGGCGACGCGGTCGCGGACGGTGGCGAGGAGGGTGCGTTCGCGTTCCGCGGCGGGCCGGGCGGCCAGGCGTTCGAGGAGGCTGCCGGGCGGCTGGGTGCGGGCGGCGGCGCGGCGGCGTACGGGCTCGGTGGCGGGCGCGGTCTCCTGGTGGCCGGCCTGCGGGGCGGCGCTCTGCGGGGCGGGTCCGGCCTGGGCCGGGCGCAGCAGCAGGGAGCCGACGGTGAGGACGGGCGCGCCGACCGCGTCGGCGGCGGTGAGGGCGAGGGTGTCCGGGCCGGTGCGCTCCAGGCGGACGCGCAAGGTGGTGGCGCCGGTGGCGAACAGCCGGGCCGGGCCGGCGGAGAAGAGCACGCGACCGTCGCCGAGGCCGTCGAACGCGCCGAGGCCCAGCGGGTGCAGGGCGGCGTCCAGGAGCGCCGGGTGCAGGTCGTGGCGGGCGGCGTCGGCGGCGGCCGACTCGGGCAGCGCGACCTCCGCGTACACGGCTGCGTCGTCCTGCCAGGCGGCCAGCAGGCCCTGGAAGACGGGCCCGTAGTCGAGTCCGGCCTCGCGCAGCCGGGCGTACAGGCCGTCGGTGGACAGTTCCCGCGCGCCGGGCGGCGGCCAGCTGGTGAGGTCGTGGGCCGGTTCGGGCGCGGTCTCGGCGGTGAGGACGCCGGTGGCGTGCCGGGTCCACTCCGCGGTGGTGTCACCGGCGGGCCGCGCGTGCACGGCGAAGGCGCGGTCACCGCGGGCGTCGGGTGCCTCGACCCGGATGTGCAGGGCGGCACCGTCGTGCTCGGGCAGTGCCAGCGGGCGTTCCAGGACGAGTTCGCCGACCTGCGGGCGGCCGGCGTGGGCGCCCGCGGCCAGGGCGAGTTCGAGCAGGGCGGTGCTCGGTACGACGGCGGTGCCCTCGACGCGGTGGGCGGCGAGCCAGCCTCCGCCGCGCGGGGTGAGGCGGCCGGTGAGCAGCAGGGTGTCGTCGACCGCGGACGGTACGACCGCGCCGAGCAGGGGGTGTCGGGCGGGTACGAGTCCCGCGGCGGCCGGGTCGCCGGACGGGGTGGGTTCGATCCAGTACGGCCGGTGCTGGAAGGCGTAGGTGGGCAGCTCGACGGGACGGGCGCCGGGGGCGACGGTGCCGAGGACGGCGCGCCAGTCGACGTCGGTGCCGTGCGTGTGCAGGGCGCCGATGCCGGTCAGCAGCGTCTCCGCGTCGTCCCGGTCCTCGCGCAGCGTGGGCACGGCGACGGGGGCCGTGCCCCGCCAGGTGCCCTGGGCGAGGGCGGTCAGGGTGGTGTCGGGCCCCAGTTCCAGCAGGCGGCCGGCGCCCCGGTCCTCGAGGGCGGCGACGCCGTCGGCGAACCGCACGGTGTGCCGCACGTGCCGCACCCAGTACTCGGGGTTGGTCAGCTCGCCGGGTTCGGCGAGGCGGCCGGTGAGGTCGGAGACGACGGGGATGCGCGGCTCCGCGTACGCGACGGAGGCCGCCACGGCGCGGAACTCCTCGAGCATCGGCTCCATGCGCGGGGAGTGGAACGCGTGGCTCACCTTGAGGCGGGTCGTCCTGCGGCCTTGCGCCGCGAAGTGGGCGGCGACGTCGAGGGCGGCGTCCTCGTCGCCCGAGACGACCACGGAGCGCGGTCCGTTGACGGCGGCGACACCGAGGACGTCCTCGCGCCCGTCGAGCAGCGGCAGCACCTCCTCCTCGGCGGCCTGCAAAGCGATCATCGCGCCGCCTTCGGGCAGCGCCTGCATGAGCCGGCCGCGCGCGGCGACGAGCCGACAGGCGTCGGGCAGGCCGAGCACACCGGCCACGTGGGCGGCCGCGATCGCGCCGATGGAGTGGCCGAGCAGGTGGGCGGGCCGCACCCCGAAGGATTCGAGGAGCCGGAAGAGGGCGACCTCGACGGCGAACAGCGCGGGCTGGGCGTACTCGGTGCGGTGCAGCGGCTCGGCGTCGGCGCCGTGCACGATCTCGGCGAGCGGGCGGGGCAGCAGCCCGTCGAAGTGACCGCAGACGGCGTCGAAGGCGTCGGCGTAGGCCGGGAACGCGTCGTGGAGGCCCCGTCCCATGCCGGGCCGCTGGGTGCCCTGGCCGGCGAAGAGGAACGCGGTGCCGCCCGCGGCGAGGGTGTTCCCGGTGACGACGGCGGGATGCGTGTCGCCGTCGGCGAGCGTCCGGAGTGCGGCCAGCAGGGCGGTCCGGTCGCGGCCCGTGGCGACGGCCCGGTGCTCCAGCGGGGCCCGGGTGAACGCGAGGGCGTGGGCGACGTCGGCGGGGTCCGCATCCGGGTGCCGGTCGAGGTGGGCGAGGAGCCGGGCGGCCTGGTCGCGCAGGGCGGGGGCGCTGCGGGCGCCGAGCAGCCAGGGGAGGGCGGCGGCCGGTCCGGTGTCTCCGGCGGTGCGGGCCGCCGGGGTGGACTCGTCGGCCGCCGGGGCCGGTTCAGTCGCCGGGGCCGGTTCGGCCGTCGGGGCCGGTTCCGCGAGGATCACGTGGGCGTTCGTGCCCGACAGGCCGAACGCGGAGACGCCCGCCCGGCGGACCCGGTCGCCCGGGGCCCATGCGATGTCCTCGGTCAGCAGGCGTACCCGTCCGCTGTCCCAGTCGACGCGCGAGGACGGCCGGCCGGCGTGCAGGCTGCGCGGCAGGGTGCCGTGCCGCAGGGCCAGGATCATCTTGATGACGCCGACGGCTCCGGCCGCGGCCTGGGTGTGCCCGAGGTTGGACTTGACGGAGCCGAGCCACAGCGGCCGGTCCCCGGCGCGCTCCTGGCCATACGCGGCGAGCAGGGCCTGGGCCTCGATCGGGTCGCCGAGGGTGGTGCCGGTGCCGTGCGCCTCCACGGCGTCGACGTCCTGCGGGGTGAGTCCGGCGGAGGCGAGCGCCTGGCGGATGACCCGCTGCTGGGACGGGCCGTTGGGCGCGGTCAGGCCGTTGGACGCGCCGTCCTGGTTCACGGCGGAACCCTCGACCACCGCCAGCACCCGGTGGCCGTTGCGGCGCGCGTCGGACAGCCGCTCGACGACGAGGACGCCCACGCCCTCCGCCCAGCCGGTGCCGTCGGCGTCCTCGGAGAACGCCTTGCAGCGGCCGTCGGGCGCGAGACCGCCCTGGACGCTGAACTCGACGAAGGCACCCGGGTCGGCCATGACGGTGACGCCGCCCGCGAGGGCGAGGTCGCACTCGCCGGACCGCAGGGACTGCGCGGCGAGGTGCAGGGCGACCAGCGAGGAGGAGCAGGCGGTGTCGATCGTGACGGCCGGACCCTCCAGACCGAGCGCGTAGGCGACACGGCCGGAGACCACGCTGCCCGCCTGACCGGTCAGCAGATGACCGCCGAGTCCCTCCGGGACCTCGGTCAGACCGGCGGCGTAGCCGGAGCTTCCGGCGCCGACGAAGACACCGGTGCGGGAGCCCTTCAGCGTGGTGGGCGCGATCCCGGAGCGCTCCAGGGCCTCCCACGAGGTTTCCAGAACGAGCCGCTGCTGTGGGTCGAGGGCCTGTGCCTCGCGCGGGCTGATGCCGAAGAAGGCGGCGTCGAAGGCGGAGGCGTCCGCCAGGAAGCCCCCGGCCGCCGTGTCACTGACCTCCCGCAGCGCCGCCAGGTCCCAGCCGCGGTCCTCGGGGAATCCGCCGGCGGTGTCACCTCCGGCGGCCAGCAGTTCCCACAACCGGTCGGGTCCGTCGATGCCGCCCGGCAGCCGGCAGCCCATGCCGACGACGACCACCGGGTCGGTGTCGGTGGCCCGCACGGTCACCTCGTGCCGCTCCTCCGCGGTCCCGAACAGGGCGTCCCGCAGGTGCGTGGCCACGGCGAGCGGCGTGGGGTGGTCGAAGACCAGGGTGGTGGGCAGGGCGACGCCCGTCTCGGCGGTGAGGTCGTTGCGCAGTTCGACGGCGGTCAGCGAGTCGAAGCCCATCTCCCGGAAGGCCCGCCCGACGGCGACGGCGGCCGGGTCCGTGTGGCCGAGCGCGGCGGCGGCACGTCGGCACACCAGGTCGAGCAGGGCGGCGTCGCGTTCCTCCGCGGTGTGCGACGCGAGCCGTTCGCGCAGGGCACCGCCCTCGCCGGAAGCAGGAGCCGAGGCCGGGGGCGCGGTCGTGTGGGACGTCAGTGCGGCGAGCAGCGGGCTGGGCCGGCCGGTGGTGAACGCGGGCCCGAACCGCTCCCAGTCCACGTCCGCCACGACCACGGTGACGTCCCGGGCGGCCAGGGCGCGGTCCAGCGCGGTCAGCGCGGCATCCGGGTCGAGCGGGCGCAGGCCGCGCCGTTCCAGCAGCGTCCGGGCGGCCTCGTCGGCGGCCATGCCGGTGCCGCCCCAGGGCCCCCAGGCCACGGACGTGCCGGCCAGGCCGCGGGCACGGCGGCGCTCGACGAGCGCGTCCAGGTGGGCGTTGGCGGCGGCGTAGGCGGCCTGTCCGCCACTGCCCCACACGCCGGCGATGGAGGAGAACGTCACGAAGGCCGACAGGCCGCTGTCGCGGGTCAGTTCGTCGAGGTGGTCGGCGGCGTCCGCCTTGGCGGCCAGCACCGCCGTGAGCCGGTCGCGGGTGTACGCGGCGATCACGTCGTCGTCGAGGACGCCCGCGCAGTGCATCACGGCGTCGACGGGATGATCGGCGAGCAGCCGCGCGACGGCGTCCCGGTCCCCCATGTCACAGGCGACCACGGTCACCCGCGCCCCGAGCGCGAGCAGTTCGTCCCGCACGCCGTCCGCGCCCGGCGCCTCGGGGCCGCGCCGGCTGGTCAACACCAGCTCCCGGGCGCCGTGTTCGACGGCCCAGCGGGCGATCCTCGTCCCGAGGGCGCCGGTGCCGCCCGTGATCAGGACGCGATCCGGTGCCGTCCACGGTGCGGTGACGTCGGGTGCGGGCGCGGTCACGAGCCGGCGGGCGTAGGCGTCGCCGCCACGGACGGCGACCTGGTCCTCGTCCCCGGCGGCGAGCACCGCGGCGGCCCGGGCGAGCGCGCGCCGGTCCGGCCGGGCAGGCAGATCGAGAAGGCCTCCCCACACGTCCGGGTGCTCCAGCGCGGCGACCCGTCCAAGGCCCCATACGGCGGCCCGCCCCGGCTCGACGGCCGCCTCGGTCCCTCCGCCCACGGCGACGGCACCGCTGGTCACCAGCCACAGCGGGGCCGTGAGCGCGGCGTCGGCATAGGCCTGCACGAGGGCGAGGGCGGTCCCGGCCTCCCACGGGCAGGAGAGCACACCGGCCAGGGGCTCCGGGTCGGCGGCCGCGGCACGCAGCAGCCCGGCGAGCGTCTCCCGCTCCGCAACGGCGTCGCAGTCCACGCGCTCGACCCCGGGCACGAACTCCTCGATACCGGGCAGCGCCGGACCGTCACCGGACTGCAGCAGCAGCCAACGCCCGGGAACCGTATGTCCGTTGGCCGGCTCCAGGCGGTCCCACCGTACGCGATGGCGCCAGGAGTCCGCCTCGGTCCGCTGCGCCTGCTCACGGTGCCAGGCGGAGAGCGCGGGCACTACTCCGTCCAGCGCGCCGCCGTCGAGGCCCAGCACACCGGCGAGTTCCTCGGCGTCGCCCCGGTCCACGGCGTTCCAGAACGCCTCCTCCCCGGCCGTCGCCACGGATCCCGGACCGGTCGCGGCGTCCGCTCCCCGGCGCGGCTCGGGCCAGTACCGGGAGCGCTGGAAGGCGTACGTGGGCAGAGGCGCGGGACGTACCCCGGCGAAGACGCCGTCCCAGCCGACCGGGACCCCGGCGGTGTGCAGCGCGGCCACGGCCGCGTACAGCGCGTCGGTCTCGGGCCGGTCCTTGCGCTGGAGGGGGCGGCAGACGACACGGTCGGCGGCGTCACCGAGCACGGTACGGGTGAGGGCGGTGAGGGTGCCGTCGGGGCCGATCTCCAGGAAACGGGTCACACCCGCGGCCGCCAGAGCGTCCACACCGTCGGCGAAACGCACCGCTTCACGAACGTGCCGCACCCAGTACTCGGCGGACGCCAACTCGCCTTCGGTGGCGAGCCGGCCCGTCACATTCGACACCACGGGGAGGGCCGGGAGTGCGTAGGTGATGCGTTCGGCCACCTCGCGGAAGGCGTCGAGCATCGGCTCCATCAACGGGGAGTGGAAGGCGTGCGAGACGCGGAGACGGGTGGTGCGCCGGCCCTGCTCCCTCAGCGTCGAGGCCACCTGCTCGACGGCCGTCTCGGCTCCGGCGAGCACCACGGCCCGGGGGCCGTTCACTGCCGCGAGGGACACCTCACCGGCAAGGTCCGCCAGGAGCGGCAGCACCTCCGACTCGGCCGCCTCGACGGCCACCATGACGCCACCCGCGGGGAGTTGCTGCATCAGCCGGCCACGCGCCACGACCAGCGCACAGGCGTCCTCCAGCGACATCACCCCGGCCACATGCGCGGCGGCGATCTCACCGACCGAGTGACCGATCAGGAAGTCCGGGCGCACACCGAAGGACTCCACCAGCCGGAACAGCGCGACTTCCAGCGCGAACAACGCAGGCTGCGTCCACTCGGTGCGGTGCAGCCGCTCGGCGTCGTCACCGAAGACGACCTCCCGCAGCTCTTCCCCGACGTGTGCGCACACCGTGTCGAACGCCTCCGCGAACACCGGGAAAGCCTCATACAGCTCGCGCCCCATACCCGGCCGCTGCGCACCCTGACCCGGGAACAGGAACGCCGTGCGGCCCTCGTCCGCCGTGCCCGTGACCGCGTGGGGGTCGGACTCGCTCCGCTCCAACGCGCTGAGGGCGGCGTGGAGTTCGGTGTCGCTACGGCCCCAGACCACAGCCCGGTTCTCGAACGCGGTACGCGTGGTGGCGAGAGCGGCACCGATCTCGGCGAGGTCGGCCTCGGGCTCGGAGCGTACGGCTTGCAGGAGACGGGTGGCCTGAGCACGGAGGGCGTCGGCGGTGCGCCCGGATAGCACCCAGGGCACCATCGGCATGGCGACGGGCTCGGCCGGCTCCACGGTGTGCTCGGGGGCCTGTTCGAGGATGACGTGGGCGTTGGTGCCACTCAGACCGAACGACGAGACACCCGCCCGGCGCGGACGATCGACATCGGGCCACACCCGCCGCTCACTCAGCAGACGTACCGCACCCGAGGACCAGTCCACATGCGAGGACGGCTCGTCCGCGTGCAACGTCGCCGGCAACACCCCGTGCCGCAACGCCTGCACCATCTTGATCACACCCGCCAC
>NZ_JBVIGA010000037.1:0-63503 GCF_055571035.1 Streptomyces malachitofuscus | reverse complement strand
GAGGCCGGGCAGGGCAACGCCGACCCACCACCCCCCCCCCCCCCCCCTCCCTCCTCCCCCCCCCCCCCCCCCCCGCCGGTTCACTTCAGGTCACCGCGGGTGGTCCCCGTCGCCGCCGGGGGCGACGCGGACCAGGCCCGTCCGGTAGGCGATGACGACGAGTTGGGCCCGGTCGCGGGCCTCCAGCTTCGTCATGGCGCGCTGCACGTGGGCGCGGACGGTGAAAGGGCTGAGATACATCCGCTCGGCGATCTCCTGATTGGACAGGCCGGTCGCGACCGCGGCCACCATCTCGCGTTCACGCGGGGTGAGCGTGGCGAGCAGTTCCACGTGGTGCGGCGGGACCGCCTCCGGTGTGGCCAGGAAACGGGCCACCAGGGAGCGGGTGGCGTTGGGGGACAGCAGGGTGTCGCCGTCGGCGATCGTCCGTACGGTGCCCAGCAGTTCCTCCGCGCCGATGCCCTTGCCGATGAAACCGCCGGCCCCCGCGCGCAGCGCCTGGGCGACGTACTCGTCGGTCTCGTACGTGGTGAGGATCAGGATGCGCGTGGCCCGCAGGGCCGGGTCCGCGCAGATCTGCGCCGTCGCGGTGATCCCGTCCACCTCGGGCATCCGGATGTCCATGATCACCACGTCGGGGCGCAGCTCCCGGGTGAGCCGCACCGCCTCCCTGCCGTCGGCGGCCTCGCCGACCACGGTGATGTCGTCGGCGCTGTCCAGCAGCATCCTGAAGGCGTCCCGCAGCAGGGCCTGGTCGTCGGCGAGGAGCACCCGGTAGGTCATGGCGTGCTCCCGACCTCGTCGGTGCCCGCCGGCCCCTCGGTGGGCGCCGCCGCGTCGGTTCCGCGCGGCGTGTCCTTGGCGGACGGCAGGGGCAGCCGGACGGAGACGAGGAAACCGCCCTCCGGACGCCTGCCCGCGGAGAGCTGTCCCCCGACCGCGGTGGCGCGTTCACGCATGCCGATCAGACCGTAACCGGGCGGCCGGTCCGGCGCCGTGAACGCGGACGGCGTCGTACGGGAGCCCGCCCCGTCGTCGGCGACGGTGAGAGCCACATGGTCGCGGTGATAGACGATGCGCACCTGGGCGTGGTCGGTGCCGGCGTGTTTGGTCACGTTGGTCAGGGCCTCCTGGACGATGCGGTAGGCGGTGAGGTCCACTCCCGGCGCCAGCGGCCTGACCGCGCCCTCCTGGTGGACCGACACCTCCAGACCCGCGCGGCGGAAGGACGCGAGGAGCGTGGGCAGGCGGGACAGTGCGGGCGCCGGTTCGGAGGGCGCGGCCGCGTCCCCGGTCTGACGCAGCAGACCGACCGTGGCCCGCAGGTCGTTGAGGGCGTCGGAGGTGGTCTCGACGAGTTCACCGAGCTTCTTGCGGGTCTGCTCCGGACGGTTGTCGAAGAGGTGCGCGGCGACCGTGGCCTGCGCGTTGGCCAGGGTGATCTGGTGGGCCACGAGATCGTGCAACTCGCGGGCGATGCGCATCCGCTCCTCGGTGACCCTCCGGCGCGCCTCGCTCTCCCTGCTCTGCTCGGCCCGCCTCGCCCGCTCCTGCACGGCCGCCAGGTAGGCCCGCCGGTTCTGCACCGAGTATCCGAGTACGCCGGCCAACGGCGGGACCAACGCCATCACCCCCATCCGGCTCGCGTCCTTCCACGAGAAGTCCCCGGACTGGGAAGTGGCGGCCGCCAGCGCCGCGGACATCAGCAGCACCGCGCCCGCCGCGCGGCGTCCGGTGCGCGCGGCGAGCGAGAAGGAGTAGGCGGTGATCAGGGCGGGGGCCACGAGGGGCGGGGTGAGCAGGAGGTCCAGGAGCGGCGCCAGCACGCCGATCGCGGTCGTGGCCGCCAGGGTGGCCAGGGGCGCCCGGTGCCGCAGTGGCAGCACGGCACAGGACACCACGGCGACGACGTAGGCGCCGGCGGGCGGCGCCGACAGGGTGTCGTCCACCCGCACGGCCCCGCCGGACAGGCAGAACACGAACGCCGTCGCCGTGATCACCGCCTCCCGCAGCCACGCGCGGCGGGGCAACGCGTGGCGTGCAGGTTTCCCGGCCGCCTGCTCAGTCACGGCCCACGGGGAGCCGCCGCACCGCCGGGTCCGGCACGGTCATGTCCGGCACGGTTGCGGAGGCAGGGACGGCCTTGCCCAGCGTCTCGCCCTCAATGTCCACATTCGGCAGCACGCGGTCCAGGATACGGGGCAGCCACCAGGCCCGGTGGCCGAGGAGGGCCAGGACCGCGGGCACGATCGCCATGCGGACCACGAAGGCGTCGAAGGCGACGGCGGCGGCCAGGCCGACACCCATCGTCTGGATGGTCGGACTGCTCATCCCGACGAATCCGGCGAACACGCTGATCATGATGATCGCCGCCGCGGCCACCACCCGCCCGCTGTGCCGGAAACCGCTGACGATCGCCTCGCCGGGGGACGCGCCGTGGACGTAGGTCTCCCGCATCCGGGACAGCAGGAACACCTCGTAGTCCATGGCGAGGCCGAACACGATGCCGATGACGAGAATGGGCATCAGCGACATGACCGGCCCGGTCTGCTCGATGCCGAGCAGGTCCGCCGCCCAGCCCCACTGGAAGACGGCGACGAGGACACCGAAGGCGGCACCCACCGACAGCAGGAACCCCAGCGCGGCCTTGACCGGGACCAGGACCGAGCGGAAGACCACCAACAGCAGCAGCACCGCGAGGCCGATGACCACGGCCAGATAGGGGAGGAGGGCGTCCGACATGGCCTCGGAGATGTCGATGTTCATGGCGGTCATGCCGGTCACCAGGACGCCGGCGCCCGTCTCGGCCCGGATGCCCGGGGCCGTGTCACGGAGTGTGTGCACCAGTTCCTTGGTCTCGCCGCTGTTCGGCGCGGTCTCCGGGACGGCGGTGATGACGGCCGTGTCCTCGTTCTCGCTGAGCACCGGATCACCGACCGATGCCACACCGTCCACGCTCTCCACGGTCTTGACGACCTGGTCCGCGGCGGCCCGGGCGTCCGCGGACTCCGACAGGTCCGCCACCACGGTCAGCGGGCCGTTGAATCCGGGGCCGAAGCCGTCCGACAGCAGGTCGTAGGCGCGGCGCTGGGTGGTCTCCACCGACTTGGACTCGTCGCCGGGGAGCCCGAGCTCGAGGCTCAGCGCCGGTACGGCCACCGCTGAGAGGCCGAGTGCGGCGACCAGCAGCACGGCCACCGGCCGGCGCAGCACGAACCGCGCCCAGCGGGCGCCGAGTCCGGGGCGGCCGGCCGACCTGCGGGCGCGCTCGCTTCCAGGCCGGCCGGTCTTGCGGACGGCGCGGGGAAGGACCCGTCGGCCGAAGAAGCCGAACAGCGCGGGCACCAGCGTGAGGGCGACGAGTACGGCGAGGGCCACGGCGCCCGCGCCGCCCATACCCATCCTGGTCAGTTCGGGGATGCCGACGACCCCCAGACCGGCCAGGGCGATGAAGACGGTCGCACCGGCGAAGACGACGGCGGACCCGGCCGTCCCCACCGCCAGACCGGCGGCCTCCTCCGGCTCGCTGCCCTTGGCACGCTCGTCCCGGTAGCGGGAGGTGATGAAGAGGGCGTAGTCGATGCCGACGGCCAGCCCCAGCATCAGCGCCAGGATGGCGACCGTGGAGGTCAGGCCCAGCGGAGCGGCCAGCGCGGAGACCAGGCCGAAGGCGATGCCGACCCCCGTGAAGGCGGTCAGCAGGGAGAGCCCGGCCGCGACCAGCGACCCCAGGGCCAGGACCAGCACCACCGCGGCCACCGCCACGCCGATGAGCTCCGTCGTACCGCCCGGCGCCTCGTCCACGTCCAGGGCCGAGCCGCCGATCTCGACGGTCAGCCCCGCGTCGCGGGCCTGCTCCGCGGCGTCTTCGAGGGCGTTCTTCGTCGCCTCGGTCAGGTCGATGACGTCCGCGGTGTAAGTGACCGTGGAGAAGGCGATGGTGCCGTCCTCGCTGACGGCTCCGCTCTCATAGGGGTCGGCGACCGACGCGACCTGGCTGCCCTCCTCCAACGAGCCGAGCGTCTCCTCGACGGCCGCCCTGTTCTCCTGGGCCGTCACCCGCTGCCCGTCCGGGGCCTGGAACACCAGGCGCGCCTCGGCACCCGTGGAGTTGCCCTGCGGGAACCGCTCGTCCAGCAGGTCGAACGCCTTCTGCGACTCGGTGCCGGGCATGGAGAGGCCCTCGTCCTCCGCGGCCGGCGCCATGGCGGCGGCCGCGACGGCCAGCACCAGGGCACACAGCCACAGACCCCCTACGAGTCGGCGTCGCCGGAAGGCCCACCGCCCGGCCCGATAAAGAAAGGTAGCCACGTGCTGATCACTCCAGAGAGATGAGAAACGCGCGGGATCCCGCGCGCCTCCCACACTCCCCTCGGCCACCCGCACGGGGCATCGTCCCCCGAACCCGTCCTGCCCTGGTGCCCCGGAACCATCCGCCCACCTGATCTAGTGCCTCCGCACTAGGGGGCGGAAGACGTCGGCACCGCCGTCGTAGGGATGGTGGATGCGACGTACCTGGGTTTCAAGCGGCCGTCCGGGACCTTGCGAACCCCTACGGCGTCCGGCCTGCCTCGTCGACGATGCCGCTCGCGACGACCGCGACCGAGGTGACGACCGCGCCCGCCTTGCCCCATGCGCTGTCCTCCACGAGGACCGTGCGTTCACCCAGCAAACGGGCCGTGGACCTGTCGAAGATCCACTCGGTGCGTTCGCCCTCGTGGGTGCGGGTGACAGCGACGCCGTGCCGGCCGGCCGCGTCGACGGCGTCGGAGACGGTGTCGACCCCGGGGATGAGGGCAGCGGCCCGGTAGAGGGCGGCGGTGGTCTCCGGGGGAGCCACCCCGCTGCGCAGCAGGTCGCCGACGGTGACGAAGGCTTGCTGGTCCTCGGCGTTCTCGTGGATGCGTTCCAGCAGGGCCCCGGGTTCGGTCGGCAGGGCGGCCAGGAATGCGTAGGTCGGGGAGTTCAGGTTGCCGCGGCCCGGCGTGCCCGGCAGCAGGGTGTCGGTGCCGTCCTTGCGCTGCAGCGTCCGCCCACTGCCGTCGACGGACGTCCACTGTTCCATCCCCTCCTCCACGCGCCGGAGTTCCGTCTCTCCGGACACCGTCTCGGACAGCACCGACGTGTGTCCGACCGTCTTCACGTACGCGTACTGCCCTGCGCGCACCTTCGGCTGCGGCGTCGTCGCGGCCGTCAGTGCCGCTCGCTCCAGCAGTTCGACCGACGCGGCCGAGGCCGGAGGCACGTGAGGCGCGGGGGAGCCGGAGTCCGGACCGAGCACGGCGACGGTCGCTGCCACAGCCACAGCCACAGCCACTGCCGCAGCCGGCATCCATCGTGTGTTCACCTCCATGCGTCGCGGAGGGCCGGCTGGACCTCGTCGCCGAGGAGGATGTGGGTCGTCGTGCCCGGGAGGGTGGGCAGTGCGGCCCAGTGGGTGACGGCGTCGCGGTGGGAGCGGCCGTAGGGCAGGTGGATGTAGCCGTCGGAGTCGATGAAGCAGTTCGTGTGCTCCGTGCCGTCCTCGCTGAAGTGCAGAGACGTGAAGTACATCGACCTCACCAGCCAGAACTCCTCCCCCGACGCGGTCTCGGGCCGACTGGGGTCCGGGGGATACCGGCCGGTGACCGCCGCTGCCACCGGTGCGCCACTGCGCGGGAGTTCCTCACGTGCGTCGACCCAGGTCACCTGGGCGTTGCGACTCGTCATACCCGTCCTTGGTCAAGCGTTGTCGGTATCCGGTAGGACCGCACCGTGCCGGTGTGGGTTGCGTGCCCATCAGCCTGGCGGACCGGCATGGAGACGGACACCGGCCCGAGCCCCAAGCACGAACACCGGCACCGCCGCGTACCGCGCCCGTGGTACGCGGCGGTCGTCATGTACGCCTCCGGGAGGTGCCGCGGTTCGGTCTCCGGTCGACATCCGGGCGACAGGTTCGCCCCGTACCGTTGACGCATGGATCTTCGACTGCCCGGATCGCGGTGGCTGCGGTCACGGCGGCCGCGACGGATCACCGCCGCCGCGGCCGCCGTCGTCGTGCTCGCCGGTGCCGGTACCTGGAGTGCCGTCGCCTCCGACGACGCCCCCGCGGTGCGCCGTGCCGACCGGGTCATGAAAGTGGGCGACGGGGTGCGGATCGACACCTCGTACTTCACCGCCGGGCCCGAAGGCCGCCGGCCCGCCGTGCTGCTCGGGCACGGCTTCGGCGGCAGCAAGGAGGACGTGCGGGAGCAGGCCGAGAAGCTCGCCCGGGACGGATACGCCGTACTGACGTGGTCCGCGCGCGGCTTCGGGAGGTCGACCGGGAAGATCGGGCTGAACGACCCCGAGGGCGAGGTCGCCGACGTCTCCCGGCTGATCGACTGGCTCGCGGACCGGCCCGAGGTGCGGCTCGACAAGAAGGGCGACCCCCGGGTCGGGATGACGGGCGGCTCGTACGGCGGCGCCATCGCCCTGCTCGGCGCCGGGTACGACGACCGGGTCGACGCCATCGCCCCGGCGATCACCTACTTCGACCTCGCCGACGCGCTCTTCCCGAACGGCGTGTTCAAGAAGCTGTGGGCCGGCATCTTCGTCAACTCCGGCGGTGGCTGCGACCGGTTCGAGCCCGCGCTGTGCGCGATGTACGAGCGGGTCGCCGAGTCGGGCGTGCCGGACACCGAGGCCCGCGAGCTGCTCGAGGCCCGTTCGCCGTCCGCGGTCGCCGACCGCATCGACGTGCCCACGCTGCTGGTGCAGGGGCAGTCGGACTCCCTCTTCCCGCTCGGCCAGGCCGACGCCGCCGCCCAGGCGATCCGCGCCAACGGCGCCCCGGTCGACGTCGACTGGATCGTGGGCGGACACGACGGCGGTGACATGGAGACCGACCGCGTGGAGGAGCGGGTACGGGGCTGGTTCGACCGGCACCTCAAGGGTGACAGGAGCGCGGACACCGGGCCCGCCTTCCGCGTCACCCGTACCGGCGGCGTCGACTCCACCGACGGACGGGCCGTGCTGAACGGCGCGAGCGCCGACACGTACCCGGGGCTGAGCGACGGCGGCCGGTCCATCCCCCTCACCGGACGTCAGGAGCAGCGCTTCGACAACCCCGCCGGTGCCAACCCGCCCGCCGTCTCCGCCCTGCCCGGCCTCGGCGGCTCCGGCGGACTGGCGCAGCTGTCCTCGCTCGGCGTCGGCATCTCCCTGGACTTCCCCGGCCAGTACGCCCGCTTCGAATCCGCCCCGCTCGACAGCGATCTGCGGATCACCGGTTCGCCGACCGTCGCCGTGCACGTCAAGTCGACGAGTGACGACGCCGTCCTGTTCGGCAAGGTGTACGACGTCGGGCCGGACGGCCGGCAGCAGGTGCTGCCCTCGCAGCTGGTCGCCCCGGTCCGCGTCGAGGACGCCAAGGCCGGCAAGGACGTGACCCTCACCCTCCCCGCCGTCGACCACGAGGTCCAGAAGGGCCACCGGCTGCGTCTCGTCCTCGCCTCCACCGACCTCGGCCACGCCTCGCCGGCCGCCCCGGCGACGTACACCGTCTCCCTGAAGAGCGGCCTCACCGTGCCCACCGCGCCGGGCGTCAGCACCGCCGCCGCCCCGCTGCCCGCCTGGGTGGTGTGGCTGCCGATCGCCGGCGCGCTGATCGCGCTGGCCCTGCTGCTGACCGGCCACCGCCGCACCACCGCCCCGGCTCCCGACCCCGGACTGGCCGAGGTCCCGCTCCAGATCACCGGCCTGAGCAAGCGGTACGCCCGTTCCTCGGACCGGTACGCCGTGCAGAACCTGTCGTTCCGCGTCGAGAAGGGCCAGGTACTCGGCCTCCTCGGCCCGAACGGCGCCGGCAAGACGACCACCCTGCGCATGCTGATGGGCCTCATCCGGCCCGACGGCGGCGAGATCCGCGTCTTCGGCCACGCCATCCGCCCCGGCGCCCCGGTCCTGTCCCGGGTCGGCGCCTTCGTCGAGGGCGCGGGCTTCCTGCCCCACCTCTCCGGCCGCGAGAACCTGGAGCTGTACTGGCGGGCCACCGGCCGACCGCCCGAGGACGCCCACCTGGACGAGGCCCTCGAGATCGCCGGACTCGGGGACGCCCTCGCCCGCGCGGTGCGCACCTACTCGCAGGGCATGCGGCAGCGCCTCGCCATCGCCCAGGCCATGCTCGGCCTGCCGGACCTGCTCATCCTGGACGAGCCCACCAACGGCCTCGACCCGCCACAGATCCGCGAGATGCGCGAGGTGATGATCCGGTACGCCGCCGGCGGCCGCACGGTGATCGTCTCCAGCCATCTGCTCTCCGAGGTCGAACAGTCCTGCACCCACCTCGTCGTCATGGACCGCGGACGGCTTGTTCAGGCCGGCCCGGTGCACGAGATCGTCGGCTCCGGCGACACCCTGCTCGTCGGCACCGTCACGCCCGTGGAGGAGCCGGTCGCCGAGAAGATCGCCGCGCTGCCGGGCGTCGCCTCGGCCGACCGCACCGACGAGGGGCTGCTGGTCCGGCTCGACGCCGACGGCACCGCCGCGGGCCTGGTCGCCGAACTGGTCCGGCTCGAGGTGCCCGTGGCGTCGGTCGGCCCGCACCGCCGCCTCGAGGACGCCTTCCTCACCCTGATCGGAGGTTCCGCATGAGCACGCTCACCGAGCGGAACGAGACCGCCGGGCAGAGCGCCCCCGTCGAGGTCGCCGCCGGCTACCGCGCGGGCCGCACCCTGCCCCTGCGGGTGGAACTCGTCCGCCAGCTCAAGCGCCGCCGCACCCTCGTGATGGGCGCCGTCCTCGCCGCCCTGCCGTTCGTGCTGGTGATCGCCTTCGCGATCGGCGGCACACCGGACGGCGGCCCGGACAACGACCGCGTGAACCTGATGGACACGGCCACCGCGTCCGGCGCCAACTTCGCCGCCGTGAACCTGTTCGTGTCCGCCGGCTTCCTGCTGGTCATCCCGGTCGCCCTGTTCTGCGGGGACACGGTCGCCTCCGAGGCCGGCTGGTCCTCCCTGCGCTATCTGCTCGCCGCGCCCGTGCCCCGGATGCGGCTGCTGTGGTCCAAGCTGGTCGTCGGACTGGGGCTGAGCCTCGCCGCGATGGTGCTGCTCCCCGTGGTGGCGCTGGCCGTCGGCACGATCGCCTACGGATGGGGGTCCCTGCAGATCCCCACCGGCGGCGCGCTCGACCCCGGCACGGCGGCGCAGCGGCTCGTGGTGGTCGTGGCGTACATCTTCGTGTCGCAGCTGGTCACCGCCGGGCTGGCGTTCTGGCTGTCCACCCGCACCGACGCCCCGCTGGGCGCGGTCGGCGGAGCCGTCGGCCTGACCATCGTCGGCAATGTGCTGGACGCCGTCACCGCGCTCGGCGACTGGCGTCACTTCCTGCCCGCGCACTGGCAGTTCGCCTGGGCGGACGCCGTCCAGCCGACCCCGGAGTGGTCCGGCATGATCCAGGGCGCGGCGGTCTCCGTGACGTACGCGCTCGTGCTGTTCGCGCTGGCGTTCCGCGGGTTCGTGCGCAAGGACGTGGTGTCCTGACAGCCCGGCCGGCGTGTGCGTCACGCGGGCCAACCGGGTGAACCTGCGCAACCGATTCCGCGGAGCCGGGTTGATGAGGGAGTAGGCCATGCGGCAGCGGAGGGCCAGAACGCGTGGCCGCTCCCGACTCTTCAAGCAGGAAGACAACCACATTGCGACAGACCCTGAGCAGGGGAGTGTTCGCGGCGGCCGCCGCCGCCACGGGCATTCTGTCCCTGTACGGAACCCCCGCCCTCGCCGACTCGTTCGCGGGGGGCGGTGCCGAGGATTCTCCCGGTGTGCTGTCCGGGAACAACGTGCAGGCGCCCGTGCACGTGCCGGTGAACGCCTGCGGCAACACCGTCACGGCGGTCGGGGCGCTCAACGAGGCCTCCGACAACACGTGTGTCAACAGCGATTCCGGTGACAAGCACGGTGACGGCGCGCACGCGGTCGGCGGCACCAAGGGCTCGCCCGGCGTCGGCTCCGGCAACAACGTGCAGGCACCGATCCACGCGCCGGTGAACGCCTGCGGGAACACCGTCAACGGTCTCGCGGTGGCCAACGGCGCGTACGACAACACCTGCGCCAACCTCTCCGGCCACGGCGCGGCGCACGACTCCGACAAGTCCGCGGACCGCTCGGCGGACTCCTCCTCGTACACGGAGTCCCTGTCCGACACCTCGCACTCCGGCTCCGACGGCGGCGCGCACGCGGTGGGCGCCGCCAAGGGCTCGCCCGGTGTGCTGTCCGGCAACGTCATCCAGGCGCCCGTCGACCTGTCGCTGAACGCGTGCGGCAACAGCGTCAACCTCGTCGGCCTGTTCAACGACGCCAACGGCAACACCTGCGTCAACGGGACGGTCCACGAGGAGGAGAAGGAGAAGGAGAAGGAGAAGGAGAAGGAGACGCCGGAGCCTCCCGCCAAGGTGAAGACGCCTCCCACGCCGGCCGAGGAGCCGCCGGCCGAGGAGGAGCCCGGCTACCCGCCGCACCTCGCGGAGACCGGCAGCGACGGCATGATGGCGGCCTCGGCCGCCGGCGCGGTGCTGATCACGGGCGGGGCGATGCTGTACCGCCGCGGCCGTCTCGCCCGCCGGTAACCCCTCGACGGGTGCCGGACCCGCCCCGCCCGGCATCCGTACCCTTCCGACGAAGCGTCCCCCGGACCGGTCAGGTTCGGGGGACGCTTCGTCGTACCTCCAGGTCAGCCGCGCACCGGCGACGGCGCCCCGCTGCGGCTGCCGCTCCCCGGCACCGGAACCGTGCCGCGCACCGGGGCCGCCCCGAGCCGCCGGCGCACACCCTGGACCAGGGTCGACGCCGTGAAGGTGGCGCCGTGCACGAAGCGCATCGCCGGGCCGAAGCCGGACGCGGTCACCAGGCCCGCGAGGAACAGACCGGGATACGAGGACTCGAAGCCGTGCCCGACCGCGGGGGAGCCGTCGGGCAGCACCGTCAGTGTCCCGCGCAGTTCCGTGGAGAGCAGACCGAGCCGGTCACGGTGGGCCTTGAACCCGGTGGCCGCGATGACGTGTTCGGTCTCCAGGCTGCGCCGGGCGCCGGACCGGTCGGTGAGGTCCAGCCGCAGGCCGCCGGGCACCGCGGCGGCCGCGGTCACCTCGTGGCCCGGCAGCAGGTCCACCGCCCGCTCCACCCGCTCCCGCACCCACCAGGCGCCGGCCGGACCCAGCGCCGTGGCCGCGACCCGCGAGCGGGTCGCCTCCGGAAGCCGCCGGAACAGACCCGGGCGCTCGGAGTAGAACCAGTTCCGCCAGCCGGGGCCGAGACCGCTGTGCGGCGAGCGGGCCGACTGCCACCAGGAACGCTCGAGGGCCGGCGGGACGTCGTTCCACCGCAGCCGTTCCGCCCGCGCCAGCACCCGTACCCGCGTGCCCTGTTCGGCGAGGAGCGCCGCCGTCTCCAGGGCGGCCTGGCCGCCGCCGATCACGGTGACGTCCTTGCCCTGGAACGGGCCGAGGTCGTTGTGGTGGCTGCTGTGCGTCACGAGCGTGGGGTGCAGTCCGCGCAGGGTCCCCGGCACCTCGATGAACGGCATCACCCCGACCGCCAGCGCCACCGTCCGCGCGTGCAGCGCCTCCCCGTCCCCGGTGACCGCCGTGAAGCCGTCGGGGCCCGACGACACCCGCGTGATCGTCCGCTCGTCCACCGCAGGCACGGCGTTGCGGGCGAACCACAGGCCGTACGAGGCGAACGCGTCCACCGGGATGGGCTCCGCGTGACGTGCCGTCATGCCCCGCTCGGTGCAGTACGCGTCCAGGGTCCAGCGCCCCGCCGGGTCGGAGAGGTTGGACGCCCACGGCTCCGACTTCAGGAACATGCCGCCGGGCATGTGGTCCCGCCAGGACGCCATCGGCCGGCCGAAGACACGCAGGTTCAGTCCGGCGGCCGCGGCGTGGGACGCGATCGACAGACCGTACGGACCCGCGCCCACCACCAGAAGGTCGTACATCATCAGCTGCTCGCTTTCTCGTTGTCGGTCCGTGAGGTCCGTGAGGTCCGGGTAGTCCGGGAGATCCATGAGGTCCGGGAGGTCCTGGAGGACGGAGCTCCCCCTGGGCTCGGGCGCGGCGCCGGTACCTGCGCCGGCGGGCTCAGCCGCCTGCGCAGCCGGCCGGACACATGGCGGGCCCACAGGGCCCACATCGCCCGTCCGGGCCCGGGGTCGTCCCCGGCGTACCAGGCCAGTTCGCGTCCGCCGGGCGCCGTGCGCAGCGCGGCGAACGGCGCGTAGTTCTCCACCACGAACGACCGCCCGGCCACCGGATCCCCGTCCGGCAGCGGACGGCCGGTCAGATCCAGGTGCAGGGCGCGTACGACGTCCAGCCCCGCGCTGTCCGCGAACAGCCTGAACTGGGCGCCGGGGCGCGGGTTGAAGTCGAGGAGGTGGTAGCGGCCGGTCGTGCCGCAGCGGCGGAAGTCGAGGTCGAAGACGCCGCGGTAGCCGAGTTCACCGGTGAGGCGTTCGGCGAGCGCGCAGATCTCGGAGTTGGGGGTCCAGTGGCCCACCGCGGTCAGTCCCGCGCCGCGCGGCCAGGACAGCCGCTTGCGGCCGGCGCCGCCCGCCCGGACCGTGCCCGAACGGTCGGCGTAGCCGTGGAAGAACCAGTCCCGGTCCTCTCCGGGCGGCAGATACGACTGGAGCAGCAGCGGGCTGCCCGCCTCCGCCACCCGCGCGTACAGCTCCCGGACCTGATGGGCGGTGTGCACCAGCCGGGTGCTGCGCAGTCCGCTGCCGGGCGGGAGCAGCCAGGGACGGCTCCACTTGGCGACCAGCGGAAGCCCGAGCCGCTCCGCGTCGGCGACGGCACGGGCGGGGCTGTCCGGGACGAGTGTCTCCGGGTGCGGGATGCCGACGGCGGCGCACACGGCGGCCAGTTCGGCCTTGTCGGCGACGCGTTCGGGCAGCGTGACCGGCATCGCGGGCAGCAGATAGCTGGGCGCGAGTTCCTCGCGCAGGCGTCCCGCGGCGATCGCGGTCGCGTCGTCCAGCGGGACCAGCACGGCCGGACGCCCGACCTGCCCGGCCACGCGGCGCAGCACGGCGAGGATCTCGTCCCCGGTCGCCTCCGGGGGCGGCGGCGGGTGCATGTGGCGCACATAGCGCGAGCGGGACACGGGACTTCCCGCGGAATCGGCGACGACATGCACCTCCACACCGGCCCGGCCGAGCGACCGTACGGCGCCCAGCGTTCCGTGGTGAAAGGGATTCCGGTCGATCCGCAGCAATACGGCGGGGACTCGGATGTCAAGCAGTGACACGCAGTCTCACTTTCTTCTGGAACCGGCTCACCCGCACGGGTCAGCCCGGCACTCGAAAGCCGCAGTGACGGTGGCACCGTCGGATTTCCTATGACTGACTTCATATGACTGGCCGTCAACAGCGAGGTCTCAGACACAAGGCGGACGAGAGCGAGAAGAGGAGCAGCCAATGGCCCCACAGCACAGGCGGGTCCGGGCCCGGGGAATGGCCGTGGGCGCGGCGGTGGCCGTCGTGTCGGCCGCTCTCGCGGCGGGGGCGGGGGTGGCGCGGGCCGACGACTCCCGTCCCGCACTGCCCGCCCCGCCGGAGCCCGGGGCCGCGCCCGCGATCCCGAGGCCCACGATTCCCACGCCGACCATTTCCCTGCCCACCCTTCCCACACCCGTGATCCCCGCCGTCCCGGCCGTCGGCACGCCGCAGCCCTCCGCACCGCCCGCCCCGGGGCGGGACCGGGCCCTGCCGGCCTTCGGCGCCTTCCTCGCCTCCGACGACCGGGGCGTGGCCCGCATGGAGGAGCTCAGCCGCTGGCTGGGCGGCGCGGACCTGCGCGTCGGGCACACCTACCTGCCCGGGAACCACTGGAGCGACATCGAGGGCGACATCGGGTTCCTCGAGTCGTGGGCGCACTGGCGCAACGCCAGGGACGACCGGATGCTCGTCCTCAACGTCCCCATGCAGGAGCGCAACGAGGAGGGCGTCTCCGACGAAGAGGTCCGGCGACTGCTGCGGCGGGGCGCGGCCGGCGAGTTCGACCACCACTTCCGCGCCCTCGCCGAGCGGCTCGTCGAACTGAAGGTGCCGGACACCATCCTGGTGCTCGGCTGGGAGATGAACGGCGTCACCTACACCCACCGGTGCGGGCCCGACCCGGAGTCCTGGAAGAAGTACTGGAACCGCATCGTGAAAACCATGCGCGCGGTGCCGGGCCAGAAATTCCGTTTCGATTTCACGCCGAGCCGGGGCCGGGACGCCATTCCCTGGACGGAGTGCTACCCGGGGGACGACACGGTCGACATCGTCGGCATGGACTCCTACGACCAGCCGGCCGGACGCTCCTTCGACGAACAGGTGAAGGAACCCTACGGACTCCAGGCGCACGTCGATTTCGCCAAAGCCCACAACAAGCCGATCTCGTACCCGGAGTGGGGGCTTTTCCGCAACGGGGACAATCCCGAATACATGCGCCGCATGCTCGCGTGGATGGAGGAGCACCGGCCCCTCTACAACACGGTGACCGACTACTGCCCGCACGGGGTGTGGCAGTGCGACGACAACCCGGAATCCTCCCGCGTCTACAAGAAGATGCTCTACGGCCGCACCCACGACGCGGACCCGGAGACCACCCCCGAGGTCACCCCGGCACCGTCCGCGCCGACCGAGCAACTTCCCCCGGAGAACTGCTCGCCGCTCGACCTGGGCCGCTGGGTGGAGTACTGGCTGGGCGGAAAGCTCTGCCTCCGCTTCGACTGGTGGTCGCGCAGCCGCTAGCACGGCCGCCGTCCCGGCCCGCTCCACCGCCGTCACCGCTGCACATCGGCGGCCGTGGCCGGGCCGGGCACCGAGGCGGCGGGCGCCGAGTCGTCGTCCCGGCCGCCCCGCCTCGGCCGTGCCAGCAGGGCCAGGCCGCCCAGCAGCCCGCCCGCGCTCGCCCCCACCAGAGCGGTCACCGCCGACGAGGCGGACGCCGGCCCGCCGGGCTTCACCGCGCGCGAGAACTGCACCAGCCGCACCTGCGTGCTGCCCTTGGTGTCCTCCGCGTGCCGGGTCAGCGCACGCGAGACCGCGTTCGCCATGTCGACCGCCTCGTCGGGCCGTGTGGAGGTCGCCGAGACGGACACCATCGGGGCGTCCGGCGAGGTCGCCGTGCGCACGCTGTCCCGCAGCGTGCGCACCGGCACCCCCGCCCACACCTGTGCGTCCCCGAGCACCGCGAGCTGCGTGGCCACCCGCCCGTAGGCCTGCGCGAAGCCCCGCGCGGCGTCCGGGGTGGCCTGACCGGTTGGCACGGCCACGACGTAACTGGTGGCCGTGTACGACGGGGGCGTGAGCAGTCCGTACGCGCCGCCGAGCAGCCCGCCGCCGAGCGTGCCCGCCACCAGCGCGGACCAGGCCGGCAGCCGCTTGACGCGGGCCAGGGACGGAAGGCGCCGACGGGTCGGAGTGTCGGTCATGACGGGCTTGCTCCCTTGTGGACGTGCGGGGACGGCCAGGACGGCCGGGGTGCGGGGGACGCCGACGTGCCGGCGACGGCTGCCGCATACACGTCCATGAGGCGGGCCGTGCTGCGGGTGATGCTGTAGTGGCGCGCGGCCTCCCCGGCGGTGCGCGGGCCGGGGCCCGCCGCGCCGGCCTCGGCGATCGCGCGGGCGTACGCGTCCGGTCCGCCGCGCACCCGCCGGGCCGCGGCACAGGCCGTCGGCGGCAGGTCCTCGATCGCCGGGCAGGAGGCGTAGAGCACGGGCAGGCCGGACGCCAGTGCCTCCACGGCCGCCAGCCCGAAGGCCTCCTCCGCGGACGGCGAGGCGAACAGGTCCATCGCCGAAGTGAGCGAGGGCAGATCGGGACCGGGCGAGCCGTCGGGGAGACCGGGGCGCTCCCCGGTGAACAGGACCCGCCCGGCCACCCCGGCCTCGTGGGCCGTGCGGCGCAGCACGTGCTCCTCGGGGCCGCCGCCGACCAGCAGCAGCCAGTGGTCCTCCGGGAGCCGGGCCAGCGCCCGCACCAGCACGTCGAACCGCTTGCCCCGGGTGAGCCGGCCGACGCCGCCCACCACGAACGCGCCCTCCGGCAGCCCGAGACGACGCCGGGTGCGCTCACGCCGCTCCGGGTCGAAGCGGAATCGGTCCACGTCGACGCCGTTGGGAACCACCTCGATGCGGGGGGCGGGCACGCCCCAGCGCTTCAGCCGGTCGGCCACCGTGGGGGAGACGGCGACCGTCGCCGAGCCGAGCCGCTCACTCGCCAGATACAGCGCGCGCACCCCCGGGGTCAGCCGGCGGCCCTCCATCTGCGTATCGCCCAGCGAGTGTTCGGTGGCGACGACCGCGCGGACCCCGGCGACCCGCGCGGCCAGCCGGCCGTACACACAGGCCCGGTACAGGTGGGTGTGCACCAGGTCGTAGCCGCCGGAGCGGATCAGCCGCGCCAGCCGGGGCAGGACGGCCAGATCGCGGTTGCCGTTCATGCCCAGGTGCACCACGCGGACCCCGTCCGCGCCGAGCCCTTCCGCGACCGGGCCCGGGTTGGTGAGCGTCACCACGTCGCACTCGACGGGCAGATGACGCAGCAGCAGCCGCAACTGCAGCTCGGCACCGCCGACCCCCAGCCCGGTGATGATGTGCAGGGCCCTCATCACACGCCCTCCACCGGGCGCCGGCGCATCCGGTGCAGCCGGAGCTTCAGGTACAGGCGCAGCGCCGTGTCCTTCTGCCCCACGTGCGCGCGCGGCAGGGCGTGCGGGCCGGTCAGCGGCCCGGGGTCGATCGCGCAGGCGTAGCGGTAACCCGCCGCCCGTACGGCCTCGACGACCCGCGCGTCGACCGTGCCGTACGGATAGCAGAACCCGTGCACCGGAGCCCCGGTCAGCTCGGCGAGAAGGGCGCGGCTCTCGGCGACCTCGGTCGTGAGGGCGGCGTCGTCCGCGAGGGTGAGGTCGACATGGGTCAGTCCGTGCGAGCCGATCTCCACGCCCTCGGCGGCGGCCCGCCGGATGCCGTCCGCGGTCAGCAGCGGCTTGCGCGGGCCCAGCGGGTCCCAGGCGTTGTCGCCGCCGAGCCGCCCCGGCAGGACGAAGAGCGTGGCGCCGCAGCGGAAACGGCGCAGCAGCGGCAGGGCGGCGGTGAGGAAGTCGGTGTAGCCGTCGTCGAAGGTGAGACCGACCAGGTCCCGCCCCTCGCCCCGGGCCCGCGCGGCGAGCAGGTCCGAGACCGACACGCCCCGCAGCCCGCGCCGCCGCAGCCACATCAGCTGCCGCTCGAGCCGCTCGGGCGTGACGGTGATGCGGTACGGGTCGTCCGAACAGTCGCCCACCGAGTGGTACATCGCCACCCAGGGGACGGGCCCGGGCCGGGACGCCGAGGAGCTGCGGGTGTCGAGGGAATCAACGGAAGCGGCCATGTGTGAGCTTTCGTGTGACGGTGCGTACGGAGCGCACGGCGGATGCGGAGCCCAGGACGGACAGGGCGAGCGGGACGAAGACGGCGGTCACGGCGAGGCAGCCGGCCGCGAGCGCCGCCACCGGCGACGCGAACCGGCTCGCCGCGTACGCCCCGGCGGCGACGGCGAGGGCCGAGGCGAGCACGGGCCGGACCAGCTGCGCCAGAACCGTGCGGACGCCGACCGTGACGCCGGTGGCGGCACCGCCGCGGGCGGTGCGCAGGCCCGACAGCAGCAGGACGGCGGTGACGGTGATGCCGAAGGCGTTGGCGGCGGCGATCCCCGCCACCCCCCAGCGGCCCACCGTCACGGCACCGATCAGCGAGGTCGCGGCGATGCCCGCGGCCATCACGCCGACGGGGTACCAACGCGGGCGGCCCGCCGAGAAGTAGCAGCGGACGAGGGCGCCCACGAGGGTCTGGCCGAGCAGACCGAGGGCGTACACGCGCATGACGCCCGCCGTGGCGGCGGTGTCGGCGGCGGTGAACGCGCCCCGTTCGAACAGCAGGTGGATCATCTGCGGGGCGCAGGCGATCACCGCGCACATGCCCAGCAGCACCACGCAGGACGCCAGCACCAGGTCCCGCTGCACGCGGGCGCGGGCCCGGCCCGTGTCACCGTCCGCGAGGGCGCGCGCCACCACCGGGAAGGTGACCGTGCACACCATCAGCGACAGCGTCATGGGGATCTGGGCGACCTTCTGCGCGTAGTTCAGGTGCGAGATGGCACCGGCGGGCAGGGAGGACGCCAGGAACCGTTCGACGAGGACCTGCGACTGGCGGCACAGCGCGAACAGCAGGACGGCGGCGATCAGCGCGAGCCGCACCGTCCGCTCCTCGTCGGCCGGCCCGGTGACGGCCGCGGGCCGCGGCGCGCGGGAGGCCAGCTGCCGCCACAGCGACGGCAGTTGCACCGCCACCATCAGACAGCCGCCCACCGCGACCCCGGCCGCGGCGGCGCGCACGCCCCACTCCGCGCCGAGGAGGAACATCGTCGCGATGATGCCGGTGTTGTAGGCGACGTAGATCGCCGCCGGCGCGAAGAAGCGCCGGTGCGCCCGCAGGGCGGCGCTGCAGTACCCGGCGAGCCCGAAGGCCAGCAGGCTGAGCGCGGTGAGCCGGGTGCAGTCGACGGCCAGGCGCGGATCGGGCAGACCGGGCGCCAGCACCCGGACCAGGAACGGAGCCCCGGCGGCGGTCAGCGCGGCCACCGCGGCGAAGGCCAGGCACAACCGCGGCAGGGTGGCTCGCACCAACTCCCGCACCGGGTCACCGGGAACGCCCCGCGCCCGGCGCGCCAGCGCCACGCTGAACGCCGGGATCAGCGCGATCGCCAGCCCGTCCTCGATCAGCAGCGTGGCGGCGATCTCCGGCACCGTCCACGCGACCAGGAACGCGTCCGTGTCGCTCCCGGCCCCGAACAACCGCGCCAGCGACTGGTCCCGCACCAGCCCGAGCACGGACCCGGCGATCGACAACACCGCCGTGACCATCGCCGCCCGCGCCAAGAACCCCCGCGACGCCGCCTTCCCGCCCCCGACCTCCCTCTCCCGGGCCCCGGCCCCCGCGGGAGTGGACGCGCCGGTGGGAGGTGTGCCCGGTCGTTGGGTCGGGGGTGCGGTGTCGACGGGCGTGCCCGCGTCGGTCCCGTTCGGCCGGGGCCGGGCCTCGTCGCCCTCGGAGTCCCGGGCCGCGTGCCGGTGGGCGGTGGGTGTGCCGGTGGGGGGTGTGTCCGGGGCGGTGTCGCCCGGCCGGCCCGTCACGGTCGTGGCTCCGGCGGGACGGCTGCCGTCGCCGAGCGACCGACCGGTCCGCGGTCCCGTCGGGGTGGGCCTGCCCGCCGTGGGCCGGCTCGGCGCCGGGCCGCGATGTTCGTGACCGCCGGGCGCGGACGGGCGGCCCTCGGACGCGCCCGGATCCGGCGCCGGACCGTCGGGCTTGCGGAGGCCGGCCTTCGTGTCCCCGGTCCTCGTGCCGCCGGTCCCCGTGTCGCCGGTCCTCGTGCCGCCGGTCCCCGTGTCGCCGGTCCTCGTGCCGCTGGGCTCCGGGGCGTCGGGGCCGTGCACGGGGTGCCCGGGACCAGGGCCGGGACCGGGTGTCTGCGAAGGCACCACCGTCATCGCGCCACGGCCTCCTCGAGCCGCCCGGGCACCTCGTCCCGGCACGCGGCGTCCAGCCGCTCGTCACGGGGGAGGGCCCACCACGCCGTCAGCCCCAGGGCCAGGCCCGTCAGTACGGTCGAGGGTCCGCCGATGTCGCCGTACACGAAGTCGGTGAGCTGCCAGAGCAGCAGGCCGCACGCGATGAGCGCGCAGTCCAGGCCGGGCCCGCGCCGGCGCACCCGCAGCAGCCCGCGCACCGCGCACACCAGCAGCGCCAGCCAGCTCCCGGCGAGCGTGATCAGCCCGACCAGGCCCTGCTCGCTCAGCACCAGCAGATACATGCTGTGCGGGGAGAGCAGCGGCTGCCTCTGGTACGTCTGGCCCGCACCCTCGACATCGCTGCCCGACGACAGCGCCAGCGTCGCGTGTCCGTCGCGGTACTCGGGAAAACCCTTCAGTCCCACACCGGTCAGCGGGTGCTCGCGCCACATGCCGGCGGCCGCCGCCCACAGGGTGTACCGGTCGATCACGGACTGGTCCGGGGCGTCGGTGACCTCCGTGATGCTGTCGATCCGCTCCTGCAGCATCGCCGTACCGACCCCGAATCCGCCCGTCAGGATCACCCCCGCGGCGACCAGGGCCGCCCCCGCCTTCAGCGCGCGCCGCAGCCCCGCGAGGGCCAGCTGCACGGAGCAGGTGAGAGCGGTCGCGATCCAGGCACCCCGGCTGAAGGACAGCGCCAGCGGCAGCACCAGAACCAGCGCGCACGCGGCGGCGGCCACCCGCTGCCGCAGCGGCGCCGGGCCCAGTGCGAGACCGGCCGCGCACACCAGGCCCAGAGACACCGCCGTCGCCATGCCCATCACGTCCTGCGCCCCGAAGGTACCGACCGCCCGGATGGTCTCCCCTCGGTAGGAGGCGCCGGTCCCGGTGACGTACTGGTGCACCCCCACGGCCCCCTGCCAGAGTGCGAGCCCCACGAACGACCAGGCCAGCACCCGGAAGTCGGCCCGGCCCCGGAGCAGCACCAGCACCGCCACCGGAACCAGCACGAAGACCTGCAGATAGCGGCACATGCCGCCGATCCCCGCCGCCGTCGAGTCCGACCCCATGGCGGCGAGCGCGAGCCCCACGACCGGCAGCCCCAGCACCACCGCCGCGCGGGGCGACAGGGGCCGCCGCCGTTCCCGCAGCAGCCGGATCACGCAGTACCCCACCACCAGCGCGGACACCACGTCGGCGGGCCCCGCGCCGTCCCCCGCCGGCGGCAGGGCCAGCAGGACGACCACCGCCACCAGCGGCAGGACCGGCACCAGTGCGGCGGCCCGGCGCGGCAGGGGGACGAGGACGTGGCTCACGGATCGTCAGCTCCCCGTCGGACGGACCAGCGTGACCGCGGTGCGCAGCAGGATGCAGACGTCCCCCCACAGCGACCAGTCGTCGATGTAGGCGTTGTCGAACCGGCAGCGGTCCTCGATCGAGGTGTCACCGCGCAGCCCGTGGACCTGCGCCAGTCCGGTGATGCCGGTGCGCATCCGGTGCCGGGCCGCGTATCCCGGGTACGTCTGGCTGAACTGCGTCACGAAGTACGGCCGTTCGGGGCGTGGACCGACCAGGCTCATGTCGCCGCGGAGCACGTTCCACAGTTGGAGCAGCTCGTCGAGCGAGGTGCGCCGCAGCATGCGGCAGAACCGTCCCATCTCGTGCTCGCCGGCCACGCTCCACCGGGTCGCCGACTCGTGCTCGTCGGCCGGGCGGTGGGTGCGGAACTTCAGCAGCGTGAACGGCTTCCCGTTCCGGCCGATGCGTTCCTGCCGGAACACCACACCCGGCCCGTCACTGAGCCGCAGCGTCACGGCGCACACCAGCAGCAGCGGGCTGACCAGCAGCAGCAGCGCCCCCGACACCAGGATGTCGAGCAGCCGCTTGCTGACGCCGCCGCCGTGCGCCGGGCCCAAGTCCAGCCGCCGGCAGGCGAATCCGGCCAGCCGTTCCCGTGCCGGGCAGGGCGCGGCGTCGGCGTCGATCTCCCAGACCGCGCATCCGGAGGCGGCCAGCGACCGCCGCAGCGGCTCCTGTTCGGCACGCACCGACGGATGGACGGCGAGCACCGCCCGTACCCCGTTCTGGATGACCGCCCGTTCGACCTCCTCGTCCGTGCGCAGCACGGGCACGCCCTCGCCTCCGTCGGCCTGCCCGGCGACGATCCCCACCGGCCGCACCCCGCACCCCGGGTGGCGCAGCACGGCGGCGGCCACGCGCCGCGCGGTCGCCGCCGGCCCGATGACGAGCGCGGCGTGCGGGTGCCGCCGCAGCGCGGCACGCCGCCGCCCGTGCACCACCGCCCGCAGCACACCGCCCGCCGTCACCTGCACGGCGAGCCCCGCCAGCAGGGTCCCGGCGGACAGCGCCGACTCCGGCCGGTACGCCGCCCACAGCGCCGCGGTCGCCAGCCAGGCCACCGCGGCACGACCGCACACGGCGGGCAGCTCGTCCAGCAGCCCCGGCGTCCACGGCCGTGGACCGCGCGGACGCGGCAGCAGCGACGCCCCGATCAGCAGGGCCACAAGCAGGGGATGCGGCCGCGCGCCGACGAGCACCGGCACCGCGAGCAGGACGGCCGCACCGTCCGCGACGAGCAGCGGCACCGGAGAGTCCGGCCGGGCCGGGGGCCGCGAGGCGGGCAGCCGGGGACCGTCGTCGGTGCCGCGCGGCGGCATGACGGAGACGGGCGAGAATCCGTGGTCCCGTGGCGGTACGCCGGGGGAGGGCACGGTGCGTTCGGCGGTCACGAGTGGATGGACTCCCTGTGCTCGGAGGGCTCGACGGGCTGTGACGTCCGCTGGGCGCCGGCGTCCTCGGCCACCCGGTGCACACGCGCCCATGTCGCGCTCGCGGCCGGCCAGGTGCCGAGCAGATCGCGGTAGACGCCGGTGACCGCCCTCGCGGTGTGCCGCACGTCGTGGAGGGACAGCACGTGGCGGCGGCCCCGGTCGCCGAGGGAGGTACGCAGCGGCGGGTCGAGCAGCAGCGCGGCCACGGCGCCCGCCAGGGCCTCCGGGTCCTCCGGCGGCACCACGCACGGGGCGGCGAAGGAACGCGGCAGGCTCTCGCGGGCGCCGTCGACGTCCGTGACGACCACGGGCCGCCCGCAGGCCATCGCCTCCAGCGGGGCCAGCGCCATGCCCTCCCAGCGGGACGGCAGGACGACGAGGTCGGCGGCCTGGTACCAGGGCGAGGCGTCCGCGACCGCCCCCGCGAAGAGGACGGAGGCGGGGGCGGCGGCGCGCAGCCGGTCACGGTCCGGCCCGTCGCCGACCAGGACGAGCCGCGCGTCCGGAACCTGGCGCAGTACGGCGTTCCAGGCCCGCAGCAGGACGTCCTGCCCCTTCTGCCGGCACAGCCGGCCCACGCACACGGCGAGCGGCGCCTGCGCGCGCAGACCGGCCAGCGGCGCGAGCCCGGCCCGTACGGTGTCCGCGGGGGCCGGGCGGAAACGCTCGGGGTCGATGCCGTTGGGTACGACGGCCCACCGGCCGGTGATCCCCGCGTGCACGCCGGTGGCGCGTTCGGCCTCGCTCACGCACACCACCCGGGCGGCCCAGCGTGCCGCCCACCGCTCCCAACGCAGCGCGAGGGCCGCGGTGGAGCCGCCCACCGCCTCGAACGACCAGGCGTGCGGCTGGAACACGGTGGGGATCCGCCCGCGCACCGCGAGCCGCCCGGCGAGTCCGGCCTTCGCACTGTGCGCGTGCACCAGATCGGGGCGCACCTCGTCGAGCAGCCGGGCCAGCTGTCGCACCTCCCGGACCAGCGACGCACCCGGCGAGCGGGTCGCCCGCCAGTGCCGTACGTGCGCGCCGAGCGAGCGCAACTGACCGGCGAGCGCGCTGTCGGGACAGATCGCGGTGACGTGCAGTCCGTCCGCCAGCTGGGCCCGGACCAGGTCCGTCACGACCCGCGCGACCCCGCCGTCCACGGGCTGGGTGAGGTGCAGGACCCGCGGCCGGTGTCCGGACGCTGACAGCTCCGTGGGCACGGTTTCCTCGCTCGGGCAGGGGTCGGGGACGGGCGGCGACACGGTCACGGACGGGCGTCGACGACGGCGAACAGCACACCCGCCCACGCGGCGTCCCGCTGGGACGTGAGGCGGACCGTGGCCCGGTCACCGGCGCGCGTCAGGTGCGCGCCGAGGCCGAACACGTCGGAGTCGTAGCCGAGGGTGTTGGCGTACGCCGGTACGCGGGCCGGGGCGCCCCCGGAGACGGTGGAGTTCAGCACGTCGTCGAGCGGGTTGGCCCGGTCACCCAGCGCGGTGGCCGAGGCGTCGCCCGCGCTCATGGTGAGGGAGTCGCCGGTGGTGCCGCGGTCGCCGTTGTACGCGACCAGTCCCACCTGCCCGTCGGCGTTCGCGGCGTACGGCATGTCGTGCAGCGCCATCTCCGCGCCCCCGCCGGACAGCGCCGTGAAGCCGTCCCAGATCGAGAGGTGCCGCAGCGGCTCCGCCGGGTCCTCGTACGCCACCACCAGCGTCCAGCCGCCCCAGGCACCTGCCGCCGACTTGCCGGAGGCCACATTGAGCTGCGCCACCGTGTACAGGCCCGGCGCGCTGTCCCGCACCAGCCGCGTCACATCCGCGGAGGCCTGGAAGGCGTCCGCGCCGTCCGCCACGCGGTGGCCCACGACCGTGTCCGCGAGCAGCTCCTTGTAGGCGCCGCCGGGTTCGGCGATCAGCACCCGCTCGTTGTCGGCGGCCGGCTTCTGCTCGCCCACGAGGAGATTGCCGCCCCAGTACAGACGGGCGTACGTGACGCGGGCGCCGGCGGGCAGCCGGACCTCCGCGCGGGAGGAGTTGTACGTGTTCGGGTCGTCGTCGACATCGATGTAGCCCATGTCGAAGTCGCCGTTCACACCGTCGGCGTCGCCGTTGCGCACCTTGCGGCAGGAGGACACCGAGGTGCGGCAGGTGGCCGAGGAGTTGGCCGCGCGCACGATGTTGCCGTGCTGGAGCGCCCGGTAGCGCTCGCCGAAGGCGAGGCCCTCGGCCTCCGGCGCGGGCGCGGCCGGTGCGGCGGCGGCAGGGCCGCAGGGTGCCCACAATGCGGCGAGCACGAGGGCACCCACCGTCGTACGGCGAAGCAGCTGACCCAGGGTTTGACGCATGTCCGTCGGAGCCTTTCGGAACGGGTGGCGGCGGCAGGCAACGGGGACGAGTGCGATGCGTCCGCCCATGAGGGTGCTTCGGAGGTTCGCAACTCTAGTCACCAAACGGACAAATGCATCGAAATTCCGCTAAGGGTGCCAAGTGTGTTGGAAATGTGAAGCCAGGTTTGCGTGGCGCCCGGCCCGGTGCGCCGCCTGACCAGGCAGAACGTGCAAGAGAGTGAAGGCCGGCACTGAACGGCGTACGCCCGGTTGCGGGAGGTCGTGGGCGCTCCCACGGTGAGTTCAAGATCCGAAACCCCGCGAAAGGAATCTCCATGCGCGCTCTGCCGGCACGGCGTATCGCACTCGGCGCACTGTGCGCCGCCCTACTGGCCGGAACCACCGGCCCTGCCGCCATGGCAGCGGACCCGGCCCCGGACAGCGCCCGCGCGGCGTCGTCCGCCGCGCTGCTCACGCAGATCGGGCACGTCGACGCACGCGGCAGCGAACTCGCCCCGGTCGCCGACCTGGTGAACGCCGTGCTCGAGGCGCCCGGCGGTCAACTGCCCCGGGACCGGGCCATGAAACTGGGCGACGCCGCGCGGGCCGCCGTGGCCAGGGCGGCGGACGACGCCCCCTCGACCACGGTCATGATGACCTCGGTGACCACGTCCTCGTCCACGTCCTCGTCCTCGTCCTCGTCCTCGTCCGAGGCGACGGTTCCGGCCGTCACCGCTCCTGCGACGGGTGTGCTCCTGCCGCAGGCGAGCGAGACCGCCCCCGACCCCACGAGCGACGCGCTCGGAACCGTGAGGGAAGCCCTCGACAACCTCCTGGGCATGCTCCTGCCGAAGGACGACACCGCGGCCGCCGAGGAGTCGACGACCGGGACGGCCGCCGAGGAGTCGACGGCCGAGGAGTCGACGACCGAGACCACCGACGAGTCCACCGCCGCGACGACGGACGAGTCCGCGGATGCCTCCATCGACGCGGCCACGTCACCGGTCGGCAACCTGCTCGCCCGGGTCGACGCCCTCGTCCAGGCGCTGACCGGTGCCGACACCCAGGTCACCACCCTGCCCGCACCCGCCGCCGCGACGCCGTCGCAGTCCACCACGCCGACCACGCTCCCCGCGCTCACCTCGCTCCTTCTGCCGACTTCGTGAACCCCGTACGAAGCGGGATTCACCCCATCAGTCGTTCATAGATTTCATATGAGGACTTGGCAATCTTCGACTTCCCGGTTTCCGCCCGGGCCGGGGATCGTTGAGCACGGCGACACAATTCCCCTCCGGCGCCCCGCGTTGCCGAAGAAAGGAACACGATGAAGTCCCTGAAGGTTGCCGCCGTCCTTGCCGGGTCCCTGATCGCCGCCGGTGTCGCCGCCCCCGCGTACGCCGCGGACTCCACCGACCTGGCGTCCACCGGCCTCGACACCGGCCTGCGCACCGCGGTCCCCTTCGAGCTCATGCCGCTGTACGAGTCGGACTCGCTCGTCGACTCCGACGAGGACTCGGTTCTGGGCACCACGAAGGAAGCGGCCGCCGTCGTGAACGAGGCCAAGCCGGTGCACGGCGATGTGGGGCTGCGCGCCTGAAACAAGGACCAGCGAATTCGGCCCCCGGTTTCCCACCGGGGGCCGAATTGTTGTGGCGCCGCTGTCGCTCGGTAACGGGTGTCGCTCAAGGTGTCGCTCGAGGTGTCGCTCGAGTACGGCAAGAGCCCCGGCGCGCGAGGCGGCCGGGGCTCTCGGGGGCACTACGACGGACGTCCGTAGCCGTAAGTCCCTGTGATACGTCAGTCGTTCACGCAGACATTGCCGGCGGCCGGGTTGAGGAAGCCGATGATGTTCACGGTGTTGCCGCACACATTGACGGGCACGTGGACCGGAACCTGGATCACATTGCCGGACGCGACACCGGGCGAGTGAACCGCCGCACCCTCGGCGCCGGAGTGGGCAGAGGCCATACCGGCCCCGCTGAACACCACGGCACCCGTGCCGAGAGCCAGGGTGGCCGCCTTCGCGATGCGAGACATCACGTTCTCCTTACTGGTCTGGTAAGCGCGGCAGCATGACGAGCGGCCGCACTCCCCGCTCAACGCGAGGGCGGTGTACCGGGTCACGGCTAATGTCCAGAGATCACTCGTTGATCCGTCTTTGGGGCGAACGGTGACCTCGACCCGCCGTCTCTGTCGACCGTTTGAGGCAGTCGAACACGACTCTGACCTGCACCTTCACAAGAAACTTACGCATATAGGCGTTTCAGCTACCCAAAGTCGCGAAGCTCGCTTACGTTAACAACTGTCAGTGACCGGCCCATAACGGGCTGCGTCCACACGAGAACGGAGAGGTAATGCGCAAGTTCCAGAAGGCCGCTGTCGTCGCGGCCATGCTCGGCAGCGTCAGCTTCCTTGGTGCCGGCGTCAGCTACGCCGGTGACGACCCGAGCTTCGAGCTCAACAGCAAGCAGACGACGACCTGCGCCCAGGACAACTCGGTTCAGTCGCTGATCTCGGTCGACGACGTCAACGCCGGTGTCGGCGCGCTCCTCGGCCTGGGCAACGCGGAGAACACCGAGACCAACGCCGTGGCCTGCTCCTCGAACCTCGGCTGAGCAGTCGCTGTCAGGTGAGCCCGGCGGGCACCGGGTTCCGCGCCCTCGTGGCGCGGACCCGGGCCCGCCCGGCCTCCTCGGCCACCCCACGACCGTCAAGGAAAAAGGTTGATGTTCCAGTCGAAGAAGATCGCGGCGGCGGGCCTCCTGGGGAGCCTCGCGCTGATCGCTGTCGGCGCCGCCCAGGCCGTCGGTGTCGAGAGTCCCGGCAGCTGCACCAAGAACGACAAGGGTCAGGTTCGCTGCGTCCAGGTGAGCGAGTACCGCGTCACCGAACAGGACGGCACGGTCCGCGTCGACAACAAGACGTCACAGAGCTGCTCCGGCAAGGGTGAGCTCACCTGCAGCAGCACCCTCGTCGTCGAGCGCGAGAAGTCCTGACTGCGCGGCGACGCGCAAACGCGTGTCGCTCGACCGTCGAATTGCCAGGCTGATTGTGTGAAATGGCGACAGCAGTGTGACGGGGTCTTTTTCTGTCATGTGAATACCGTTCGGCGTTTCGCTATCAATTGTCGCAAAGGTCGCTCTACATTTGGCGGCTGTCACCGACCGGCCCGTCCGGGGTCGCGTCAAATCCAGAATGGAGCAGTAAATGCGCAAGTTCCAGAAGGCTGCTGTTGTCGTGGCGATGCTCGGCAGCGTCAGCTTCCTCGGTGCCGGCGTCGGCCACGCCGGTGACGAGCCGGAGGTGGAGATCAACAACAGCCAGACCACCACCTGCGCGCAGGACAACTCGGTCCAGTCGCTGATCGCCATCGACGACATCAACCTCGCGGTGGGCATCCTCGGCCTCGGCAACGCCGAGAACAAGGAGACGAACGCCGTGGAGTGCGCCAGCAACCTCGCCCTCGGTGGCGAGTGACCACCCTCGGGTGATGGGGCAGGCCCTGGCGTTCGGTCGCATGCGATCCGGGCTCCGGGCCTGCCCCGCTTCGTTGGCCGTTCTGGCATCCCTAACGGCGCCGCCGCGCGGTCGCGGCGGTGCCGAGCGTTGAGGAAAAGGTAGATGTTCAAGTCGATCAAGATCACGGTGATGGCAGGGGTTCTGGGGAGCTCCGCCCTGATCGGCCTCGGCGCCGTCCAGGCAGCCGCTGTCGAGAGTCCCGGCAAGTGCACCGACGACGGCAGGGGTCATGTGCGCTGTGAGGACGTGCGCAAGGATCGGATCACCAGCGAGAAGCACGGGACGATTCACGTCGTCAACGACATGAAGCAGCAGTGCTCCGGTAGCGGTGCGAAGGTCTCCTGCGCCACCAGAGTCCTCGTCGACGGCGAGGAGTCCTGACACTGCCGCGGTCGTGCGAAAGGGCCGGAACCCGCTTCGGGATCCGGCCCTTCCGCACGATCGGCGTCACGCCGGGGCGGGTGCGGTTCCGGCGCGCGGAACCTCGACGGGAGTGCAGTACGGCAGGTCGTCGACGGGGCGGTCGGTGCAGAACCGGGCGATCAGGTCCGCGGATTCCTGCCTGCGCTCGACCGTGACCAGGTGGTCGGCCTCCTTGACGGTGGTGAACAGAGCCCCGGGCATGGTCGCCGCGAGCTCGCGCCCCATGCGCGGGGTGCACAGGGTGTCGTACTCCCCGGTGAACACCAGGGACGGCACGGCGGGGACCGGCAGCGGCCGGTAACAGCCGTGCGTCACCAGCCGTGTGTTGTGCTCGACCGCCTTCCGGATGTCCTCCGGCGTCTGGTTCATGAACTGGTGCTGGAGCAACCGCGCCACGGCCGCGTGCCTGCGTACCTTGCCGGCCTCCGGGTTGGACATGAACAGCCGCACCAGCCCGTCGGCGGCGTGCGCGATGTCGCCCCGCGCGAGCGTCTGCGACAGTCGCGGGACGGCCTCGCTGTAGAGCTCGGGGAGGCGGATCGCCGCGGCCGCGAAGACGATGCGCCGGACCGACTCCGGATGCCGCTGGGCGAACCGCAGTCCCACCACCTCGCCGAAGCAGCCGCCGAACAGATTCACCTGCGGTACATCGATCTCCGTCAGCATGTGCTGGACCGCGTCCGCGAGGAAGTCGATGTCGTAGTGGGCCGGGAGGAAGTCCGAGCTGCCGTAACCGGGAAGATCCACCGTGATCAGCGTGCACAGCGGCGACAGCCATTTCTCGTGGCTCTGCCAGGAGTACCGGTTCTGCGACGACCCGCCGAGCAGCAGCAGCGGAGCCGTCCGCGGGGCGTCCTGATGGACGATCCGGCAGGTGTACGCGAAACCCCCGAAGACGAGCTGTCGCTCCTCCACCCGCTCGGACGCGGGAGGTGGGGGCCCGGAGCCCCCGGCGGGCGCTGGATCCTGGTCGGCGACAACGGCAGTGCGCATGAGCGGCTCCGGGAAGGGCGGACAACGGGGAACCGCCCCATGATGACCCGGATACGTGCCATTCGGGCGTAATCACTCAATTGTGGGCGATCCCGGAGGAAGGCTCGCGTCCCTGCCGGGTCATTCGTGCCGCGGACCGACCGCGATCGTTCCCGCGGGCGCTCGCCGGACGCCGGAAGGGGCGAGGGCTGGGCGCCACTCGGAAGCGTCTCGCCGGTCGCCGGCGACCGTCCGGGCCGTTTGCCGTCGGAACCGTGAAGCGCCTCGCGCCGTCCGCGGACGATCATCGGACTCGTCCGGCCCAGGCGCGGTCGGCGCGTCGGCGACGACGTCGCAAAGGCGCCTTCACGGAAGAATTGCGTCAGCAGCCGACCGGAATGGGACGGTCGAGGCGCCGTGGACGCGATGAATCGTTTCAACATTGGTTGATTGCTGGAAGTTTCCCCAGGGATTCTCTCCCCCCCTCTCGATTCTCGTCGCGCTGCACGGTCCGAAAACACCCCCTGGAAAATGCTTGGAATGTCCACAAGGGTGGGCTCATGACGAGCCGAATCGGCCCCATGTCGACGCTGGGTGCAGTGGTGCTTCCCCTGCGTAACGGTGGTGCATGGGAAACACGACACCCGTGAAAACGCTATCTGCCGGGTTAGCGTGGGCACTTGGAACAGCGAGACGCCTCTCAGGGAAGACGTATGAGTTCCTCAACTGTGATGTCCGCAGAAACAGCGCGGAATGTCGACGGTCCGAGTGCGACGCGAGGGAAGACATGACTGGGGACCTGCCCCCGGGGGCATTTCCGGTCGGTTCCGTTCCATACGGGCCGTGGAGCACCGTCCTGATGGAGCGCGAGGAACAGCTCGCGCGTGTGAAGACCTGGCTGGCCGCGGAACAGCCCGCCGCGGGGCAGGTGCTGCTCCTGGAAGGGACCGTGGGAGCGGGCAAGACGGAGTTCCTGCGCGCGGTGGTGCAGCTCGCCCACACCAGCGAGGTCGTCCTCCTCAACGCCGTCTGCTCCGCGGAGGAGCGGGACCTGCCCTTCGGGGCGCTGAGCCAGCTGTTCGACAGCCCGGTCCTCCCCGCCGAACTGCGCCAACGCATCACCCCGGTGCTGCGCGGGCTGATGGCGACCACCCGGGCCGAGAACATGCACGAGGCCGTGGAGAGCAACAGGGCCGAGATCCTGTACGACCTCTTCCGGCCCGTCACGGAACTGGCCGCCACCACGCCCGTCGTGGTGTGCGTGGACGACATCGACCACATGGACGCCGCCTCCCAGCAGTGCCTGCTCTTCCTGGTCCGCAGACTGAGCATGGCGCCGATCCTGATGGTGCTGACCGAACTGGCCGAGTCCGACGGAACCCACTCCCCGTTCCACGCCGAACTGCTGCGCCAGTCCTCCGTCGCCTCCGCTCGCATCGGACCGCTCTCCGCGCAGGCCGTGCACACCCTGGCGGGGCTGCGGCTCGGAATCCCCGGCGGCCGGGAGCTCGGCGACTCCTTCGCCCGGCGCAGCGGCGGCAACCCGCTGCTGCTCGACGCCCTGATCCACGACGAGAGGCACGGCGACGGCACGCGCCAGCCGGCCTTCGGACGCGCCCTCCTCACCTGCCTGCACCGCAGCCGCTCCCACACCCTGCGCGTGGCGCGCGCCATGGCCGTGTACGGAGACGGGGCCACGCCGGAGCAGCTCGGAGAGCTCGCCGGCACCGATCCGGGCACCGTCGAACGGGCGTTGCGCACCATGACCCAGGCGGGGCTGCTCGAGGACGGCCGGTTCCGGCACGAACTGGCCGCGCGCACCCTCCTGGACGACCTGCCGGCCGAGGACCGCGCCCAGCTGCACCAGCGGGCCGCACGGCTGCTGTACCACCAGGGCGGCGCGGTCGGCGACGCCGCCCACCACCTGGCCGAGGCCGGAGGGGTCTCGGAACCCTGGGCCCTGCGCGTCCTGCTGGAGGCGTCCTCGGAGGCGCTGCTGCACGGCAGGGTGCAACGCGCCCTGAGGTACCTCAACTCCGCCCAGGACGCCGCCACCGACGAGCGGGACCGCTGGACGGCCCGCGCCCGGCTCGCCCAGGTCGAATGGCAGCTCAACCCCTCGGCCTCACTGCGCCACCTGCTCGCACTCACCGAGGCCGTGCGCAGCGACCAGCTCGACCACTACGAGGCGATGCTGCTCGTCCGGCAACTGCTGTGGCTGCACCGCACCCAGGAGGCCGTCGACATTCTGGCCCTGCTGCGCAAACGGGCCACCCGCCTGCCGTCCGCGGGCCTCGCGGCGTCGTCCGGCACGTCCGGCCGGCCGGCCGAACTGCACGACATGGAGGTGTGGCTGGCCTGCGCCTATCCGCCGCTCGCGGGACGCGTGCAGAGCGGACCCGCGCCCACCGGCCCCGAGGGCGCACCCACCACCCGCGGCCGCGCCTTCTGGCTCCAGTCGATCGGCGCCCTCGCCGGCGGCCTCGTGCGCAGACGCAGCGGCGAGATGCAGGAGTGGGCCTCGCACGTCCTGGGCCAGCTCGACCTCAACCACAACGCCCCCTGGGCCGAGGAGGCCACGCTCCTCGCGCTGATGTCCCTCGTCTACAGCGGCCGGCTCAGCGAGGCCGCCAACCGCTGCCGGAGCCTGGACGAGCGCCGCACCGGCAGCCCCTCCCCGATGTGGCAGGGCATCCTGAACGCCGCGGCCGCCGAGATCCGGCTGCGCGGGGGCGACCTCGCGGAGGCCGTGACCCACGGCGAGCGCGCCCTGGAACACGTCTCCGTCCAGGGATGGGGAACCGCCGTCGGCCTCCCGCTCGGCACCCTGATCCTGGCCCACACCCGCATGGGAGACCTCGACCGCGCCACGGCCCTCGTCACCCAGGGCGTCCCGGACGAGATGTTCCAGAGCCGCTACGGGCTGCACTACCTCTACGCGCGCGGGCACTACTACCTGGCCATGAACCGGACCCGCGCGGCGCTCGGCGACTTCCTGTCCTGCGGCGAACTCATGGGCAAGTGGGGCCTGGACCTGCCCGGCATCGTGCCCTGGCGGACCAGCGCGTCGGAGGCGTGGCTGCTCCAGGGCAACCGTGACCAGGCCAAACGCCTGGTCAAGGAGCAGCTCTCGCTCCCCGGCCTGGAGGACACCGTCAGCCGGGCCCTCGCCCTGCGGCTGATGGCCGTGTTCAGCTCGCTCGGCCAGCGCCCCCGCCTGCTGACCGAGGCCGCCGACATCCTGGAAGCGGGCGGCGCGACGTACGAACTGGCCCGGACGCTGGGCGACCTGGGCCGGGCCTACCACGCGCTGGGGAAGCACCGCCGCGCCCGCGTCGTCATCCGCCGCGCCTGGCACGTGGCGCATCTGTGCCAGGCGGAACCCCTGTGCAGGGAACTGCTGCCGGACACGGGCGTCGAGACGGAGCCGCCGGAGGACGAGGAACGGGCCATGGCCGTGGCCTCCCTGACCAACTCCGAACGCAGGATCGCCTCCATGGCCGTCATGGGGTACACGAACCGGGAGATCGCGGAGAAGCTGTTCATCACACCCAGCACGGTCGAACAGCACCTGACCAGGGTCTACCGCAAACTGGCCGTCAAGAACCGGCAGAGCCTGCCGGGCTACCTGCGCGGCGAGGCCGGCTGACCCGCCCGGCGACGTGCCGCGCCCGGCGGCCGCCGGCGTCCTCGGCGCTCCCCCTGTCCGTCCCGTCACGGCCACCGTTGCTTCCCCGTCCCGGGCGCCCCGGCGCGTTCCACCACGCGGTGCGCGGCCCGCAGCCCCTGCGCCGTGGCCCGCACGGCGTTCAGCGCACGGGCGTCGGCGGCCCCGCCGGCGATCTCGAACGGGACGCCGGCCGCGCGCAGCACGGCGGCGACCTCCTGCCGGCTCTCCTGGCCCGTGGCGAGGACGACGTGGTCGGCGCCGACCAGCGTCGTCCTTCCCTCGGCCTCGACGACGACACCGGCGGGCGTGATCTTCCGGTACGTGACGCCGGTCAGCAGGCGCACGCCGCGCGCCCGCAGCTCCTCCATGACCACCCATCGGGTGGACGGGCCGATCCCGGTGCCGATCCTGCCGCCGCGCCGCATCACCGTGACCTGCCGGACGGGGGCCGGCGCGGGCGCGGTGACCGACCCGGACGGCGCGGTCAGGGCACGGGAGGCGAGGAACTCCTGCGCGGTGGGCGCCGGGGAGCCGCCGGCCAGGAGATGTGCCAGGTCCACCGCGATCCCGCCGCCGCCGATGACGACGACCCGCGGACCGAGCGCGTCGGGGTCGGCCAGCGCCCGAACGTAGTCCAGGACGTGCGGCAGGTCCGCGCCCGGCAGCCCCGGCCGGTGCGGACGGACACCGGTGGCGAGCACCACCCCGTCCATGGTGCGCAGGAGGGGCACGTCCCGGGCACCGACGCGGTGGCCCAGGTACACGGGCACCCCCAGGCCGTCGAGTTCCTCCTCGCGCTGCCGCACGGTGGCGGCGAAGTCCGCCTTGCCCGGCACCCGGGCGGCCAGCCGGAACTGCCCGCCGGGTTCGTCGGCCTCCTCGTACACCTCGACCTTGTGTCCGAGCCGCGCCAGGGTGCGCGCGGCCTCCAGGCCCGCGAGACCCGCGCCGACCACGGCGTACCTGCCGCGGCGTCCGGCGGACGGCCGGGCCGGGAAGTCCCGCTCGTGACCCGCCCGCGGGTTGACCAGGCAGGACACCCGCTCGGTGCCGAAGGACCGGTCGATGCACGCCTCGTTGCAGGCGATGCACAGGTCGACCGAGGCGTCCGAGCCCGTACGGGACTTGTCGACGATGGCCGGGTCCGCGAGGAACGGACGGGCCATGGCCACCAGGTCGACGTCGCCGCCGGCCAGGACCTCCTCGGCCTGCGTGAGCCGGTTGAAACGGTTGGAGGCGATCACCGGCACCGCCCCGTGCCCCGCCGCGCGCAGCGCCCGCTTGATCCGCTGGGCGTACCCGGCCCAGGTACCCGGCGGGACCTGGGACTGCACCGTGGGCACGGGTGACTCATGCCATCCGATGCCCACCGCGAGCGCGTCCGCGCCGGCCCCGGCCAGCTCCACGGCGAGCGCCGCCGTCTCCTGCCACGGGGTGCCGTCCTCGACGAGATCGGCGCCGGACATCCGGAACAGCACCGGGAAGCCCGGCTCCACCGAGGCCCGCACGGCCCGCAGCACCTCGACGGGGAAGCGGCGGCGCCGGGCCGGGTCGCCGCCCCACGCGTCGTCGCGCCGATTGGTCAGGGGCGCGGTGAACTGGTTGATCAGATAGCCCTCCGAGCCCATCACCTCGACGGCGTCGAAGCCCAGCGCGCACGCCGCCCGTGCCCCCCGGCCGAAGGCGGCGACGGTGTCGGCGACCTCCTCCTGCGTCATGGCCCGGGGAACGGTGCGGGAGAACCGGCTGTACACGGCGGACGGCGCCGGCGGCTCCCCGCCGTCCGGGCCGCTGGGCGCGTACCGCCCGGCGTGGAAGAGCTGGAGGGCGATGAGACCCCCGGCGTCGTGCACGGCGTCGACGGCCCGGCGCAGCGCCGACCGGTGCCGCTCGTCGTCGAGCACGCCGTAGCCGGGGCCGCCGGACCCCGCGGGGTTCACCGCCGAGCCGCCGGTGACGACGAGCCCGGCACCGCCGCGTACCCGCTCCGCGTAGAACGCGGCCAGTGCGGCGCCGTCGTCGCCGAGAGCCTCCAGGTTCAGGTGCATGGCACCCATGACGATGCGGTGCGGCACCGTCAGACCGCCGATCGCGAGCGGCCTGAAGACATGCTCCAACACCTGAATCCGTCCCTCTCCCCGTTGCTGCGTCGTCCGGCTCAGGTGTCGCGCGTCGGCCGCGGCGGCAGCGCCAGGGCCTCCCCGGCGTCCGCGAAGAACGGCGGCGCGACGACACTGAGTCCGCCGTCCACCACGAGCGTCTGCCCGGTGATGTAGCCCGCCCCCTCGCCGAGCAGGAAGTCGACGGTGTCGGCCATCTCCTGCACGCTGCCCGGGCGGCGCGCCGGAATGCGGTCCAGGACGCCCTGCATGGGCGGCATGCCCTCGACGTTGTAGAAGAACTCCAGCGAGTCGGAGTCGATCAGACCGCCGTTGACCCCGTTGACGTTGATGCCGTAGGGGGCGAACTCCACCGCCATGTACCGCACCCAGGACTCGATGGCGGCTTTCATTCCGCCCAGCATCGCGTAGGTGGGGTAGGCGCGGGTGGAGCCGTAGGAGGACAGTGCGACGATGCGGCCCCCGTTGTCCATCAGCCGCACCGCCTGCTGCGCGCCCAGCACGAAGGGCCGCAGATTCATCGCGTACGAGCGGTCCAGGTGGTGCGGGCCGAGGTCGACGATGTTCTTGAACGCGCTCGCCGCGGCGTTGGAGACGAAGTGGTCGAGCCGCCCGCAGCGCTCCGCCACCTCGTCGAACAGGGCGGTGACGCCCTCGGTGGTCTCGACGTCCGCCTGCACGGCGAACCCCTGACCGCCCACCTCCTCGATCTCCGCGACGGTCTTCTGCGCCAGGTCGGTGTTCTTCTTGTAGTTGACGACCACCGTGCCGCCGCGGGCGGCGAGGGTGAGGGCCAGGGCACGGCCGATGCCGCGCGAGGCCCCCGTGATCAGCGAGACCCGTTCGCGGGCGGGCGTCGGCTGCTGCGTGCTGTTCATCGGTTCGTTCCCTCTCCGTCCCAGGACGTGGCGCGCTGGAGCAACTCGCGGAAGACGACGGCCTTCTGCACCTCGTTGGTGCCCTCCTCGAAGCGCTGGGCCCGCGCGTCGCGGTACACGCGCTCGATCTTCTGCGACTTCCAGTAGCCCAGGCCGCCGTGCACCTGGAGCGCCTTGTCGGTGACGTTCGTCAGCATCGTCACCGCGTGCATCTTCGCCATCGACGACTGCATGGACGCGTCGTCGGCGCCCGCCTCGAAACGCCGGGCCGCGTGCAGGACGAGCTGCCGGGCCGCCTCGATGTCGGCGGCGTTCTCGGCGAGCATGAACTGGATGGCCTGGCGCTGGGTCAGCGTCTTGCCGAAGGTCACCCGGTTGCGGGCGTAGTCGACGGCCAGCTGCTGGGCGCGCTGGGCCAGTCCGACGCAGCTCATCGCGACGGAGATCCGCGACGGCGTCAGGAAGCCGCCGAGGAAGACCTCCAGGCCCTGGCCCTCGGCCCCCAGCCGGTGGTCGACCGGGACCGGCGTCTCGTCGAAGACCAGCGACGCGTGGTCGGTGCCCGTGACGCCCATGGTGCGGGAGGTGTCCTCGACCGTGACGCCCGGGGCGTCGCGCGGCACCAGCAGGGCCACCGTGCCCTCGTGCCCCGCACTGCCCTCGACGCGGGCGGCCAGCAGGTAGTAGTCGCAGCGCACACCGAAGGTGATCAGGTGCTTGCGTCCCGAGAGGTAGTACGTGTCGCCCTTGCGCACCACCGACGTGGTGATGTCGGCGCCGGTGCCGTTGCCCGGCTCGGTGAGGGTGAAGGCGATCTTGATCTCACCGGTGACCGAGGGGATCACGAAGCGCTTGCGCTGCGCGTCGTCGGCGTGGCCGTCCATCGACCGCCAGATGCCGTTGACCACGTGCACGATCATGCGGATGGAGCCGTGCGAGCGGGAGAAGACCTCCATCAGCTCCATCCAGCGGGCGAAGCCGAGGCCCCGGCCGCCGTACTCCTCGGGAGCCGCCATCCGCAGGAAGCCCAGGCCGTTCAGCTCCGACCACAGCTCCTCGGGCACCTGCCCGGTCTCCTCGATGCGCTCCGCCCAGCGTTCGCCGGGCCCCTGCACCCACTGCTCGACCTGGGTGCGCAGCTCCTGGAACCGCTGCTCGTCCGTCATGTGCCGCCTCTGTTCCTGTTCTCGTTCCGGTCCGCTGTCCGTCGCCGTGCGTCAGCCGGGGTCCTCGTCGTGGGGCCGCAGTCCGCGGGCCAGTGACCGCAGTTCGGTCTTCTGCACCTTGCCGATCGGGTTGCGCGGCAGCGCCTCGATCCGCTCCAGGCGTTCCGGCCAGTACTGCTTGGCCACCTCGTGCCCGTCGAGGTGGCGCCGCATCTCCTCGAAGGTCAGCTCCGCGCCGCCCGCCGGGACGACGAAGGCGCAGGCCCGCTCGCCCAGCCGCTCGTCCGGCATGGCCACCACCGCGACGTCGTCCACAGCGGGGTGCTCGAACAGCAGCTGCTCGATCTCTGCGACGGGCACCTTCTCGCCGCCCCGGTTGATGACGTCCTTGACCCGGCCGGTGATCCGCAGGAAGCCCTCGGTGTCGATCGTCGCCAGGTCGCCGGTGCGGTACCAGCCGTCCTCGGTGAACGCCTCGGACGTCAGATCGGGACGTTCCAGGTAGCCGTCGAAGACGGTGGGGGAGCGCAGCTCGAAGTTGCCCTCCGTGCCGGCGGGCAGTTCCCGCCCCGCGTCGTCGGTGATCCGCAGGGTGATGCCGTCCAGCGCGCGGCCGTCGGAGCCCCAGCGCTGCCGGGCCTCGTCGCCGGGCGCGGACAGCGCACCCAGGCAGGTCTCCGTGGTGCCGAAGGCCCCGCAGACGGCGGTGTCCAGGACACGGCCCGCGCGCTCGGCCAGCGCCCGCGGCACGGTCGCCCCGGTCGCCACGAAGATCCGCAGGTGGCGCGGCGTCTCGCCGCTCTCCTCCACGGCCTTCACGAGGTCCGACAGGAACGGCGTCGCCGCCTGCACGAACGTCGCCCGGTGGTCGTTGAGCGACTGCAGCGCCCGCTTGGCGTTCCACTCGGGCTGCAGGATCTGCGGCACACCGCGCACCAGGGCGAGCACCATGCCGTAGAGGAAGCCCGTCTGGTGCGCCAGGGGCGACGGCACCCAGATCGCGTCCCGCTCGTGGAGCCCGAGGTGCGCGATCTCCATCGCGGCGGCCCTGACCAGGTTCCGCGAGGGCTGGGTGACGCCCTTCGGCTCACCGGTGGTGCCCGAGGTGAAGAGCAGCTGTGCCGTCGCGTCCGGCGTCGGGGCCAGGGCGTCGAGCGCCGCACGGTCCACGGTGGTCGCCGCCAGCGCCTGCTCCCAGTCGTGCACCGCCACGACGCCCGCCGGGGAGTCCGGCAGCGGGGTGGAATCGCCGGCGGAGGCCAGGACCACCATGTGTTCCAGACCCAGTCCCGAGCCGTGCTCACCGACCAGGTCCAGCACCTCCTCGGCGGGCCGGCGCGAGCGGTGCCGGTCGGCCACCACCAGCACCCGCGCCGAGGACCGCTTCAGGACGAAGCCGAGCTCGCGCTTGCGGAAGAAGGGGATGACCGGGCAGCACACGGCCCCGATGCGCAGCGCGGCCAGCGACAGGACCACGAACTCGGCGCGGTTCGGGAGCTGGTACGCCACGTTCTCGCCCGGCCGGACCCCGAGCCGTAGCAGCAGCGCCGCCGCCCGGTCGACCCGCTCGGCCAACTGGCCCCAGGTGACCAGCTCGTCGCGGTCGGAGCGCACGTCCACGACGGCCGTCTCCTGCGGCCGCTCCTCGGCCAGGCGGCGCAGCAACTGCGGCAGCGTGGACCGTGCGGCGGCCTCGGGACCGACGGGCTCCGCCGTCCCCGCCGCCGTCTCCGGCGCGGGCGCCGCGGCGGGCACCGTCCCCGCCGTCTCCGCGGCGGGCGCACCGGTGTCCGTGCCGTCGCCGGCGGTCCTCGCCGTGCCGTCCTCCACCGTCAGCGGCACGTTGAGCGTGTTCATGTCGTCGAGGAACCGCGGGTACGAGATGCGGTACGCGTTCGGGTAGGTCAGCGTCGAGCGCCCCTCGGCACGCGACGAGGCCACCGCGAGCGACATCAGGACGCGGTGGTCGTTGAACGAGGACAGCCTGGCGCCCCGCAGAGCGTCCACCCCGTGCACCCGCAGCTCGTTCTCCGAGAGTTCGAGGCGGCCGCCCATGCGGTTGAGCTGGATCATCGCGGCCGCCCGGTCGGACTCCTTGAGCCGGGTGTGCGCGATGTTGCGGAACACCGACTCGCCGCGCGCGAAGGTGGCGAGGGCGGACAGGACCGGCAGCATGTCGGGGATGTCCCGGCAGTCGACGTCGACCCCGGTGAGCCGGGGCGCGTCCTGCCGGATGCGCAGCCCGCCGGCCGCCTCGTCGATCTCCATCGGCACCCCCATGGAGCGCGCGACGTCGAGGAAGTGGAACTCGGGGTGGTCGGCCGGGCCGCCCTCCAGCGTGGTGATCCCGCGCAGCAGCACGTCGCTGGGGTGCAGCGCGGCGGCGGCGATGCCGAACGCGGCCGAGCCGATGTCCGGCGGCAGGGTCAGCTCGACCGTCCGCGCCTGCTGCCCCGGCTCGATGTCGAAGCGCCGCCAGTCCTCGGAGACGGTCACCTCCAGGCCGAACCGGCGCATCATCGCCACGGTCAGCTCCAGGTAGGGCCGCTCGTTGAGCTCTCCCTCCACCTCGATCGTGGTGTGCCGCGCCGCGAACGGGGCCAGCAGGATCAGCCCCGATATCCACTGGGACAGGGTGCCCGCGATCCGGACGTGGCCGCCCGCGGGCCTGCTGCCCCGGACGAGGACGGGCGGGCAGTCGTCCGCCGACTCCAGCTCGACACCCATCTCCTCCAGGGCGCGCAACAGGGGGCCGACCGGGCGCCGTCTGAAGTACTTCTGCCCGGACACCGACACGGCGCGGTCCGACAGCGAGGCGAGACCGATCATGAAGTAGAGCGTGGTGCCGGAGCTGCCGGCCGAGACCGTCTCCCGGCGCGGCCGGTACTGCCCGCCGAGCCCGTGGACCACGAAGGTGTCGCCGTCCCGAGTGATCCGCACGCCCAGGTCGCGCAGCAGCCGCACGGTGTACTCGACGTGCCGCGCGTCGGACAGCCCCCGGATGCGGCTGACACCGTCGGCGAGGGAGGCGAGGATCAGCGCGCGGTGCGCGTGGTACTTCGAGTTCGGGACGAGAATCTCACCGGTCGCCCGGTGCTGAATTCCCTTGACGAGAAGGTGCATGGGCCCTACTACTCCCTGATTTTGGGACGGTGGCCGGGACAGGAGAAGGAAAGCGTCCGCATCCTCACGGCACACCGATGCCGAGCATCGAGAACACGCACACGGACAAGGGGGACGCCGGTGTCGTGGAATTCAGAGGATCGGGACATCGCATGTGCTCCGGTGCCTTCCGGCGGGGACACCGGCGCCCTGTTCGGCAAGGACCTCTCTGTCTGCCGCGCGGGGCGTGCCGGAGCGCCCGGGGGCCGGGACCGCCCCGGTGCCGGACCACGCGGCAAGCAGCTCGACGGCCTGCTCCGCGTTGAGCCGCGGGTCGCACAGACTCGTGCGCCGCACGGCCTCCCCCTCGTACACGGAGAGATCGGCGGCGCACTCCATGACGTCGTCCGGCGTGGTCTCCAGATGCAGCCCGCCGGCCGTGCTGCCCGCTTCCGTCACGGCCCGCAGGAACCCCCGCACCTCCCGTGCCATGGTCTCCAGCAGACGGGTCTTGTGCCCGTCGGGCGCGGTGACGGTGTTGCCGTGCATGGGGTCGCAGAGCCAGATCACCGGGTGGCCGGCCGCCCGGACCGCCTCGACGAGCGCGGGCAGGCGGTCCGCCACCAGATCGGCGCCCATGCGCGCGACCAGGACGAGCCGGCCCGGGTCCCGGAGCGGGTCGAGCAGCTCGCACAGGGCGGTGACCTCGGCCGCCGTGGTGGTCGGACCGATCTTCACGCCGACCGGGTTGTCGACACCGGCGACGAGGTCGACGTGCGCGCCGTCCAACTGACGCGTCCGCTCGCCGATCCACGGCAGGTGGGTGGAGCCGAGCCAGCGGCGCCCGTCGCCCGTCTCGCGGACCATCGGCTCCTCGTAGTCGAGGACGAGCGCCTCGTGACTCGTCCACAGCCGGGTCTCGTCCGGGGGCGGGCCGCCGGGGGCCGCCGGGGCGCGCCACCCGAGGTGCTCCATGACGTCGCTGGCCGTCATGTACGACGTGAGCAGGCGCAGCGGGTCGTGCCGCCGGCTCTCCGCGTCCGCCTCGGGACCGTTGACCATGTGGCCCCGGTACACCGGCAGTTCGAGATCCCCGACCCGCTCCACGGGCCGGGACCGCGGCTTGGCGAACTGGCCGGCGACGCGCCCGATCCGCACGACGGGGTTGCCGGTGGCCGCCTCCATCGTCGTGGCGAGCACGTCGAGCACCGCGATCTTGCGCGCCACGTGCACGGCGTCGCACTCCGCCGGGTTCTCCGCACAGTCCCCGGCCTGCAGCACCAGCGCCTCGCCGCGGGCCGCGCGAGCCAGCCGCGTCCGCAGCGCGGCGACGTCCTCGGACCGCACCAGCGGCGGACGCGCGGCCAGTACCTCCCGGATGCGCCGGACCTGTGACGGGTCGTCCCACTCGGGTTGTTGCAGGGCCGGCTTACGCATGTCGGTCACGGCTTTTCCCACGTTGGGTCTCCGGTGAAAATCGGTCGGATGAAGACTGCGATCGGCGGGGATGCTCCTCGAAGACCCTCCGGCTTTCTCCGCAGAGCGCCGTGAAAGGCCGGGAACGGGCTGCGCGCCCCGGGGGCGGGAACCGCACCGTGAATGTTCCGGTCCGAGTTTTTCACCGGCCGGCGGCCCGCCCCAATCCCCTGGGGATCCCCTACACACCCCTTATTCGCGTCCCGGATTCAGGGGGTACGGGCCCGGCCGAAGCACGCGTCGAGCAGTTCGGCCGGCGCGCGCAGCACGATGTCGGGGTTCTCCGCGAGGAGGGTCGGCTCGTCGGTCTCGCCCCACAGGGCGGCGACGGCGGTGACGCCGGCGCCCCGCGCGCTGTTCAGGTCGGTGACCGCGTCGCCGACCATCACCGTCCGCGCGGGGTCCGAGCCCAGCACGGCCAGCGCCTTGAGAACGATGTCGGGAGCGGGCTTGGGCCGGTCCACCTCGTCGGAGCCGATCACCACGGTGAACAGGTCGAGCAGCCCGAGCTGTTCGAGGAGCGACCGGGCCCGCGGCCCGCTCTTGCCGGTGGCCACGGCGAGCCCGATGCCGTGCGCGCGCAGCTCCCGCAGCATCTCCGGCACGCCGTCGAAGGCGGGCACCAGGTGCGCGAGCCGGTAGCTTTCGCGGACGAAGGGTTCCTCCATCTCCAGCGGCAGCCCCATGATCTCCATGATGTCGGGGAAGTACCGGCCCAGGTGCCGCTCGTACTCCTCGAACGGAGGCTCGCCGTCCCCCACGACCTCGGCGTAGGCGGTGGTGAACGCCTGCCGCATCACGAGGAAGCTGTTGACCAGCACCCCGTCGAGGTCGAAGACGACAGCGGTCGTCCCCCGCGCCACGCCGTCCGGGCGGCCGTGGCCGTCGGGAGCGCCGGGGTGGGCGGGAAGGGCATGGCCTTGGGTGGTGCCAAGACGGTCCATGGCGCTGTGGTGCTCTCTTTCGCAGGGCGGTGGCTTGGTGTGGGGGACTGGTCGAACCGGTGGTCGGCCGGTGCCTGTCACGCGCGGTGCGACGGGGCCTTCTCCCGGGCGGCGTCCGCCGAGGAGTAGATCCGCTCGATGGCGCCGACGGTGCGGCGCGCCTCCTCGACGGCCCGGTGCGGGCCGTCCGGGCCGCGCAGCTGGGCGAGCAGCTCGTCCAGCTGCCGGTCGTACTCCGTGCCGATGGCCTCGGCGGGCAGCGGGAGCGTGCGGGTCCGGCCGTCGGCGGTGACGGTCAGCTCCGGGTGCTCCAGGCGGTTGGGGCTGAAGCCGAACGTGCATCGCAGCGTCGCGGAGCCCTCGGTGCCCTCCACCCGGACGCGGGTGACGTCGCGCTCCTCGTGCGAGGCCCAACTGGCGTGCAGCGAGACGGAGACGCCGTCGTCGGTGACGAGGAAGGCGCGGGCGGTGTCCTCGACGTCGATGACGCCGGAGCGGGCGCTCTCCCCGCCGTCCTCGGCACGCCAGGAGACCCGGGCGGTGTCCCGCGCGATGAAGTCGCCCGAGACCGCGCCGGTGACCTGCGCGAAGTCCGCGGTGCCCAGCAGCGGGGCGGCGATGTCGAACAGGTGCCACCCCAGGTCCACCAGGGCGCCGCCGCCCGACAGCCGGCCGAGGGTGAACCAGCCGCCCGCGTCCGGAACACCGCGGGCCCGCACCCAGGACAGCTCGATGTGGCGGACGGTGCCCAGCTCTCCGGCGGCCGAGAGCAGGGCCCGCACGTCACCGCGGTGGCGGGCGGCGCTGCCGGCCAGGAGCCGTGCCCCGCCCGCGCGTTCGGCCTCGGCCAGCTGCCCGGCCTCCGCCGACGTCAGGCACACCGGCTTCTCGAGGAAGACCGGGATGCCCTTGAGGAGCAGGCTGCGCGCGATCTCGCAGTGCAGGTGGTTGGGGACGGCCACGATGGCCAGGTCCACCTGGGCCGGGTCGACCTCGTGCACGGCCGCCAGGACCGGCACGTCGGGGAATTCGGCGGTGACCGCCGCCCGCGAGGCCGTGTCGGGATCGACCGCCGCGGTCACGGCGAAGCCCGGGTGGCCGCCCAGCCGGGGCAGCCAGATGGAGCGGGCCGCCCACCCGAGCCCCACCACCGCGGTGCGGACCGGCCGGCCGTCCTGGTGCGCCGTCGTCATGAGCCGAGCACGTCGGCGACGACGGCGGCGACCTCGTGCATCTGCTCCTCGGTCCCCAGCAGGGTCCGGTGGTGCAGCCAGATGCAGTCGGACGTCAGCGCCTCCGAGTTCGGGCAGCGGCGGGCCAGTTCGTCCACCGACAGCTCCGGCGCGCCCCTCTCCCAGAAGGCGTCCGTGCGGAAGACGGACCGGAACGCGACGAACGCCGGAACGCCCCGCTCGATGAGCGTGTCGACGACCTGCGCGCGCCGCTCCACGGTGATGCCCGGCACCCGGAACATCGCCATGTAGTGCGGGTTGCGGTCGGCGCGCGGGTCCATCCGCTGCGGCACGACGCCGGGGATCTCCGCGAGCAGGGAGGACAGCACCGGCCAGCGCTTCTCGCGCGTGTCGATCTGCCCGCCCAGGCGCGCGAGCTGGGCGCGCAGCACCGACGCGGAGAACTCGTTCAGCCGGAAGTTGGAGCCCGAGGTGCGGTGGAAGTAGCCGCGGTCGCCGCGGGGGCGTCCGCAGCTGTGCCGGACGAAGGCGTGCTCGGCCATGTCCGCGGTCGGGAACAGCACCGCGCCGCCCTCGCCCGCGGTCATCAGCTTGCCGTTCTGGAAGGAGAAGGCGGCGACCGAGCCCAGCTCACCGACCCGCTTGCCGTTCCAGGTGGCGCCCTGCGCGTGGGCGGCGTCCTGGATCAGGGGCACGCCCGTGTCGGCGGAGACCTTGGCGAGGGCGTCCATGTCGGCGAACTGGCCGGCCATGTGCACGGGCATGATGGCGCGGGTCCTCGAGGTCACGGCCTTCGCCGCCTCGGCCGCGTCCAGGCAGTACGTCTCCGGGTCCACGTCCACCGGCACCACGACCGCGCCGAGGCGCTGCGCGGCCTGGGACGAGGAGATGAAGGTGAAGGCCGGCACGATCACCTCGGTGTCCGGTCCCACCCCCATGACCTCCAGGGCCAGTTCGAGGGCGTGCGTGCCGTTCGTGACGGCCAGGGCGTGCTCGCTGCCGTGGTACTCGGCGAACTCCGCCTCGAAGGCCTCGACTTCACCGCCGCCCATGCGCCACCACTGGCCCTGCTCCAGGGCACGGATGAGGCCGGTCCGCTCCGCGTCGTCGTACTGGGGCCACGCGGGAAGGTCCGAACCGAGTTGGACACCACTGCTCATGCTGTTCCCTGCTCCTTCGGTCTGTGCGCATGCGAATGCTGCCGCCGGCGATCGCCGCGGGGGTCACCGGGCGAACCGGCCGACACGGACGGGGGTGTTCACGCGGATGCCGGCATGGGGAAGCGCGACCGCCGGCGCGGTCCGCGCGCCGGGCAGCAGGCCCGGGAGGGGCTCGGTCGTCGCTGTTAGCACGTTAACCCGTGCTTGGCGAGACGTCATTCCCCTGTCGCACCCCCTATGTTCCCCCTTGTGATTGCACGCATACCGGGATCCGGTGCTCCGCGGTCCGCCCCCGTGCTATAAAAACCACCTCCCGGTGTTTCCGTATTACGGACAAAGGTGCGCAGTGAGCAGGCTTCTCTTGGTGAACGGGCCGAATCTCGGAATTCTCGGGAATCGGCAGCCCGAGATATACGGGACGGACACGCTCGCCGACATCGAACGATGGGTGGCCGAGGAAGTGGCGGACCGCGGCTGGAAAGTCGACGCCTTCCAGCACGACGGCGAGGCGGAGATGATCCGCACGATCCAGGGCAACTACGACTCGGTCGGCGCGATCGTCAACCCCGCCGCCCTGATGATGGCCGGCTGGGGACTGAGGGACGCGCTCGCCAACTACCCGCGCCCGTGGATCGAGGTTCACCTCTCCAACGTCTGGGCCCGCGAGCAGTTCCGCCATGAGTCCGTCACCGGCCCGCTCGCCACCGGAGTGATCTTCGGCCTGGGCGCCACGGGATACCGGCTCGCCGCCCGCGCGCTGCTGGAGAAGGTCACCGACCACTGACCCGGTGCCACCCGCGCCCGCACCCCCGGGCCGTCGCGTGTCGCGACGCCGCCCCGCACACGACTGAGATCCGAGGACACGACACCATGCCCCAGATACAGACGGCGGAAGCAGTGCTGGCCGCCCACCGTGACCGGCTGCGCCCCGTCGACCGGCTGATCCCGGAGGCCGCCGCGCTGCCGGAGCCCGGCGAGGGCGAAGAGATCCTGGAGGCCGAGGGGGCGCAGGGCCACCTGACCCACGTCCGGGTCGACCCCGAGGCGCTGGAGGCCGTGCTCGGCCCGCTGGACCGGTGGGAGCTGACCCCGCGGGTCGCGAGCCCCGAGGCGATGGCCGCCCTGCTGACCCGCTGGCAGGACCACATGCGCGGCCACCCGCAGGCCCCCGGCGCGGACTCGATGGCCGCCGTCGAATGGCCCAGCCGCGACGTGGCCATGACCAAGGTGCTGCGCTCCTTCGGCTTCGTGCCCGAGTTCGTGATGATCGGCCGGATCAAGGGCACCGCCCCGGTGCCGGAGACCCGCCGGGTCCATGTGCGCCGCGCCACCACCGCGGACGTCGAGGCCGTCTGCGAACTCCAGATGGTGGAGACCCGGTTCGACGCCGCCGTCAGCGGCGCGGAGGAGCGGTCCACGACCGAGGCGCTGCTGCGCGAGGAGATCACCGCCTCGTTCAAGCGCGACGAGCCGCTGATCTGGGTCGCCGAGTACGAGGGCGACATCGTCGGCATGCACCGCGGCGAGGACCCCTCCGAGATGCAGCAGGCCTGGCTCGCCACGAAGATCACCGCCACCCCCGTCGCGCACCTGGTCTGCCAGGCCGTCAAGGAGGGCTACCGAGGCCTGGGCATCGGCACCGCCCTCGCCAACCAGGTCCACGCCGACCTGGACGCCATGGGCATGGGCGCCTCGGTCGGCTACCACGCGATGTTCAACCCGATCTCCACGCCGTTCTGGCACCGGCACGGATGGCGTCCGTACTGGAACCGCTGGATGCGCACCCCGGCCGTCTGACGGCCTGGACGCGCACCCGGCCGTCCGACGGCACCCCGGCGAGAATTCGTACGAACCCCGTGGAGAAGAACATGCTGGTGCAGGCGCTCGAGGAGCGGGCCGCCACCGTTTCGGACCGCACGGCCCTCGAATGCGAGGGCGAGGAACTCACCTTCCGGGAGGCGCACGAGCGGGCCGACCGGCTCGCCCGCCACCTGGTCGCCCTGGGGGTGGGACCCGACCGCGTCGTCGCGGTCATGCTGCCGCGCTCCACGGACCTCCTGGTGGCGCTCCTCGCGGTGCTGAAGGCGGGCGGAGCCTACCTCGCGCTCGACCCGGAGCACCCCGCCGAGCGCGTCGCGTTCCAGGTCCGTGACGCCGCCCCCGTCGTGCTGCTGACCTCGTCCCGCATCGACGCCGACCGCACCCGGCTGGGCCTGCCCACCGTCGTCCTCGACGACCCGGCGACCGCCGCGACCCTGGCCGCCCTGCCCGCCGGGCACCTCACGGACGCCGAACGGAACGCCCCGACGGGCCCCGAGGACCTCGCCTACGTCATCTACACCTCGGGCTCCACCGGCACCCCCAAGGGCGTCGAGATCCCCGTGCGCGCCCTGCACAACCTCCTGGAGGCGATGCGGGAGCGGCTGGGCCTGGGCCCCGGCGACCGCATGCTCTCGGTGACCACCGCCACCTTCGACATGTCGGTGCCCGAGCTGTTCCTGCCGTACTACACCGGCGCCCGCGCGGTCATCGCGCCCCGGGCCACCGGACAGGACCCGCAGGCGCTCGGCGACCTGATCGCCCGCCGCAGGATCGGCACCGCGCAGGCCACGCCCACCCACTGGCACATGCTGTCCACCGTCAGCCCCGAGGTGCTGCGCGGCCTGCGCATCCTCATCGGCGGTGAGGCGCTCTCCGAGAAGCTCGCCGCGACCCTCCTCGACCTCGGCGCCGAGGTCGTCCAGTGGTACGGGCCCACCGAGACGACCGTGTGGTCCACCGTCCACCCGGTCACCGGACCCGAGGACGCCGCCGTCATCGGCCGGCCGCTGCGCAACACCCGGCTGTACGTCCTGGACGAGGCCCTCGAGCCCGTCGCCCCCGGCACCGAGGGCGAGCTGTTCATCGCCGGTGACGGCGTGGCGCGCGGCTACCTCAACCGGCCCGAACTGACCGCCGAGCGCTTCCTGCCCGACCGCGACGGCGACGGCCTGATGTACCGCACCGGCGACGTGGTACGGCTGCGCCCCGACGGCGACCTGGAGTACGTCGGCCGCGCCGACCACCAGGTCAAGCTGCACGGCTTCCGCATCGAGCTCGGCGAGATCGAGGCCGCCCTGGAGCGGTCCGACGACGTCGACCAGGCGGCCGCGACGGTCCGCGAGGACCGGCCGGGCGACCGGCGTCTGGTGGCCTACGTGACCGCCGCCGCGGACCGCACGCCCGACGCCGGGCAGCTGCGCGACCAGGTCGCCGAGGCACTGCCCCTGTACATGGTGCCGTCCGCCGTGGTGACCCTCGACGCGTTCCCGCTCACGCCCAACGGCAAGCTCGACCGCAAGGCGCTGCCCGCCCCCGTCGTCGCCGCGACGGCCATGGTCGAGACCCACCTCACCCAGTCCGAGCTGCTGCTCGCCAGGATCTTCGCCGAGGTGCTCGGCGCCGGCCAGGTCGGACCGCGCGACAGCTTTTTCGACCTCGGCGGCTCCTCCGTGCTCGCGGCCCGGCTCCTGGCCCGGGTGCGTGCCGAGATGGGCCTGGAGATGTCGATCCGGATGCTCGTGGAGTCCCCGACGCCCGCCGAGCTGTCCCGGCGGCTGACCGGCGAGGAGCCCCAGGACTCCTTCGACGTGCTGCTGCCCCTGATGACCAAGGGCTCGGCGCGGCCGCTGTTCTGCATGCGCCACCTCGGCGGCACCGCCTGGTGCTACGGCGTCCTCGCCCAGCACTTCAGCCTCGACTACCCCATCTACGGGCTGCAGTCGCACACCTTCCAGGAGTTCGACACCCCCGTCGACACCATCGCGGCCATGGCGGCGGACTACGCGGACCGCATCACCGGCGTGCAGCCGGAGGGCCCCTACCGCATCCTGGGCTGGTCCTTCGGCGGCATCCTCGCGCACGCCGTGGCCGCCGAGTTCCAGAAGCGCGGCGAGCAGATCGAGTTCCTCGGTGTCTTCAACACCAACCCGCACATCACGGACAAGGAGGACCGCGACGAGCAGGGCCTCATCGAGCTGATCCTGCTGATCAACGGCAAGGACCTCGACGCGTACGAGCGGCCTCTGCGCTACGAGGACATCGCGGAGTTCGCCGACATGGCGACCAACTTCGCCTGGCGGGGCAGGAAGAGCGCGGCCGAGACCTTCGTCGAGACCATGCTCACCGACCTCGGAGCCTGGAAGGCGCACACGCCGGAGAAGTACAGCGGCACGATGCACCTGTTCGCGGCCGACCCCAGCCCGGTGGCCGAGGCCGCCTCCAGCGAGGCCTGGGCCCCCTACGTCGCGGGCGACATCGTCCGCCACGAACTGGGCTGCGGTCACGAGGAGATGCTCAGCAGCCCCCGCGTGCTCGGCACGGTCGCCGAGATCGTCTCCGGTCACCTCGCCGACTGACCGGGCCGGGAGACAGCCATCGCCTACCACCTGGGCATCGACGTCGGCGGCACCAAGGTCGCCCTGCGCGCGGAGTACCCGGACGGCACCGTCCGCGAGGCCGGCTTCCGGTGGCCCCGCGGCACCGCCGACCCGGTACGCGACCTGGATCTGCTGGTCCGGGAGGTCCGTGAGCTGTGCGCCGGCGCCCCGGACGGACCGGCGGGCGTCGGCGTGGCGCTGCCCGCCACCCTGGACGCGAAGGGCGTCGTCACCGCCTGGCCCAACCGGCCCGCCTGGAACGGCCTCGACGTCGGCGGCGCGCTGCGCGACGCCCTCGCCGCCGCGGACGTCGTCTGCGCCGACGACGGCGACCTCGCGGCCCTCGCGGAGGCGCACGCCGCCGGCCTGTCTGACCTGCTGTACCTCGGGGTCGGGACCGGGATCGGCGGCGGCGTCGTGCTCGGCGGCCGGCTGCTGCCCGGCCCCGCGCTGGGCTCCTGCGAGATCGGCCACCTGATCGTCGACCATCGGTCCGGGCAGCGGTGCGACTGCGGGCGGCGCGGCTGCGTGCAGTCCGTCGCCTCCGGTCCCGCCCTGCTGCGCGCCGCCGCGCGCGCCCGCGGCGCCGAGGTCGCCTACGAGGAACTGGTGCGGGGATTCGCCGACGGCGCCCCCTGGGCCACCGGCCCGGTGGGCGAGGGGTGCGCGGCCCTGGCCGCCGCGGCCGTCGGGGTGTGCGAACTCCTGCACCCCATGACCGTCGTGGTCGGCGGCGGATTCGCCGACGGCCTGCCCGGCCTCACCGACATGCTCGCCGCCCGGACGGCGCTCCTGGCCCGCCCCGGCCATCCGGCGCCGGCCGTACGGCCCGCCCGGCTCGGCGGCCTCTCCTCACTGCACGGCGCCGTCCTGCTGGCCAGGACCGGGAACGCGGAGGCGTGAGGGCCGGGGCACCCGCGGACGCCCCGGCCCTCACACCTCCCCCTCAGCCGTTCTCACTCCGCCGAACGCGGCATCTCCGCCAGCACCCGCGCGACGACGTCCTCCGGCAGGTCGCGCACCAACTCGGCCCCCTCCTTGCCGTCCAGCACGAACGTCAGCCCCTTCGTCGCCTTCTTGTCCAGCCGCACGAGCTCGACCAGCCGGTCCGGGGAGACGTCCGCGGGCAGCTCGTGCGGCAGCCCGTAGTGGCGCACCACCTCCAGGTGCTCCTCCGCCCGCCGCTCGTCGATCCGGTCCAGGGCCAGGGCGAGCCGCCCCGCGAACACGGTGCCGACCGCCACCGCCTCCCCGTGCCGCAGCCGGAAGTCCGTCGCCAGCTCCAGCGCGTGGCCCAGCGTGTGGCCGTAGTTGAGGAGATGACGCAGACCGGTGTCGCGCTCGTCGGCGGACACGATCTGCGCCTTGCGCGCCACGCTCGCCGCGATCTGCCCGGGCAGCGACAGCTCCCGCAGGTCGCCGGCGCCGATGAAGTGGCAGCGGGCGATCTCCCCGTAGCCGTTGAGCATCTCCCGCTCCGGCAGGGTCTCCAGATAGTCCGTGTCGCACAGCACGGCGCTGGGCTGCCAGTAGGCGCCGACGAGGTTCTTGCCCTCGGGCGTGTTCACCGCGGTCTTGCCGCCGACGCTGGCGTCCACCTGCGCGAGCAGCGTCGTCGGCAGATGCACCACGGGCACCCCGCGGTGGAACAGGGCGGCGGCGAGACCCACGACGTCCGTCGTCGTGCCGCCGCCCACGGAGACGACCACGTCGTCACGGGTCAGGCCGAACCGCACGAACTCCCGGCACAGGGACTCGACCGTGCCGAGGGTCTTGTCCTTCTCGCCGTCGCGTGCCTGCACGACCAGCGAGGGCACCCCGGGGTCGGGCACCCAGGCGTCGGGCCGGGCCGAGACCACCGCGGCGCGCCGCGCTCCCAGCCGCTCGACGACGCCGGAGAGCGAGTGCCGCACCCCGGGGCCGATGTCGACCGGGTAGGAGCGCTCACCGAGTTCCACCTGGATGCGGGTGTAGGGGTGTACGGAATCCGTCATGTCTGCGCGTGTCCCTTTTCCTGAGGGTCCCGCCACGGCGGAGGCGACCCGGGAAACGTCCCGATCCCGAGGCGGCGGCGGAATGCGACGCCCGCTTTCCGCGGGGGTATTTCGGGCCGACGGCCGACAACGCAGTGACTAGTGGTCCGGCGCCGGAGCCTAATGTCGCAGGCCCGCCGCACCAAACGCCCTGCGAATTAATTCTGGTCACTCTTCAGGTTAGGGATGCCTAGGGGGGTGATGAGGGGGGCCGTGAGACGTGACGGGTGACAAGACTGTCCCGGGTAGGGCGAACCATCTGCCATTGCGGGCTGCCCGTCTGCTGTCGCCCCGGAGGGATGTCGACACATGTTGCGTACGGAGCTGATCCGGCCGCTCCCCGAGCTGCTGGCCCACCAGGCACGGCACTTCGGAGCCAAGGTCGCCTACCGCGATGCCCGACGGAGCGTCAGTTACGCCGATCTGGAGGCACGCACGAGGCGGCTGGCCGGGCACCTCGTTGATGTGCGACTGCAACCGGGTGATCGTGCCGCGATCTGTCTGGGCAACCGCGTCGAGACCGTCGAGAGCTACTACGCCATCACGCGCGCCAGTGCCATCGGCGTCCCGGTCAACCCGCGCAGCAGCGACGCGGAACTCGCCCACCTCCTCGACGACAGCGGCGCCCGGGTCGTCGTCACCGACCACCCGCACGTGGAACAACTGCGGCGCCTGCTGCCCGACCGGCCCCACCTGACCGTGGTCCTGGTCGGCGACGAGCCGCTGCCGCCCGGCTTCCTCTCCTACGAGGCCTTCGCGACCCGTGAGCCCGCCACGCCGGCCCGGGACGACCTCGGGCTCGACGACCACGCATGGATGCTCTACACCTCCGGAACCACCGGTCTGCCCAAGGGAGTCCTCTCCACCCAGCGCAACTGCCTGTGGTCGGTGGCCGCCTGCTACGTGCCGGTGCCCGGACTGGGCCCCGAGGACCGGGTCGTCTGGCCGCTCCCCCTCTTCCACAGCCTCTCGCACATCGCCTGCGTGCTCTCCGTGGTGGCCGTCGGCGCCACCGCCCGCATCGTCGACGGCCTGTCCGCCGAGGACGTGCTGACCGCACTGGAGGAGGAGCGCGCCACCTTCCTGGCCGGCGTCCCCACTCTGCTGCACTACCTGCTCGACGCCGCCCGCGACCGCGGCTTCACCGCCCCCCGGCTCCGGGTGGCCCTGGTCGGCGGCGCGGTCACCACCGCCTCGCTGCGCCGCTCGTTCGAGAGCGTCTTCGGCATCCCCCTCATCGACGCCTACGGCTCCACCGAGACCTGCGGCGCCATCACCGTCAACTGGCCCTCGGGCGCCCGCACGGAGGGCTCCTGCGGACTGCCGGTGGTGGGACTGGGCGTGCGCCTGGTCGACACGCAGACCGGCGAGGACGTCGCCGACGGCCGTGAGGGCGAGGTGTGGGTGCGCGGCCCGAGCGTCATGGCCGGCTACCACAACCAGCCCGAGGCCACTGCGGCCGCCTTCCACGACGGCTGGTACCGCACCGGCGACCTGGCCCGCTGCGACGAGGCCGGGTACTTCACCATCACCGGCCGCAGGAAGGAACTGATCATCCGCGCGGGGGAGAACATCCACCCCGGCGAGGTGGAGGAGGTCCTGCGCGCCGTCCCCGGCGTCGCCGACGTCGCGGTGGTCGGCAAGCCGCACGACGTGCTCGGCGAGGTACCGGTCGCGTTCATCGTCCCCGGCCCCCAGGGACCGGACACCGAAGCGCTGTTCGCCGCGTGCCGCGACCGCCTCTCCTACTTCAAGGTGCCCGAGGAGCTCTACGAGATCGAGGCGATCCCGCGCACCGCCTCCGGCAAGATCGTCCGGCACCGGCTCCTGGAGACACCCGCGCGGCTGCGCGCCACCAGCAGCGGCCTGTACGACTCGCTGTTCCGCGTCGACTGGATACCCAGCTCCCCGCTCCCGCTCGGCGGGACCCGGGACGGGCAGCGCGGCTGGGCCCTGGCCGGCCCCGACCCGCTCGGCGTGGCCGCCGCGCTGCGCGACACCGGCACCCCGTGCGAGGTCCTCTCCGACCGGGCCGCCGTCCGCACCCCGGCCCACGGCACCGACGTCCTCCTCCTGGACCGCACCGCCTACGACTCCGGCGCGGGCATCGAGGAGTTCACCGCCTCCCTCCAGGACCGGCTGGCCGACGACCACGACCGGCACGTCACGCTCGTCGTGCTCACCCGGCGCGCCGTGGCCGCCGGCGACGGCGAGGACGTGCTGGATCCCGCGCACACCCCGCTGTGGGGCCTCGTCCGCGCCCTGCAGACCCAGTACCCCGGCCGGCTCGTCCTCGCCGACCTCGACACCGACGGCCTCGGCGCCGACGGCGCACGGCCCCTGGTCGCCGCGGTCGCCGCCGGCGAGCCGCAGTTCGCCGTCCGCTCCGGCGTCGCCCTCCTGCCGCGACTGGCCCGCGTCTCCATGGACGTCGAGGAGGCGCCGCGTCCGCTGCTCGACCCCGACGGGACGGTCCTCGTCACCGGCGCCGCCACGATCCAGGGCGCGGTCCTCGCCCGCCACCTCGCGACCGCGCACGGCGCCCGCCACCTGCTCCTCGCCCACACGCCGGGCCACGGCGACGAGAGCGTACAGAGCCTGTGCGAGGACATCGCCCGGACCGGCGCCCGCGCCACCGCCGTCGCCTGCGACCCGAGCGACCGGGACGCCCTCTCCGCACTGCTGGCCGACCGGGGCAGGCCCCCGCTGACGGCCGTCGTGCACGCGGAGGAGATCACCGGCACCGGCGCGGTGTCCGCCGCCGCCCACGCACTGCACGACCTGACCGCCGGCCTCGACCTGCGCGCGTTCGTCCTGTGCTCCTCGCCCGTCGGCGTCCTCGGCGCCCCCGGCGCCGGCGACATCGCCTCCGAGTGCGCCGCCCTGGACGCCCTGGCCCATCACCGGCGCGCCGACGGCCTGCCCTCCCTGTCCCTGTCCTGGGGCCCCTGGGCCGACGGCGCCGCCGCGGGCGCCGTCCCCTACGGGGCGGGCGAACTCACCGAACAGCAGGCGCTGGTGATGTTCGACGCCGCGCACGCCGTGGGAGAGGCCGCGTTCGTCGCGATGCGCCTCGACAACGCCGCCCTGCTCACCGGCCCGGTCCCCGCCCCGCTGCGCGGACTGATCGACATCACGGCCCGCCGGGAGCCGGCCGGGAACGCCGACCTGCGCGACCGGCTGGAGGGCCTGCCCGAGGAGGAGCGCGAGGAGCACCTCCTGCGGCTGGTGCGGGACGAGACCGCCACCGTCCTCGGTCACGACGGCCCCGAGGACGTCCGGGCCGGCCGCGCCTTCAAGGAACTGGGGTTCACCTCCCTGATGGCGGTCTCCCTGCGCGACCGGCTCAACACCGCCACCGGACTGCGGCTCCCCGCCACCAGCGCCTTCGACCACCCCACCCCCGAGGCCCTGGCCCGGCAACTGCTGCGCGAGGTCTACGGCGGGCCGGCCGACGAGCCCGCCCCCTCCGCCCGCCGCGCGGCGGCCCCCGACGACGACCCGATCGCCATCGTCTCGATGGGCTGCCGGCTGCCCGGCGGCGTCTCCTCGCCCGAGGACCTGTGGCGCCTCGTTGCCGACGGCGGCGAGGGCCGCTCCCCGTTCCCCGCCGACCGCGGCTGGAACCTCGGCGACCTGTACGACCCCGACCCCGACGCGGCCGGGAAGTCCTACGTCATGGAGGGCGGGTTCCTCGACGACGTCGCCGGCTTCGACGCCGAGTTCTTCGGGATCTCCCCGCGCGAGGCCGTCGCGATGGACCCCCAGCAGCGGCTCCTCCTGGAGACCTCCTGGGAGGTCTTCGAACGCGCCGGACTGGACGTGGACACGCTGCGCGGCGCCGACATCGGCGTCTTCGCCGGATCCATGTACCACGACTACACCACCCGCGCGGTACGGCCCGCCAAGGAGGTCGAGGGCTACCTCGGCGTCGGCGGCGCCGGCAGCGTCCTCTCCGGCCGGGTGTCCTACACCTTCGGCTTCGAGGGCCCCGCCGTGACGGTGGACACCGCCTGCTCGTCCTCGCTGGTCGCCCTGCACCTGGCCGCCCAGGCGCTGCGCACCGGGGAGTGCTCCCTGGCGCTGGCCGGCGGCGTCGCCGTGATGTCGACCCCCTCCAGCTTCGTCGAGTTCTCGCGGCAGCGCGGCCTCGCCCCCGACGGCCGCGTCAAGGCCTTCGCCGCGGGCGCGAACGGCACGAACTGGTCCGAGGGAGTGGCCCTGCTGCTCCTCGAACGGCTCTCCGACGCCCGCCGCAACGGCCACGAGGTCCTGGCCGTGGTGCGGGGCAGCGCGGTGAACCAGGACGGAGCGTCCAACGGCCTGACCGCGCCGAACGGTCCTGCGCAGCAGCGGGTGATCCGGCAGGCGCTGGCCAACGCCGGTCTGTCGGCGGCCGACGTGGACGCGGTCGAGGCCCACGGCACCGGCACGTCCCTCGGCGACCCCATCGAGGCCCAGGCTCTCCTCGCCACCTACGGGCAGGAACGCCCCGGCGACGACCGGCCGCTGTGGCTGGGGTCGTTGAAGTCGAACATCGGACACGCCCAGGCCGCCGCGGGCGCGGCGGGTGTGATCAAGATGGTGCAGGCGATGCGGCACGGCGTGCTGCCGAAGACGCTGCACGTCGACGCCCCCACGCCCGAGGTCGACTGGACCCGCGGCGCCGTCGAACTCCTCACCGAGTCCCGGCCCTGGCCCGAGACCGGGCACCCGCGCCGCGCGGGCGTCTCCTCCTTCGGGATCAGCGGCACCAACGCCCACGTCCTCCTCGAACAGCCCGAGAACCCCGCGGCCCCGCCCGTCGGCGTACCGTCCCCGGCCGGCACGCCGGAACGCGCCCTGCCCGACGGACTCCTCCCGTACGTCCTGTCCGCCAAGTCCCCCGAGGCCCTGCGCGCCCAGGCCGGACGCGTCGCCGCCCTCCTCGGGGCCGAGGACGCCCCCGACCCGGCCGACGTCGCCCTCACCCTCGCCGGACGCCGGGCCTTCGACCACCGGGGGGTCGTCGTCGCCTCCTGCGCGCGGGAGGCCCGCACCGCCCTGACCGCCCTCGCCGACGGCGACGGCACCACCGGCACCGCCACCGGCGGCCGGCTCGCGTTCGTCTTCTCCGGCCAGGGCGCCCAACGCCCCGGAGCGGGCCGCGAGCTGTACGACGCCTTCCCCGCCTACGCCCGCGCCTTCGACGCGGCCTGCGCCGCCCTCGACCACGGACTCGAACGCCCCCTGCGCGACGTCGTCTTCGCCGCACCCGGCACCCCCGAGGCGGAACTGCTCGACCGTACCGCCTACACCCAGGCGGCCCTCTTCGCCGTGGGCGTCGCCCTCCACCGGCTCGTCGAGTCCTGGGGCCTGCGCCCCGACCTGGTCGCCGGCCACTCCATCGGCGAACTCGCCGCCGCCCACGTCGCCGGCGTCTGGTCCCTGGAGGACGCCGCGGCCCTCGTCGCCGCCCGCGGCGCGATGATGCAGCGCCTCCCCGAGGGCGGCGCCATGATCGCCGTGCAGGCCACCGAGGACGAGGTCGCCGCCGAGACGACCGGGGCGGTCGCCGTCGCGGCGCTCAACGGCCCCGAGGCCGTGGTCCTCTCCGGCGACACCTCCGCCGTCGAGGCGGTGGCCGCCCGGTTCGCGGCCCTCGGCCGCAGGACGAAGCGGCTGCGCGTCTCGCACGCCTTCCACTCGGCCCGCATGGAACCCATGCTCGACGCCTTCCGCGACGTCGCCGCCCGGCTCGACTTCCACGCCCCGGACCTGCCCGTCGTCTCCAACCTCACCGGCGCCCTCGCCGACCCCGGCGCACTGCGCACCCCCGACTACTGGGTGCGGCACGTCCGCGGCACCGTCCGCTTCGCCGACGGCCTGCGCACCCTGCGCGAACAGGGCGTCACCACCGTGCTCGAACTCGGCCCGGGCGGTGTGCTGACCGCCATGGCGCAGGACGCCCTCCCCGAGGACGTCGACTGTGTGGCCGCCCTGCGCGACGGCCGGCCCGAACCCGCGACGCTCCTCACGGCCGTCGGCCGCGCCCACACCAGGGGCGCCCCCGTCGACTGGACCGCCCTGCTCGCGGGCGGCTCCGCCCGCCCCACCCCCGTCGTCCCCACCTACGCCTTCCAGCACCGGCGCTACTGGCTCGACGCCGCCCCCGCCGCCGGCGACCTGGACGCCGCGGGCATCACCGCGGCCCGGCACCCGCTGCTCGACGCGACCGTGGACGTGCCCGAGGCCGACGCCGTCACCCTCACCGGCCGCCTCTCCCCGGCCGACCGGCCCTGGCTCGCCGACCACGCCGTGGGCGGCACCGTCCTGCTGCCCGGCACGGCCCTCGTCGAGATGGCCCTCCGGGCCGGCGACGAGGTCGGCTGCGGCGCCGTCCGCGAACTCGTCCTGGCCGCACCCCTGGTCCTGCCCGAGACCGGCGCCGTCCGCATCCGGGTGCACGCCGGCGCCCCCGACGAGGCCGGTGACCGCCCCGTCTCCGTCCACTCCCGCCCCGACGGCGACGAGGGACCCTGGACCCGCCACGCGAGCGGCACCCTCACCGCACCCGCCGACGCCCCCGCCCCCGACACCGGAGCCTGGCCCCCGCCGGGCGCCACGGCCGTGCCCGTCACCGACTTCTACCCGCGGCGCGCCCGCGAGGGCTACGCCTACGGCCCCGCCTTCCAGGGACTGCGCGCCGCGTGGACGCTCGGCGAGGAGGTCTTCGCCGAGGTCGCCCTCGACGACGAACACCGCGACGACGCGGCCCTCTTCGGCCTGCACCCCGCCCTCTTCGACGCCGCCCTGCACCCCAGCGCCTTCGGCGCCGTCGACGAACCCGCCGACGGATCCCGCCTGCTGCCCTTCGCGTGGAACGGCGTACGCCTGCACGCCACCGGCGCCGAGGCCCTGAGGGTACGGCTCACCCCCGCCGGGGAGAACACGGTCCGCCTGCGCGTCACCGACCCCGCCGGCGCACCGGTCGCCGACGTCGACTCCCTCGTCCTGCGCCCCGTGGCCGCCGAACGGCTGCGCGCCACCGGCCCGACCGGACACGCGTCGCTGTTCCGCACCGAGTGGACACCGCTGACGGTCACGGCCCGCCCCGACGGCCTCGACGGCGTCCGCGTCCTGGACGCCACCGGCGACGGCACCCGGCCCGAGGACGTGCACGCGCTGACCGCACGCGTCCTCGCCCACCTGCAGACGTTCCTCGCCGACACCGGGACCGACGAGGCCGCACGCCTCCTGGTGCTCACCCACGGCGCCGTCACCGTCCGCGACGGCGAGACCGTCACCGACCCGGCCGCGGCCGCCGTGTGGGGCCTCGTGCGCTCCGCCCAGTCCGAGCACCCCGGCCGCCTCCTCCTCGCCGACACCGACCCCCTCGACACCTCCCGCGACGCGCTCACCGGGATCCCCGCCGTCGCCGACGCGCTGGAGGAGACGCAGTTCGCGGTACGGGACGGCGAGGTCACCGTGCCCCGCCTCGTGTCCGCCGCCGCGCCCGCCCTGGCCGTCCCCGCCGACACCGGCGCCTGGCACCTCGACACCACCGGGCCCGGCACCCTGGAGAACCTTGCCCTCGTGCCGGACGCCGACCCCGGACCCCCGGCCCACGGCCAGGTACGCGTCGCCGTCCGTGCCGCGGGCATCAACTTCCGCGACGTCATGGTCGCCCTGGACATGTACCCCGGCGACGCCGCGATCGGCGGCGAGGCCGCCGGCGTCGTCCTCGCCACCGGCCCCGGCGTCGACGGACTGGAGCCCGGCGACCGGGTCATGGGACTGTTCCCGGGCGGCGCCTTCGGCCCCGAGGCCACCACCGACCACCGCAGACTCGTCCGCGTCCCCGCCGGCTGGACCTTCGCCCAGGCCGCCGCCGCGCCCATCGCGTTCCTCACCGCCCTCTACGGCCTGCGCGACCTGGCCGACGTCCGGCCCGGCGAGACCGTCCTCGTCCACGCCGCGGCCGGCGGCGTCGGCATGGCCGCCGTCCAGATCGCGCGCCACCTCGGCGCCGACGTCCTCGGCACCGCGAGCCCCGGCAAGTGGGACAGCCTGCGCGCCCAGGGACTCGACGACGCCCACATCGCCAACTCCCGCACCACCGACTTCGAACAGCGCTTCCTCGACACCACCGGCGGACGCGGCGTCGACGTCGTCCTCGACGCCCTGGCCGGCGAGTTCGTCGACGCGTCACTGCGCCTGCTCCCGCGCGGCGGCCGCTTCCTCGAAATGGGCAAGACCGACATCCGCGACGCCACCGAGGTCGCCGAACGCCACCCGGGCGTGCGGTACCGCGCCTATGACCTCGTCGAGGCCGACCACGACCGGGTGCGCGAACTGCTCGACGAACTCGCCGGCCTCTTCGACCGCGGCGCCCTCACCCCCCTGCCCGTCACCGCGTGGGACGTACGCCGGGCCCCGGACGCCTTCCGGCACCTCAGCAGGGCCCGCCACACCGGCAAGGCCGTCCTGACCCTGCCGCGCCGGCCCGACCCCGACGGCACCGTCCTGGTCACCGGCGGCACCGGCTCCCTCGGCGCGCTCGTCGCCCGCCACCTCGTCACCGCCCATGGCGCCCGCAACCTGCTCCTCACCAGCAGGAGCGGCCCCGACGCGCCCGGCGCCCGCGACCTCGCCGCCGAACTCACCGCACTGGGCGCGAACGTCACCGTCGAGGCCTGCGACGCCGCCGACCGCGACGCGCTGGCCGCGCTGCTGGCCTCCGTCCCGGCGACCGCGCCCCTCACGGCGGTCGTGCACACCGCGGGCGTCGTCGACGACGGCGTCCTGGCCTCCCTCACCCCCGCGCGAACGGCCGGCGTCCTGCGCCCCAAGGCCGACGCCGCCCTCCACCTGCACGACCTGACCCGGGACCTCGACCTCGCCGCCCTGGTGCTGTTCTCCTCGGCCGCAGGCACCCTCGGCAACCCCGGACAGGCCAACTACGCGGCCGCCAACTCCTTCCTGGACGGCCTCGCCCGCGCCCGCCGGTCCGAGGGACTGCCCGCCACGTCACTCGCCTGGGGCCTGTGGTCCCACGCCAGCGGCATGACCGGCAGCCTCGCCGAGGCCGACCTGCGGCGCACCGCGCGCGACGGCATGGTGGGACTGACGGCCGAGGACGGCCTGGCCCTCCTCGACGCCGCCCTGACGAGCGCCGAACCGGTCCTCGTACCGACCCGCCTCGACCTCGGTGTGCTGCGCGAACGCGCCGCGACCGGCACCCTCCCGCCGATGCTGCGCGCGCTCGTGCGCGCGCCACGCCGGACCGCGGCCGCCGCCACGGCCCCCGGTCACACCCTGGCCGAACGGCTCGCCGGACTCCCCGCGGCGGAGAAGGCCGCCCTCGTCCTGGACGTGGTCCGCCGCGAGGCCGCCACCGTCCTCGGCCACGCCGACGCCTCACTGGTCGTCCCCGAACGCGCCTTCAAGGAGGCCGGGTTCGACTCGCTCACCGCGGTGGAACTGCGCAACCGGCTCGCCAAGGCGGCCGGCACCGGACTGCCGACGACGGCCGTCTTCGACTACCCGGCGCCCACCGCTCTCGCCGATTACCTGCTCAAGGCCATCGACCAGGAGTCCGACCCGGTCACCACCAAACTCGACGCCCTGGAAGCGGCGCTCGACGCCCTGCTGGCGGAGGAGCTGGAGCACTCCGGCATCCACTCCCGCCTGCGCTTCCTCGGATCGCGCCTCGAAGAGGCCGGCCTGGCCGGCGGCCCCGCCGAGAACACCGACCGGACCCGGGGGCTCGAAGCCGCCTCCGCCGACGACGTCTACGCCTTCATCGACAACGAGCTCGGGCTCGGCTGACCCGCCCTCAGGCACCCCAAGAGGAGATCAGGTTCCATGACCACCGACGACAAGGCGCTCACCTACCTCAAGCGGGTCTCGGCCGAGCTGCAGCAGACGCGGGAGAAGCTGCGCGACGAGCAGAACCGGCGCACCGAACCCGTCGCCGTCGTCGCCATGGGATGCCGGCTGCCCGGCGGAGTGACCTCCCCCGACGACCTGTGGCGGCTGGTGTCCGACGGCGTCGACGCCGTCGGCCCGTTCCCCGCCGACCGCGGCTGGGACCTCGACGGCCTCTACGACCCCGACCCCGACGTGTCCGGCACGTCCTACGTCCGCGAGGGCGGGTTCCTCGACGACGTGGCCGGCTTCGACGCCGAGTTCTTCGGGATCTCGCCGCGCGAGGCACTGGCGATGGACCCGCAGCAGCGGCTCCTCCTGGAGACCTCCTGGGAGACCCTGGAGCGCGCCGGGATCGACCCCACCGCCCTCAAGGGCGAGAGCGTCGGCGTCTTCACCGGCGTCGCCGGCCAGGAGTACGCCCCGCGCATGGGCACCGGCTCCGAGGAGATCGAGGGGTACGTCCTCACCGGCGGCGCCGGCAGCGTCGTGTCCGGCCGCGTCGCGTACACCCTCGGCCTCGAGGGCCCCGCCGTGACGATCGACACCGCCTGCTCCTCGTCGCTGGTCGCCATCCACCTCGCCGCCCAGTCGCTGCGCAGCGGCGAGTGCACCCTCGCCCTCGCGGGCGGCGTGGCCGTCATGTCCACCCCGGGCGCCTTCGTGGAGTTCTCCCGGCAGCGCGGCCTGGCCGCGGACGGCCGCGTCAAGGCCTTCGCCGCCGGCGCCGACGGCACCGCCTGGGCCGAGGGCGTGGGCGTGCTGCTGCTGGAGCGTCTGTCGGACGCCCGCCGCAACGGCCATCAGGTCCTGGCTGTGGTGCGGGGCAGCGCGGTGAACCAGGACGGCGCGTCCAACGGCCTGACCGCGCCGAACGGTCCCTCGCAGCAGCGGGTGATCCGCCAGGCACTGGAGAACGCCCGCCTCTCGCCCGCCGACGTCGACGTGGTGGAGGCCCACGGCACCGGCACGTCCCTCGGCGACCCGATCGAGGCCCAGGCCCTCCTCGCCACCTACGGGCGCTCCCGCCCGGAGGGCGCGCCGCTGTGGCTGGGCTCGCTGAAGTCGAACGTCGGCCACACGCAGGCCGCCGCGGGCGTGGCGGGTGTGATCAAGATGGTGCAGGCGATGCGGCACGGGGTGCTGCCGAAGACGCTGCACGTCGACGCCCCCACGCCCGAGGTCGACTGGACCTCCGGCGCGGTGGAGCTCCTCACCGAGGCCCGCGACTGGCCGGAGCGCGACGAACCGCGGCGCGCGGGCGTCTCCTCCTTCGGGATCAGCGGCACCAACGCCCACGTCATCCTGGAGCAGGCCCCGGCGGAGGAGCCCGCCGGGACCCCCGCGGCTCCTGCGGCTCCCGCGGTTTCCGGGGTTCCGGTGCCGTTGGTTCTGTCCGGTAGGAGTCCTGAGGCGTTGCGTGCGCAGGCGGGTCGGCTGGGTGCGTTTCTGGCGGAGCGTGAGGGGGTTGCTCTGCCTGATGTGGCGCTGTCTTTGATGTCGCGTCCGGTGTTCGGTCATCGGGGTGTGGTTGTTGCCGGTGGTCGTGAGGAGGCGGTGGAGCGTCTGGGTGCTTTTGCCGGGGAGGTGTCCGGGTCTGTTTCTGCGGGTGGTTGCGGGGGTGTGGTGTTTGTGTTCCCGGGTCAGGGGGCGCAGTGGGTGGGGATGGCGGTGGAGTTGCTGGCGGAGTCGGTGGTGTTCGCGGAGTGGATGGGGCGTTGTGGGGAGGCGTTGGCGCCGTTTGTTGAGTGGTCTTTGGTGGATGTGCTGGGTGATGAGGAGGCGTTGGAGCGGGTTGATGTGGTGCAGCCGGTGTTGTGGGCTGTGATGGTGTCGTTGGCGGGGTTGTG